>NZ_CP039964.1:1855000-2095000 GCF_005234135.1 Pseudorhodobacter turbinis
CCAAAGACCGAGTCATTGCCGACACCCGCCTCAATATAGTCGTTTCCCTCATCGCCATAAAGCGTATCGTTGTCATTGCCGCCATAGATGGAGTCATTGCCGAGACCGCCTTCAACGCTGTCAGCGCCTGTTCCGGCATTGATCCAATCGGCACCATCGCCGCCGTAAACCGTGTCATCACCGAGACCGCTGGTAATAGAATCGTTTCCGGCCTCGCCCGAGATCAGATCCGCGCCAGAGCCGCCAATAACTGTGTCATCCCCGGCGGCTGTGCTGATGTCGATGCCGGAGTTTGTGCTTGATGCGTCGATTTCATCGTTGAATTCGGTACCTTTGACGCTTTCAATACCTTCGAAGGTACCGGTGCCAACACCGCCGGTATGGGCAAAGCTGCCCTTCTCGTTGCCACTAAACGTGGCGGATATGCCGCTTGTTCCGCTAGAGTCGTTGAAATCCAGCGTGTCATCATCGGTTCCGCCCTCACCGCCGCTGATTGTTGTTGCGCCGGTTTTTTCTGTAATCAGGAAAGTGTCGGCACCATCGCCGCCATAAAGAAACTCGTTGCCTTCCCAAGACTGGAGCGTATCATCCCCCGCCCCGCCATAAAGCGTGTCATTGCCCGTCCAGCCTTGCATTTCATCAGTGCCGTCGCCGCCATAAAGCAGGTCCGCACCATCGCCGCCGTAAACGGAATCGTTGCCTGCTCCGCCGTATACGGTATCGAGTCCGGCCCAGCTGTCGATTAAATCGTCGCCATCGCCGCCAGAGATGCTATCGTCACCGAATGTGCCATAGGCAGTATCATTGCCGTCCCCAAGCTCAAAGTCCGCGCCAACTCTGCTTGTCCGGCCATCGACCAGGTCGGCCCAATCGGTTGTGACGATCTTCTCGATCTCGGAAAAATAAATGGTGTCGCCGCCATTGGTCAGCGTGCCGGAGTCATCATTAGTGTAGGTAACCGTGACAGGCGCAGACAGGGTTTCGACGCTTAGGGTGTCAAAGTCGCCGCCGCCGACAACTGTATCGGTACCAAAGTTGTCGAACGCCTCGATCGTATCGTTTCCGTCGCCGCCGAAAGCGCTGTCATCCCCTTTCCAGAGGTAGATGTTATCATCGCCCGCCCCACCGTAAATGGTGTCGTTGCCCTCATCATCCTCTAGGGTATCATCGCCCCCCCCGCCAAAGACTTGGTCATCCCCGCTCCACCCACGAATAGAATCGTCGTCATCGCCACCATAAAGGGAATCGTTTCCCTCCCCGCCACCGATGCGGTCATTCCCAGTTCCGCCATAGATCGTGTCATAACCGGCATTGCCCTCAATGGTGTCGTCACCCGAAGCGCCGAGCAGTGAATCCCCGTTTGCGGTGCCTTCCATGTCGTTACCCTGATCGGGATCGTGGGATTGATCGACAATCGAGGAATAGAGCGGCTGGTTTGTCGGGGTGATCTCATCGACAGTGTAATCATAGGTATTGCCGGGCACGAGCAGACCATCAGCAGCATAGCCAACGGTCGTGGACCCGATCATCACGCGGTAGATAACAATGTCATTGCCGTAACCGTCCGACGCGGTCTTGGAATACTCTAGATAGCTTTGCCCGTTGGCCACCACATTGCCATCGCCATCTCGGACGGTTGTCGTTTGCTGGGAGGTATCATCCGCGGTGCCATCCACCATGGAATCGCCAGACCATTGCGTGTCATCGTCGGTGACCTCAAAGCTGTACGCCGAGGCGGAATTGGCATCATAGGTCGAATCTATGCGGAGCCGGGCACCCGATAAAAACGAGATGCCTGATGGTGAGTAACCAACAAAGGTATAGGTCGCCATTGGACCGCTCCGTTACTAAAAGTACTCCCGTCACTGCGGGCAACTACGTTTCAGAGAGTAGGGGCCAATAGTTTACCATTTTATTTCTTTGCCCTTGGCGCATGCGCAATGCATCGAAAAAACGTGTAAAATTTGTGTATAGCGTAATATTTGGGCGGCTTCACAAAGAGGGGGGGGCGTGACTAAATGTAGTGAGTTGATTTTCAAATCCAAGACGTATTCACATTTGATATATAACGTGTTGATTTGTATGTATTAATTTATATTGATTTTATAGGGTGCCCCCATAGCTGTTTTCTTGGCGCAAATAGAGCAGGTTACGGGGCGTGCAAATGAGCTTGAATGTCCATGATATGCTTGTTCGATTTTGGGTATATCACGGCACTGTTGCACAAAGGGGTTGAGGGATTCATGTCGTGAAACCAGTGTGGTAGCTTCCCTGCATGAGTAAACCGACATCGCCGACCTATAAGACGACGGACTGGGCTGATTATAACGCGGCACTGAAGCGCTGCGGATCACTGACGATCCGTTGGCCGGTAGGCGATTGCACAGCAATGGCCCGAGAGGGGGCATTGATGAGCAAACGTTGGAAATCAGAGCAGTCGAGATCACGGGCAGCAACACCGGGGATGCACCGATGTTGCCCTATCTGCTCAACCAGATTCTAGGTGAACAGCAGATCGGCAGCGTAACTGCGGATGGTGCCTAGGGTCGGCCACAGCTTGCCGCCAACGCTCCCTCGGGGAAAGCCTCGCCAGTTGTTCAGCATCCTGTGTGACGGCTGCGCCCATCGAATCAAGTTGGGATTGCAAGGCTTCTTGCTCGGAGACCAGAGCAGCACCTTCGCGGGCCTTCATGGAAACCTGAAAGATAGTTTCGCCAAGCACCTCGGTCAGCCAACCCTCTCAGAGGAGTGGTGTTGCGATGTGCTACAGGCGGGTTGTGATGGTGGAGCAAGGTCTGACCAGCATGGGTGGCCGTACCTTTAAGCAATGGTGGCACTTATTCCGTGGCACCCATACCACTGCCCTTGACTAGGGGGGGGAAACGCGAACGCCCTGTCTATTGATAGGACGCTCAGATTTTTGCGGCTCAGACATCTACGAAGTAGCTGGAGCCTTCGATAGGACCTAGGGGCGATGACTTGCTTGCAAGGGCGTTGCGGTGGCGCTGATTGCCAACGGTGATCTCCTCAAGACCCATCCTGTCCAGTTCGAGTTTATAGCTTTCATGGCGTCGAACACGTTTGTTGAAGTTGGAGGTGTCGGTGGTCACAAGATCGTCCCTGAGGTCCTTGTAGAGGTAGACCCCATCCGGGTTGTTGGTGAAGAAAGCCTTCACAAGGTCCACAGTATCCGCAACCCAACCTGTCAATTTTACCTTGGCTGGTTTCCATGTTCTGATGGTGCAGCCGGGGAAGACCTCGGGGAGAAAGTCACGAACACCAGACCGTTTGGGAGCGATGATGTAGGCATGGCATGGGCCGCAATTAACGCCATTCCCTTCCCGGCAAGTCAGCATCATGTGATCTGAGGTGGTACCAGTATTCATCCAGCTGATCTGCAGCCCGTCTCGCTCTGGCTTCGGCTAGTTTTTCTGATTTGGTGCGCAACGAATATGCGATCCTAGGGGAAGAATAGTGGCGGCGAAGCTCTCTGGGGATACGGCGGCTGAAGTAAAAGACCCCGTCCTTTGCGAAGGTGAACGTAGGTGATTTGGTCTCCGACATGGTCTACGGCTCCTAACAAGTGTTAAAAGCTGGAGTGTTACCAATGAGTTATCTGAAGTGGTGGTGCCCCAAGACGGAATCGAACCGCCGACCCATTGCTTACGAAGCAATTGCTCTACCATCTGAGCTATTGGGGCATCTGATAACGCCAAGATACCAATTGCGTTATGCTGGAGTTGGACGTTTTCTGATTGAAAAGCCCGCCGAGCTTCACAGCATGGCGGGCTAATAGCACTACAAAGTCGAACTGTGTAGCCCTATTTTTCAGTTTTTGCCTCGGCTTCCTCGGTGATGATCTCAGCCTCTTCGGGGCTGCCTTCAACGACAACCGCGGGCTCTTCCGGTGCGCCGATAATCAGGGGCAGCAGCTCTGAGCCAGTGGCGCTTGGGCCTGAGGTGTCGACAGGCTCGCGCCATGACAGGGTGTCAAAGCTGCTGCAATTGTCACAGACAGGGCCCCAATGTGCATGGATCGCTTGGCACTTGTCACAGCACCATTGCGGCCCACGGGGGGCCGTCAGCGCACGGGCCAGCCAGCCACGGATCACGGCATCATCGGCCCCTTCACCACGTTCCACGGCTGCCATAATCGCAAGCGTGCGGGCGTTGGGGTTGGTAGAGGCCAGATCACCCAGCGCGCGACGTGCGGCGGGGAAATCCTCGGCCGTGATGTTCAGCTCTGCCAACAGCAGGCGGGTTTCGATGTGATCAGGGTTGAGCTTGGTCAGCACGCGGAACCGCTTCAAGCGATCCGTGGTGCTTTCATTTGGTGCAATTTCGGCAAATGCGGCGGCCAGATCCGGGTGCGGTTGTACCGACCATGCTTTCTTGAGGACCTTCGTCGCATGACGGGTATCGCCTTTGGCGATATAGCTGCGGGCGGCCATGGTCGCTGCGGGGATCAGGTCGGGCGAAAGACGGTTTGCCTCAATCGCGGCTTCGCGGGCCTCGATGGTGGCGCCTTCCTCAATCACGCCGCTCGCCTCTTGCAGGGCCAGAACGGCATCGCGGCGACGGTACACATCCCGCGGCAACGCGCCGGATTTTTGCTTGGCACCAAGCGTCACGCGCGCCCCTTTCCAATCACCCTGACCGGTTTGCAATCCCAGCAAAGTGTCTTGAATCTCGGCGTGTTTCGGCTTGAGGGCAAAGGCCTTTTCGGCCAGCTTCAGGGCGGTTGCGGTATCACCTTGGGTGATCTTTTGGCGCATCAACCCACGCACGCCGACAAAGCGCGATTTGTCATTCGACAGCAGCTTTTTATAGGCGGCCTCGGCGCGGTTCGTATCGCCGGTCATTTCCGCCGCCTGTGCGATCAGCAGGGTCGTAAGGCCCGGCTTGTCCAGTAATTTATCGGCCTTGGCAGCACGCGACAGCGCCACACGCCCCTCGCCCGAGGCAAGCGCCATAAGCCCGTCCGACAGCGCCTGATAGCCTTTGCGTTCACGGTTGCGATCGAAATAGCGCGAAATCGCGGTTTCATCCCCGCTGAGAAACCGCAGAACGGCGACGACAAAACCGATGAGCTTGAGCAACACCCAGACACCAACCAGCAGCAGCAAAAGCGCCACGGCGGTTTGCAATGGGCCGAGGGTGAATTCCACCCCCAACATAGCGATCTGAATACCGCCACCGGTATCCATAAGCACACCAGCCCCGTAAGTAAGGCCCGTGATGGCGGCGACAAACAGCAATACTTTGATGAGCGACCAAATCATTCCAGTGGTTTACCTTTCGCTCAACGCTGCCGTTAATTCGGCAGTCGCTGCTTGTGCGTCTTGACGCAGTTTCGCCTGTGCAACCCAATCCCCAAGCGCGTCTTGCGCAACCGGGGGCAGGGCTTCGATTTCAGTAAGCGCGGTTTGCAGATCACCCGCAGCAACGGCAGCATTCGCGCGCGACAGCACGGCATCGGGATCATCGCCTTGCTGCGGAGTCAGGGACCTTGCGCCGGTCTGGCTGCGCAGGAAAGAGCCGGCACGCTCGGTCCAGGTGCTTCCCATATTCTCACGCAAACTCTGGTTCAGTGCTGCCCGCGCCGCCACATCAAAGCTTTCGGTCAGTGCCGTGATGGTTGGCACCCCGTTTTCGGCGTGATCGGTCAGGGTTTGCGGAATGGTGATACCGGCATCGGCCAATGTCGCCAAAGGTTCTGCAAAGGGCAGACCGTTTTGCATCGCGGCCTCAACATTGCTGACGGCGGCTTGCAGCAGAACGGTTTGCGCCTCGGCAACCGCATTGGCGCGCGTGACCTCGGCGGCATCGATGATTTCCTGAGCGGCGGCTTTTTGTTCATCCAGACCGCTGCGGAGCGTAGCGATATCGGCCTTCAGCGCTTGGATCGCGGCGGGTTCTACCGTTTCGCCTTCGGGTACGCGGTTTTCAAGCGCTGTGATCCGTGCGGCCAGCGTCTCTAGCTGTGGCGTCACATCTGTTTGGGGCGCGGGGGTTGCAGCCTGCGCCGTTTCCAAAGCGGTGTTGGCGATGTCGCGAATTTGCTCCACTTCGCCCATCAAAGCGGTGCTGGCATCTTCTTTCGGCAAGGCCGCGATCTGGGCACGCAGATCTGCGATATCTTTGGCCTGCTGTTCATAATCGGCTTGCATCGTTGACGTGCCGGGGAAAGGCCAGCCTTCGGGTTTGATGTATTGCGCAAGGCCAAAGCCGATGCCTGCGGCCACAACCCCGCCCAAAACCAAGGGCACAAAACCGGGGCCGGATTTTACGACAGGCGGCGGCGGGGCGGCCACCTCTACTTCTTTTGCAATCTCGGGCTTTTCTTCGGGCGTCTCGGGTTCTACGGGCTGCTCTGCCACATCGACGGTTTCTTCCGTTGGTGCGGGGCTTGTTGTATCGGCGGCACCGTCTTGGGCAACGGCGGAATCCTCAACCTTGGCGGGTTCGGACACGTCAGAAACAGAGGGGGGAGTTTCGGTTGTGGCATCCACGAGGGGCTCGCCCGCGCTTCCATCTTGGGCCACTTGGGCCTTGACCGCGCGTTTGCGTGGGGTCTTTGGGGTTGCCATTGCTGCGCCTCCATTTGAATTTCCGGATGGGCCGGTATGTTTATAGCCTAAACTGACTGCGCCACAGGCTCAAGGTGCCTGACGTGCTGCCAAATACTTCTTTATCGCATCGGTTAATGCCGCGGCGGTGGGTTTTGCCGCCGGGCAAAGGGTTATATCCTTGTGTTGCGCCAGCGCATCCGTCACCGCATCACTAAGCGTTGCGCAAATCAGGGGCGCTTTTTGCGAGGTATCTGCAAGCGCCCCGGCAAAGATGGCCGCCGTGCGCGGAGAGAAAAGCGGTGCCAGAACGGGCCTTTTTCCGGAAAGCAAATTTGCGGCCTGCACGGATAGGGGCCTTTGTTCTTGTTCGTAAAGAACAAAGGCCTTGGTTGGAATTCCGCTGTTGGTAAGGTTTCCGGCCACATCCCCGCGCCGGTGCGCGCCGCATATATGTAAAAGCTGCCCATCGGGGCTGTGCTTTTGAATGAGGGCGATCAGGGCAACGGCATCGGCATCGGCTGAAATCGTCTCTAACCCCGCCTGTTGTGCGGCCTTGGCCGTGCGATCCCCGACGCAAAAGGCACGCTTTGGCAGGTCTGAGGGGCGGGCGGGATGCTGGGCATAGGCGGCCACGCCGGTTTCCGATGTCAGGATCAACCAGTCCCAAGGGCCGGTCGGAAACGGCGTTTGCAAAAGGCGGGGGGCGATCAGCGGGCTGATGGTAATCGATAGGCCCGGCCCGAAACAGTGCTGCAAAGTTGCGGCATAACGCTGGCTATATGCCAGCGGGCGCGTCAAAAGAAAGGCAGGCATCTGGGATTGTGTGGTCATGGACACAATGTTACCTGCTGGAAAACCCTTAGGCAACGGGGCTGACATGCGGCAAAGTATAACCATTCTTGGTATCGAAAGCAGTTGTGATGACACGGCTGCCGCAATCGTGCGCGACGGGCCGGAGGGGCGGCAGATTTTGGCCAATGTGGTTGAGGGCCAGACAAGCCTGCACGCCGCCTTTGGGGGTGTGGTTCCTGAAATCGCCGCCCGTGCCCATGCAGAACGGGTGGACGGCTGCGTGTCAAAGGCCATGGCCGAGGCAGGGCTGGGCTTTGGCGATCTGGACGCGGTGGCTGTTACGGCGGGGCCGGGCTTGATCGGCGGCGTGATGGCGGGGGTCATGTGCGGCAAGGGGATCTCGGCGGCGACGGGCTTGCCGTTGATTGGGGTCAATCATTTGGCCGGCCATGCGCTGACGCCGCGCCTGACGGATGGATTGGCCTTTCCCTATATCATGCTTTTGGTGTCTGGCGGGCATTGCCAGTATTTGCGGGTGGACGGGGCGGATCAGTTTACGCGGCTTGGCGGTTCCATCGATGATGCGCCTGGCGAGGCGTTTGACAAGGTGGCCAAGCTTTTGGGCCTGGCCCAACCCGGCGGCCCGGCGGTGGAGGCAGAGGCCCGTAAGGGCGATGCGAAACGGTTCCCTCTGCCGCGCCCGCTGATGGATCGGCCGGGGTGCGATATGTCGTTCTCGGGCTTGAAAACCGCTTTGTTGCGCGCGCGTGATAAGGTGATTGCCGAAAAAGGCGGGCTGACGTTGGCCGATCGCGCTGATCTTTGTGCGGGGTTTCAGGCGGCGGTCACGGATGTCTTTGCCGAAAAGACCCGACGCGCCTTGGCATTGGCTCCTGTTGGCGCGCTGGCGGTGGCAGGCGGTGTCGCGGCAAACCTTGCCATTCGGGCAGAGTTAGAGACTGTTTGTGCCGTCTCGGGTGTGAGGTTCCTGGCCCCGCCACTGGCGCTTTGCACCGATAACGCCGCGATGATCGCTTGGGCGGGGATTGAACGGTTTCGTAGCGGCGCGCGGGATGATCTGACCCTTTCGGCGCGTCCTCGCTGGCCGCTTGATCAAAGCAGCCCTGCGCTTTTGGGGTCGGGCAAAAAGGGGGCCAAGCTATGATCGGAATCATCGGGGCGGGGGCCTTTGGCGGTGCTTTGGCGATAACCTTGGGGGCGCAGTCGCCAGTGATGCTATGGGGGCGTGGCCAGAAGGGGCGCGGGATTGACCGCCTGCCGGGGGCCGAATTGCCGGCGTTAGTGACTGTTGCGGATGATCTGGCGCAGGTCATGCAGGCAAGGACGGTGCTTTTGGCGCTGCCCGCGCAGGCGATGGGGCGGTTTCTGGCGGAACACGCTGGCGCGCTGGCGGGACGCAATCTGGTGGCCTGTTGCAAGGGGGTGGACCTGACGACGGGATTGGGGCCAACGGGTGTTATCTTGACACATTGCCCCGATGCCCATGCGGCGATTTTAACTGGGCCGAGCTTTGCCAGCGATATCGCCAAGGGCCTGCCGACCGCGCTGACGCTTGCCTGTGCGGATGACGCGGTTGGAATGGCCTTGCAACACCAGCTTTCAACCGATGTGTTGCGCCTGTACCGCACGACCGATGTGATTGGTGCCGAGTTTGGCGGCGCGTTGAAGAACGTGATCGCGATTGCGGCGGGCGTGGTGATCGGCGCGGGGCTTGGAGAAAGCGCGCGGGCGGCCCTTATGACGCGCGGCTTTGCCGAGATGCAGCGGCTGGCGTTGCATCAAGGGGCGCGGGTGGAAACCTTGGGGGGGCTCTCGGGCTTTGGTGATCTGGTGCTGACCTGCACCTCGGCGCAATCGCGTAATTTCCGCTTTGGTGTGGCGCTGGGCGAGGGGGCCAGTTTTGACCCTGCGATGACCGTCGAGGGGGTTGCGACCGCGCAGGCCGTCGCTAAACTGGCGCAAACCCATGGGGTGGATATGCCTGTGACACAGATGGTCGCCGCCCTTTCACAAAACCAGATCACGCTTGAGGATGCCGTTCGCGCCCTCATGTCCCGCCCTTTGAAACCGGAGTAAACCACGATGCGCGTTGCCCTTTTTTGTTACGATAAACCCGATGCCCTGCAAGTACGGCTTGATAACCGGACCGCCCATCTGGCCTATATCGAGGACACCGGCGTGGTCGAAATGGCCGGACCACTGTTGACGCCCGAAGGTGCCATGTGCGGATCGCTGGTGGTTTTGTCGGTGGAAAGTCTGGCGCAGGCGCAGGAATGGGCAGCGAAAGACCCCTATGCCAAGGCGGGGCTGTTTGCATCGGTCGCAATCAGCGAGTGGAAAAAGGTGGTGGGCTAATGGCCTATTGGCTGTTCAAATCCGAACCCAACGTCTGGGGCTGGGATCATCAGCTTGCCAAGGGCGAAGAGGGGGAGGAATGGAACGGCGTGCGCAACTATCAGGCCCGCAATAACATGCGGGCGATGAAACTTGGTGATCGCGGGTTCTTTTACCACTCCAACATCGGCAAAGAGATCGTGGGCATTGTCGAGGTCTGCCGCGAGAGCGAACCCGACAGCACCACCGATGATCCGCGCTGGGATTGCGTGATGATCAAGGCGGTGAAGCCAATGCCGAAGCCCGTGACGTTGGAGGATTGCAAGCATGCGCCGGAACTGGAAAACATGGCGCTGGTGAAAACCGCCCGCCTGTCGGTACAGCCCGTCACCGAGGAAGAATGGCAGATCATTTGCCGTATGGGCGGTCTGGCGCAATAATGGCCAGTTCCCGACGAACGCGGCAATCGGGGCGGAACCCCTGTTCTGGCTATTTTGATTGAAGGCTGTGTTTTGGTCAGTGAATTGACGCCGGGCATAACTGTGCAAAAAATAGGAGGGCCCCGACCCCATCAGGACCCTCCTCTCGCACCACGCGCTCCCTAAGCACCACACGTGTTCTGTTTGAAAAAGGTCCCGGACATACTGTCCTATGCGTTTGGTATAGCAACTCTGGTTGCGCGGTGCAAAGGCCAAGCACCTAAGGTTTGAGGTGGTTTTGATACAGTTTGTTCAGACCCCGAAAATGCGAACACCCGCGCTGGATGGGCACGGGTGCGCGATCTGCATGTGCAAAGGTGTCAGCCGTAGACCGACTCTTTGTTGAAATGCTTGGCCAGCATGTAATAGATAACGGCGCGGTATTTGCTGCGCTCTGACTGGCCGTAAGTGTTGATGACGGCTGTGATCGCCTCCATCAAAGCGGGGCTATCTGCCAGACCGAGCTTTTTCATCAGGTAGTTTTTCTTAACCGTTTCCAGTTCAGACGGGTCGCTGCCCGCAACCGTGGAGCTGTCGGCGTTATAGATCGCAGGGCCGCAACCAATGGTCACCTTGGTCAGAAGATCCATGTCGGGTTCCATTTTGCACTTGTTGCGCAGGTCGTCGGCATATTTCGCAATCAGATCGTCTCTCTTGCTCATGTCTTGGTTGCTCCTGTATCTGTTTGCACCCCAAAAAACGGGCGGCTGCGGAAAGGTTAGGACGAAATGCGGGATCAAACAAACAAAAAAATGTGGGATTCTGCCGCTTTGGGCCTTTCCGAATGCCGTTTACGTAAGGTTAAATTGCAATGGCCCGACGCAGAACGCCGGGCCATGCAAGTTAAGAATTAAAGCGATCAGTAGCGGTAGTGTTCTGGCTTGAACGGGCCTTCGACGGTAACGCCGATGTAATCCGCTTGATCCTTGCTCAGCTCTGTCAGCTTCACGCCGATACGGCCAAGATGCAGACGCGCTACCTTTTCATCCAGATGCTTGGGCAGGATATAGACGCCGGGCTGATAGTCTTCGCCTTTTGTCCAAAGCTCGATCTGCGCCAACACCTGATTGGTGAAGGATGCCGACATCACGAAAGACGGGTGGCCGGTGGCATTGCCAAGGTTCAGCAAACGCCCTTCGGACAAAAGGATAAGACGGCTGCCCGAAGGCATCTCGATCATATCCACCTGCTCTTTGATGTTGGTCCACTTGTGGTTCTTCAGGGCTGCAACCTGAATTTCATTGTCGAAATGGCCGATGTTGCCGACAATCGCCATGTCCTTCATTGCGCGCATATGCTCAATCCGGATCACGTCTTTATTGCCGGTGGTGGTGATGAAGATGTCGGCGCTGTCGAGCACGTCTTCCAAAATCACAACCTCAAACCCGTCCATCGCGGCTTGCAGCGCGCAGATCGGGTCAACCTCGGTCACTTTCACGCGGGCACCAGCCCCCCGCAGCGACGCAGCAGAGCCTTTGCCAACATCGCCGTAACCGCAGACAACGGCAACCTTGCCGGCCATCATGGTGTCGGTCGCGCGGCGGATGCCATCGACCAGCGATTCCTTGCAGCCGTATTTATTGTCGAATTTCGACTTGGTCACGGAATCGTTGACGTTGATCGCTGGGAAGGGCAGTTGGCCTTTCTTGTGCAGATCATAAAGGCGGTGCACGCCGGTTGTGGTCTCCTCGGAGACACCTTTGATGGCCTCACGGGTTTTGGCGAACCAACCGGGGGTCTCGGCGATGCGCTTCTTGATCTGCGCCTTGATCACCTCTTCCTCTTCCGAAGTGGGAACGGCCAGCACATCTTCGCCCGCTTCCATACGTGCGCCAAGCAGGATGTAAAGCGTGGCATCGCCGCCATCGTCGAGGATCATATTCGCGCCCTCGGGGAACCTGAAGGAACGGTCAAGGTAATCCCAATGCTCTTCCAGCGACTGGCCCTTGATCGCAAAGACGGGGGTGCCACCCGCCGCGATTGCTGCGGCCGCGTGATCCTGAGTCGAGAAGATGTTGCAAGACGCCCAACGCACATCCGCGCCAAGGGCCGTCAGCGTTTCAATCAAAACGGCCGTTTGAATGGTCATATGCAAAGAGCCGACAATCCGCGCGCCCTGCAACGGCTTGGAATCGCCAAACTCTGTACGCAATGCCATCAGCCCCGGCATTTCGGTTTCGGCAATGTTCAATTCTTTGCGCCCGAATTCGGCCAGTGCGATGTCCTTGACGATATAGTCCTTCGGCATGTGCCGTGCTCCTTGGCAAATATTCAATTATGGGTCAGATAGCATTGTAGATAGGGCTGGGCAATGTCAGACGGGTTTGGTGAAATAAAGGCGAGCAGAGGAAACGGTTATGAAGCAGCCCCGCGCTTGGCAAAGAATGCTCTCGGGTCGGCGATTAGATCTGCTTGATCCGACGCCGGTTGATATTGAGATTGAGGATATCGCGCACGGCTTGGCCTTTGTTGCCCGCTGGAATGGCCAGACGCATGGCGATTGGCCCTATTCCGTGGCCGAGCATTCCCTGCTGGTCGAAGAGATCTTTCGCAAAGCCAATCCCAATGAATCACCGCGCTGGTATTTGGCCGCATTGCTGCATGATGCGCCGGAATATGTGATTGGCGATATGATCAGCCCGGTAAAGGCCGCTGTCGGTCCGGGATACGGTGCGCTTGATGATCGGTTGACGGCGGCGATCCACCGGCGCTTTGGCTTGCCTGCTGTCCTGCCGACCATGATCAAGAAGGCGATCAAAGAGGCGGACCGTATTTCCGCGTGGCTGGAAGCGGTGGAAATAGCGGGCTTCACAACAGAAGAGGCGGATCGGATTTTCGGCAAACGCGCAGCGCAGCAAGTCCACAAGCTGTCAATCCGATTGCGCCCGCCGGTAGAGGTGCGTGCCGCCTTTGTTGCGCGGCACGCAGACCTTTTGGAGCAACTTTAAGCAGTTAGAGCGCTATGTCGTCAGGTGTTTTACCCGCAGCCAAGGCCGCTTTGAACCACTGTGGCTTGCGCCCGCGTCCGGACCAGGTTTCTGATGGGTTTTCGGGATTCGCGTATTTCGGCTCGGCCGGGGTACGCTTGCGGGGGGCTGGTGCGCCTGTAAGCTCTGCCAAAGAAAAACCAAGCGTTCTGGCTCTTTCTTCCAGTTCGCTTAGGGCGTCTTTCTTTTTACGAGCTTCAAAACTTGTAATCGCTTTTGTGACTTGGGCTTGCAATTCACGTAGTTCTTTAAGTGATAAATTATTTAGATCTATGTCCAACGTGGTACTCCTCAGTATCTCAGAGGAGCGCAAATACAGTATATAAAAGATATACGCAATATACTTCGAATGCACATATAATTGATCTACTTTAACGCGTAAATTAAACTGCGACCTAGCGAGGGCTGCGTTTGGCCAGAATGCGTTGTAATGTTCTGCGATGCATATTTAGGCGGCGCGCGGTTTCAGATACATTCCGGCCGCACATTTCATAGACGCGTTGAATATGTTCCCAACGCACCCGATCTGCCGACATTGGATTTTCAGGCGGGGCAGGCAATGCATCGCCCCGCGCCAGAAGCGCGCTAGTGACCTCATTGGCATCGGCGGGTTTGGAAAGATAATCCGTCGCGCCGATTTTTACGGCAGCAACAGCCGTAGCGATTGCGCCATAACCGGTTAAAACCACGATCCGGCAATCGGGACGCTTTTCCCGAAGAACTTCAACAACATCAAGCCCGTTACCATCTTCCAGACGCAGGTCGACGACGGCGTAAGCGGGGGGGCGCGCGGAGGCGATGGCCTTACCCATGGCAACAGTCTCGGCTGTTTCGGGAATGAACCCGCGTTTTTCCATGGCACGGGCAAGCCGTTTCACAAAGGCTTCGTCATCATCAACCAAAAGCAAGGACCGATCCGTCCCAATTTCCGCACTTAGATCTTCGGACATGTCCATCCCTCTTTCATTGCCGCCTGTATTCGGTAAGCGGCATCAGCTTGCGTTAATAAAGCAAGATACCCGCTGCGCCATTTCATCGGCCGTCACCTCACGTTTGAAAAAATCGGCAAAGCCCGTTTGAGGTAGCATAAGATAGGTGAAAGTCGAATGATCAACCAGATAATATTCATCTTCCGGGTCATCATTGTGGAGTTTGAAATAGGTTTTATAGGCCTGTGATGCGGCTTTTACTTGCTCTGCGCTGCCGGTTAGGCCGATCATTTTGGGATGCATAATATCGGCAAACTCTGCCATTACCTCTGGCGTGTCGCGACCCGGGTCGACAGTGATAAAGACCGGAGTAACATCCACCCCCATTTCTTCCAGAATATCGACCGCTTCGGCATTGCGTGCATTATCTAGCGGGCAGACATCGGGGCAAAAGGTGTAGCCGAAGTAAACCAGCGTTGGTTTGGTGATGACATCCGCATCGGTGACTGTTTTTCCGGTTTGATCAACCAAGGTAAACGGCCCGCCAATCGTGGCGCCACCGACCTGCCCGCCGCGGCATTCGGCAAACTGATCGCCGGATTGGTTGGTGTACACCCAAAAGGCGGTCCCACCTAAAAGTGCGGATACTGCGGCCACGGCGACCCCGGCGTAAATCTTCAACATCTGCATCTCCTCACTTTCGGTTCGCCTGTCAGGCATTCGGGCAGGATGGGCAGTTTAAGTTGAATCCAAACCTGCCCCCTCTTAGACAGGGGAGATAGTCGTTTTATGTACGCGGGGCAATGCAATGATGAACGCTGGCGCTGGTCTCTTTTCTCGCGGACCGGGCGATTACCGGTTGCGGCTTCATACGCTTGTTGTGCTGCGCTGGATGGCCATTGTCGGGCAGCTTGCGGCGATCACCATTGCTTATTTCTATCTTGATCTGCGTTTGTCGCTGGTGCTTTGCTATCTGGTTGTAGGCATGTCGGTTTGTGCCAATCTGCTGTCTTATTTCATCTATCCAAAGAACCGGCGTCTGTCGGATCTAGAGGGGATGCTGGTCTTGCTGTTCGATTTGGCGCAGCTTTCGTGCCTTTTGTTCCTGACCGGCGGGCTGACGAACCCTTTTGCCCTGCTTATTATTGCGCCGGTCATTATTTCGGCATCGGCGCTGCATTCGCGCACTACGGTTTTGCTTGGCGTGATGGCGATCTGCCTGATCAGCTTTGTGACCGTGTTCAACATCCCGCTCTATTTCGCTGATGGCACTGTGCTGACCATTCAGGGCCTGTTGGAGGTTGGTTTTTGGCTGGCGATTGTTATCGGGATCTTGTTTCTCGGGCTCTACTCCTACCGTGTGGCGTCCGAGATCCAATCCATGTCCACCGCACTTTTGGCCACACAAATGGCCCTTGCGCGGGAACAAAAGCTGACGGCACTGGGGGGCGTGGTTGCGGCTGCGGCGCATGAGTTAGGCACGCCGCTGGCGACAATAAAACTGGTCAGCACAGAGTTGATAGAGGAGCTGTCGGAAAGCCCCGACCTGCGGGATGATGCGCAGTTGATCCGCGATCAGGCCGACCGGTGCCGCGATATTTTGCGGTCGATGGGGCGGGCTGGGAAAAACGATGCACATTTAATGCAAGCCCCCTTGGCCGAAGTGCTGCGCGAGGCCGCCGAGCCGCATATGGAGCGCGGCAAGGATGTGGTTTTCACGCTTCCGCCCGATGCAGCCCAGCACAGCGTGCAGCGCCAGCCAGAGGTAATCCACGGGTTGCGCAACCTTATCCAGAACGCGGTGGATTTCGCAAAAACGACCGTTTGGGTCGAGGCAAGCTGGGGCCTTGAGGCGTTGACCATCAGGGTGGTCGATGATGGTCAAGGGTTTGATCCGCAAATCATCGGCCGTATCGGCGATCCTTTCGTGACACGGCGGCAATCGGTACGCCGCAACGAACAACGCCCCGAATATGAGGGGATGGGCTTGGGGCTTTTCATAGCCAAAACCCTGCTGGAGCGATCCGGCGCAGAGCTGTCTTTTCGCAACGGTTCCGACCCGTTCCTCGCGAGGGATGAGCATCCTGTCGGGTGTGGCGCCATTGTCGAGGTGGTCTGGCCCTTGGCCGCAATCATTGCTGTCTCAGAGGGTGTCTTGGGCGAAAACACCAAAATTGAGACTTAATTGTCAAAATGCTGCGTTCTAAATGCCACAATCGCGTAGTTTCCACCTCAGTGTTCCCGCATCCTTAACATCTCGTTAACGATATATACTCAGGGTTGAGTAAGGTTTTCTGAATTGCTCGAGGGAATGTCGTGGTATTTGATCCTTTGCTCGCAGGTGGGCTGGTAGTGACGGGAGTGTTCTCGGCATGTCTCGGGTTGCTGTGCTTGACTGTGCTGCAAAAAGACAAGCGCCCGGGTGCTGGTTCGATCTTCCTTGAAAAGGGCAATGGCGCCGAGTTCATCTTTGATGGCAAGATCTTGATTGATGCAACGCCCGCAGGGCGAAGCCTGCTGCCAAAGACCTGCCAGAATGGGGCGGCGGTGTGGCCGGGGTTGCTTAGCTATCTGGAGCAACGGTTCGACGGAGTCGCGGAGCGGTTTGAAACGCTTCAGACCGACGGCGTTTTGATGATGAGCAGCGCTGAGGGACAGGAAAGCCAACCGCTTATGCTGCGCGCGGAATTGCGGGGCGGGGTAACGCGTGTGTCTATCCTTGATGCGGATGCGCCTAAATCTGCGCAAGGGCTTGACCCGCTTACCCGCCGCGCCATTCGGGATGAGCTTGCGCAACTACGCAGCATTACCGCCAAGGCGCCGCTGCCGATCTGGCGTATGGCGGCCAATGGCGATGTTATCTGGGCCAACGCGCGCTATCTTGATCTGGTGGCGGAAAAGCTTGGGGATGAGGAAGATCTGACCTGGCCGCTGCCCAAACTCTTTGCAACGCCGAACGATACAACCCAAGCCACCCGTCGTGAAAAACTTGCCCGAGGCGCTGATCAAAAGGACAATTGGTTCGATATCGTCCAATTCGGCGATGAGACCGGACAAGAGGCTTATGCCCTTCCTGCCGATAGCACGGTCAAGGCTGAAGAGGGCTTGCGCGCCTTTATGCAGACCCTGACGAAAACCTTTGCTTATCTGTCCACCGGGCTTGCGATTTTCGATCAGGATCGCAAGTTGGTTCTTTTCAATCCGGCGCTTATTGACCTGACGGGGCTGTCACCTGACCTTTTGACCAAGCGCCCCACGCTGACCATGTTTTTTGATGCGATGCGCGAAAATTCGATGATCCCCGAGCCGCGTGACTACAAAAGATGGCGTAACCAGATCACCGATATAGAGGAGGCGGCAGCCTCTGGCCATTATGAGGAAACCTGGAGCCTATCGAGCGGGCAGACCTACCGGGTTATCGGGCGCCCGCATCCGAATGGTGCGCTTGCCCTATCGTTTGAGGATATTTCGAACGAGATGTCACAAACCCGCCGCTACCGCGCAGATCTGGAATTGGGACAAGCGGTGGTCGATGCTGTCGATGCCTCAATTGCGGTTTTCTCGGCAGCGGGCGTGTTGGTTATGTCCAATGCCGCCTATTCGGTGCTTTGGGGACATGACCCTGCTGCATCCATTGGGAATGAAGGCAGTATCTCGGCGGTGTGCAACTATTGGCGCGAGGCAACGGCCCCCACAACGATCTGGGACAAGGTTGAAGATTTCGCCGCGCAAATCGGTCCGCGTGAGCTGTGGGATGGTAAAGTACGCCTGTCTGACGGACGGCTTGTATATTGCCGTTTTGCGCCTCTTGCAGGTGGGGCAACCATGGCGACCTTTCAGTATTGTGGCTCTGGGTCGGAGGATAATGATCTTCCCTACACCGGTGACAGCAAAATGGTAGGCTAGGCAGGCTTCGCCCTTGCGCCCGTTTCTACGGCGCGTAAAACTGGCCGAATGTCAGCTGATGCACTTCTCTCTCTTTTTTTGCCCGATGATGCTGCGACTACGCAATTGGGCAAGCTGCTGGCAAGGTATTTGCAGGCGGGTGATGTCGTATTGCTGAATGGCAGTGTCGGCGCCGGAAAAACCCATCTGTCACGGGCGCTTATCCGACAAAAGCTGGGCCGGGACGAAGATATCCCCTCGCCCACCTTCACCCTTGTTCAAACCTATGAAACGGATGAGTGTGAGATTTGGCACGCTGATCTTTACCGCCTGTCCCATCCGGATGAGGCGCTGGAGCTTGGCCTTGATGCCGCGTTCGAAACTGCGATATGCCTTGTGGAATGGCCTGACCGGTTGGGCAGGTTCACACCTGCGGATGCCCTGCATATTGACCTGAAGCCCGAGGGCGAGGGGCGCATCGCACAGATTTCCGGCGGTCGATCCGGCTTGGTTGCGCAGTTGAAGGCGGACTATGATGGCCAATAGGGAAACCCTTTCCACGCTGTTTCTGGCCGAGGCCGGCTGGGCGAATGCGACCCGCACATTTTTGGCAGGGGATGCCTCTGACCGACGCTATGAGCGGTTGAAAATGGGCATGAAGACAGCCGTCTTGATGGACGCCCCGCCCGGAAAAGGCGATGATCCGGCAGATTTCATCGCAATCGGCAGCCATCTGAACGCGCTCGGCCTGTCCGCCCCGCGCATTTTTGCGCAAGATTTGCAGAATGGTTTCTTGTTGATCGAGGATCTTGGCGATGCGCTTTTCGCCCGTCTGATTAATGAGGATCCGGCCCAAGAGCAGGCACTTTATGCTGCGGCGACGGATGTGCTTTTGCACCTGCAATCCAGCGCGCCCCCCGCCAATCTGCCCAACCTTAGCGCAGAGGATTGGGCGCAGGCCGCGGGTTTTGCGTTGGAGTGGTACCGTTTTGCGATCACTGGCGATGTCGGGGATGTTGCCGGTTTTCAGGCGGTGCTAGTGGCCGCGATGCGCGCCCATGCGGACGGGCCGCGCGTGCTTATCTTGCGCGACTATCATGCCGAGAACCTGCTATGGCTGCCGGAACGCGCGGAGCTTGCCAAGGTCGGGTTGCTGGATTTCCAACTAGGGCAGTTGGGCCAGCCAAGCTACGATCTGGTATCTCTTTTGCAAGACGCAAGACGAGAGGTTTCACCGCAGACCGAGGCCGAAATGATGAACCGTTTTCGCGGGGGCACCGATGCGCAAAGCTTTGCGGCCGCCTATGCGACGGTCGGCGCGCAGCGTGCATTGCGTATCCTTGGCATTTTTGCTCGGCTTTGCCTAAAGGGTGGAAAAGCGCAATATGTGACCCTGATCCCGCGTGTCTGGCGCCAGCTTCAACGCAATCTTATGCATTCAGAGCTTGCAGAGTTAGCCGCCTTTTGCGCCCTCTGGTTGCCAGAACCGACACCGGACGCCCTTGAAAGGATACGCACCCAATGCGGAACACAGCCGACGCGGTGATGTTATTTGCTGCCGGTTTTGGCACGCGAATGGGCGACCTTACAGCAGATATGCCCAAGCCGCTGATCCCGGTTGCGGGTATGTCCTTGCTGGATCACGCGCTTCAGCAGGTTGAAGGCGCGGGGCTGCGGCGTGTTGTGGTCAACACCCACTATAAGGCCGAGCAGATCAGCAAGCATTTGGTATCAAATGAAAACATCGCCGTTTCATGGGAAAAGGATGCCATTCTAGAGACGGGCGGCGGCCTGCGTGCCGCCTTGCCCTTGCTGGGGGAGGGGCCGGTTTTCACGTTGAATACCGACGCGGTTTGGACAGGGCCGAACCCGCTGATCACCCTGCAAGACCATTGGGATGGCGCGCAGATGGATGCGCTTTTGTTGCTTGCCCCGCCAAACCGGATCAAGGGCTACAAGGGCGCTGGTGATTTCATTCTGACTAAGGATGGCCGGATTGTTCGGACGAAGGGGGCGGCGGGGCTGGCCTATCTCGGTGCCCAAATCATTTTGCCGCGGGGGATCGAAGCCATCCCTGATCAGGCCTTTTCGCTCAATATCTTGTGGGACCGGATGATTGATGAAGGGCGCGCCTTTGGCGTTGTCCATACTGGCGGGTGGTGTGATGTTGGCCGCCCCGAGGGCATCGCGATCGCCGAAGAGATGTTAAATCATGTTCCCTGATGCCAGTCCCAGAATTTTCGCCCTGCCTTCGGGCGCGGATTTCCCCGCTCTTTTGGTCGCGGGCCTAAAGCAACGCATGGCCGACGCCTCGCCGGAGGCAATGGCCCGCGTCACGCTTTACGTCAACACCACACGGATGCGCCGCCGGATTGTGGCACTTTTCACCCAGCAAGGGGCTACGTTCTTGCCCCGAATCCGCTTGGTCACCGACCTCGCATCGGCCATGCCGACGGCGGGCCTTCCGCCTGCTGTGTCGCCGTTGCGGCAACGTCTGGTTTTGGCGCAATTGATCGAGGGGCTGCTGCAACAACAGCCCGATCTGGCCCCGCGCTCGGCGCTTTATGACCTTGCCGACAGCCTTGCGACCTTGCTTGATGAAATGCAGGGCGAGGGGATTTCGCCCGATACCATCGCCTCGCTTGATGTGGCGAACCATTCGGCGCATTGGGCGCGCACGCGGGAATTTATGGCCATTGTCGTGCAGCTGTTGGGTCAAATGGGCCAGCCCGACAGCCAAACGCGGCAACGCATGTTGGCCGAGGCGATCACCACCGCATGGCAGGACAACCCGCCGACTGATCCGGTGATCGTTGCGGGCTCTACCGGTTCGCGCGGCACGACGGCCTTGTTTATGCGGGCGGTGGCGAAACTGCCGCAAGGCGCGATTGTGCTGCCGGGGTTTGACTTTGATCTGCCGCATCAGGTTTGGGAAGGGCTTAGCGATGCCCTGACCGCCGAGGATCACCCGCAATACCGTTTCTTCAAACTGATGCAGATGTTCGGCATCACGCCGGCTGATATCACCCCATGGGAGGCGACGCCCGCGCCAAGCCCATCACGTAATGCCTTGATTTCCCTGTCACTTCGCCCTGCACCGGTTACCGACCAATGGCTGACCGAAGGCCAGAATCTGACCGATCTTCCTGCCGCCTGCGCCGATATGACCTTGATCGAGGCACCCACCCCGCGCAGTGAGGCGATGGCGATTGCCCTGATCCTGCGCAAAGCTGCCGAAGATGGCGTGACGGCCGCGCTGATTTCCCCCGATCGAGGGCTGACCCGGCAGGTGACGGCCGCGCTCGACCGTTGGGGGATTTTGCCTGATGACAGCGCGGGCCGTCCCTTGGCCTTGTCCGCGCCGGGCCGTTATCTGCGCCATATCCTTGGGCTGTTCGAGGACCGGATGACATCCGAGACGCTTTTGATTTTGCTGAAGCATCCGTTGACGGCCAGCGACAAAGAGGGGGAGATTGATCGCGGGGATCACCTTCTTTTCACGCGCAATCTGGAACTGAAGCTGCGCCGCTATGGCCCTGCTTTTCCTACGGGTGCGGATCTAATCGCTTGGGCGCAGGCCGAAAAGAACCCCAAGACGCTGCCTTGGGCAGAGTGGTTGGCGCGCAATCTGGATGATTTGCAAAGCGCCGGCACCCTTTCGCTGGCGGATCATGTCGCACGGCATCGCCAATTGGCCGAGGCGCTGGCCTGTGGCCCGAATGCGCAATCCAGCGAGCTTTGGAAAGAAGCTGCCGGCATTGCGGCATTGGCAACGATGGAGGAATTGGCAAGCGAGGCCGCGCATGGTGGTGCGATGACCGCCGCTGATTATCGCCACTTGTTCGAGGCGCTTTTGAACAAGGGCGAGGTTCGTGAGGCCGTGCAAGCCCACCCCCGCATCATGATCTGGGGCACGATTGAGGCACGGGTACAGGGCGCGGAACTGGTGATACTTGGCGGGTTGAATGATGGCATCTGGCCGCAATCGCCGCCGCCCGACCCTTGGATGAATCGCGCGATGCGGATGGAGGCGGGTCTGTTGCTGCCCGAACGCCGGATCGGGCTTTCGGCGCACGACTATCAGCAAGCCGTCGCCGCACCGCGTGTTGTGATCAGCCGCGCGGTGCGAAATGCCGATGCAGAAACGGTTGCCTCGCGTTGGGTCAACCGCCTGACGAACCTGCTAAACGGTTTGCCTGTTCAAGGTGGGCAAGAGGCGCTTGCAGAAATGCGGGCTCGTGGGCAGGCGTGGTTTTCGCTTGCCACCGCCGCCGAGCAGCCGAACCCGATTGCCCCAAGCGCACCCCGCCCCGCGCCCCGCCCGCCGGTTTCTGCCCGTCCTGCCAAGCTGGCCGTCACTGGCATCAAAACCCTGCTGCGCGATCCTTATGCGATTTACGCCCGCCATATCTTGCGGCTGTTCAAGCTGAACCCTTTGCGCCCGTCACCGGATGCGTTACTGCGCGGCTCGGTGCTTCATATGGTGTTGGAAAACTTCACCCGCAGCAGGCCCGCGCAGGAAACCCGTGATGCCGCCCGCACCCGTCTTTTGGCCATCGCAGAGACTGTTTTGACCCAAGAAGTACCCTGGCCCGCTGCCCGTGCGCTGTGGCTTTCGCGCCTGAACCGTGCCGCCGATTTCTTTTTGGGGGTAGAGGAACGGCTGGGCGGAACCCCTGTGCTGATTGAGGAACAGGGCGCGGCCCCCTTGACTGGCCTGCCCTTTACCTTGACCGCCAAACCCGACCGGATCGACGCGCTGCCCGATGGCCGCGTGCATATTTTCGACTATAAAACCGGCGCGCCACCAAGCCAGAAACAGCAAGAGTTTTATGACAAGCAGCTGCTGCTTGAGGCGGCAATGGCAAGTCGCGGCGCATTCACCGCGCTTGACGGCCCACGAGAGGTGGCTGGCATCACCTATATCGGGCTTGGATCGTCGCCAAAACAAGACACCAGCACCCCCGATGAGGCCATGTTAGGCAAGGTTTGGGAGGAGCTTCACCTGCTGATCGCCGAATATATGGACCCCGAGCGCGGCTATGTTTCGCGCCGCGCGATGCATGAAGAGCGCTTCCCGGGCGATTATGATCACCTCGCCCGTTATGGCGAATGGGAAATGACCGATGACCCGAAACCGGAGGATGTGACATGATCCGCAACGCAGCTTCCGCGCGGCAGGTGCAATCGGCCGATCCGCGTGCCTCGACATGGCTGTCGGCCAATGCCGGATCGGGCAAAACGAGGGTATTGACGGACCGAGTGGCGCGTATGTTGTTGTCGGGCGTCGATCCGGGACGGATTTTGTGCCTGACCTATACCAAGGCGGCCGCATCCGAGATGCAAAACCGTTTGTTCGCGCGCTTGGGTGAATGGGCGATGAAAGAGGATGGCGCCCTGCGCAAGGAATTGGTGGATCTGGGTGTCGATGATGTGGTGGATGTGGCGCGCTTGGCCCGCGCCCGTCAGCTTTTTGCCCGCGCAATTGAAACGCCCGGCGGTTTGCGCATTCAAACCATCCACTCTTTTTGTGCGTCCTTGTTGCGCCGCTTTCCGCTAGAGGCGCGGGTTTCTCCGCAGTTCACGGAAATGGATGACCGCGCCGCCGCCCTGCTGCGTGACGAAATCATTGACGAACTTGCCGATAACATCGCCCCTGATGTGATCCGCGCACTTGCAAATGCCTATACCGGTGAGGATTTTAACGCCTTGGCCGCCGAGATTGCGAACCGCCGGAATGATTTTCACGGGTTTTTGTCCGATGCCGAATGTCGGGCGCTATTCGAAGTACCCGAGGGCCAAACCGAGGCATCTATTCTTGCCGATGTCTTTTTGGGCGGTGAGGCAGAATGGCTACCAGAAGCGACCGCGATCATCGCCACGGGTTCCGCTAATGATGTTAAAGCGGCGGCCAAACTGGGCATGCTTGATCTGGCCAACCCTGACCTGCGACTTTTGGCCGGTATGGAGGGTATTTTCCTGACGGGGGCCAAGACCAAATCCCCCTTTTCCGCCAAGTTAGGCACCTTTCCAACCAAAGCGACGCAGGCCAAACTTGGCCAATTGCTTGATCGGCTAGAGGATTTGATGCGCCGGGTAGAGGCCGCCCGCGGCGCGCGTATTGCCCTTGCTGCCGCCAAGCGCACTGCCATTTTGCACCGTTTTGCCGCGGCTTTCCTACCTGAATATAAGGCGCGGAAAGAGGCGCGCGGCTGGCTCGATTTTGATGATTTGATCACCTATGCCAAAGCGTTGTTAACCGATCCTTTGGTGGCGCAATGGGTCTTGTTCCGGCTCGATGGCGGCATTGACCACATTCTGGTGGATGAGGCGCAAGATACCAGCCCCGACCAATGGCGCGTGATCGAGCTGCTTGCGGATGAGTTTACATCCGGCAGCGGCGCGCGGGATGTGTCGCGCACGATTTTCGTTGTGGGCGATAAAAAACAGTCGATCTACAGCTTTCAAGGGGCTGAGGTGGAAGCGTTTGACCAAAAGCGCGACCTTTTCAAAGGCAAGCTCAATCAAGTCGATACCCCGCTGCAAGAGCTGCAATTGGAGCATTCTTTCCGCTCTTCCAATACGGTTCTGCGTTTGGTGGATATGACTTTTGACGCGCGTTATGAGAAGGGCTTGGGCGGCGAGGTCAAGCATATCGCCTTTTTCCCCGACATGCCGGGCAGGGTGGATTTATGGCCGGTGATTGAAAAATCCACCAAGCCGGAGCCGGAAAACTGGTACGACCCTGTCGACTTGGTTACAGAGGAACATCACGCCGCCAAGCTGGGCCAAAAGGTCGCCGAAACGATCCGCGATGCTATCGCTGCGGGCACGCAAATTCCGGTGAATGGCGGCACGAAAACTCGTCCGGTTCATGCAGGGGATTTCCTGATCCTTGTGCGCAGACGGTCGGATATTTTCGGCGCGATTATTCAGGCATGTAAGGCGGCTGGCTTACCGATTGCGGGGGCCGACCGCCTGAAACTGGGGGCAGAGCTTGCCGTGCGCGATCTTGCGGCCCTTTTGGCATTTTTGGCGACGCCGGAAGATGACCTTTCGCTGGCGGCATGTCTGCGCAGCCCGCTGTTTGGCTGGACCGAGCAAGAGCTGTACAGCCTTGCCCAACCGCGCAAAGGCTATCTTTGGCGAGCTTTGGAAAACGCACCTGAGCATGCCAAAACAGTGTCTGTACTTAGGGATTTGCGCGATCAGGCAGATTTCATGCGGCCCTATGATCTGATCGAACGCATGCTGACCCGCCATGATGGCCGTCGCAAACTGCTGGCCCGTTTGGGTGCCGAGGCTGAGGACGGGATCGACGAATTCCTGTCCCAAGCTTTGGCCTATGAGCGCAACGATGTTCCCAGTTTGACCGGCTTTTTGGGCTGGCTACAGACGGATGATGTGGAGGTGAAGCGCCAGATGGACAGCGCGGGCGAGCGTATTCGCGTGATGACGGTGCATGGCGCCAAGGGGTTGGAGGCGCCGATTGTTATCCTGCCCGACACCGCGCAATACCGGTCCCGTGAGCGCAACGAGCTTTTTGTCTTGCCCGAAGGCCCTGCTTGGAAAACCCCCAGCGCCGAAAGCCCGGAGGCCATCGAGGCCGCCCGCGCCGCCCGTAAAGAGCAAGATGCAGCGGAATCGATGCGCTTGCTTTATGTTGCCATGACACGGGCCCAAAGCTGGCTGATTGTGGCGGCGGCAGGCGCTATTGGCGCGGATAAATCCGATGATGATGCGGAAACGGTGGTGTGGTACCGGCTGATCCAAGAGGCTATGGTCAAGGCCGGTGCCACAGCGCGCGTTGATGGTGGGCTGACCCTGAGTGATGGGATTTGGCCACCGAATGAAGCACGTTCTGCCATAATAGAGCCTGAATCTTCGGAGCTTCCTGAATGGGTCACAGCGCCGGCGCCACTTGAACACCGTCCCGAACAAGCGCTTAACCCATCCAATCTGGGCGGGGCAAAGGCATTGCCCGGCGATTTCACAAGCGATGACGACAACCGCGCATCCATGGACCGAGGCACGCGGTTGCATCTTTTGTTGGAACATCTACCCAATTATCCCGTCACGGATTGGCCCGCAATCGCCGCCGCGCTGCTGCCTGATGCGCCTGATGGTGATGCCCTTCTGGCCGAGGCTGCTGCCGCCATCACCGCGCACCCGACGCTGTTCAGCGCGGATGCCTTGGCCGAAGCGCCTTTGACAGCCCTTTTGCAAGGCAAGCCCATGGTTGGCAGCATTGACCGGCTATTAGTCTCTGACACAGGGGTTTTGGCCGTGGATTTCAAGTCCAACCTTGTGATCCCGGACAGCGTGGCCAAAGTACCGGACGGTCTTTTGCGCCAGATGGGGGCCTATCACACCGCCCTAACGCAGATCTATCCTGATCGCGTGGTCGAGGTGGCCTTGCTTTGGACACGTACAGCCCAGCTGATGACGGTTGATCCCGATACCGTGAGGCGGGCGCTTGAAGGTACGAGCTTCCCTTGACGTTCCTTAGGGCCACCCTTACCTTCACTTTAAACACATTCCAGTCAGGAGATATGTCATGGCCACGATCCCCGTTACCGACGCAACCTTTGATGCCGAAGTCCGCAAATCCGATATTCCCGTTGTCGTGGATTTCTGGGCGGAATGGTGCGGTCCGTGCCGCCAGATCGGCCCGGCATTGGAAGAGCTTTCCGCCGAATACGAAGGCAAAGTGAAGATCGTGAAGATCAACGTCGATGAAAATCCCAACAGCCCTGCTGAACTGGGTGTGCGCGGCATTCCGGCGCTGTTCTTGTTCAAAGATGGTGAGGTTGTTTCAAACAAAGTTGGCGCGGCGCCAAAGGCGGCATTGGCAACTTGGATTGCCTCTGCGGTTTAATCGATCGATACAATGACAAAGGGGGCGGCATTTTTGCCGCCCTTTTTCATGCTTGCGGCATGATAAGCACTGCGCGGAAATCATTGACATTGGTCAGGGTCGGGCCGGTCACAATCTGCCCCCCGATGCGGCCAAAAAATCCATGCGCATCGTTGCTCGCCAGTGCATCCGGGGCAGACACCTCCTGCAAAAGCGTCTCTGGCCCCGCATAGGCGCCTGCGACTTCGGCCGCGCCATCGACGCCATCCGTATCACAGGCCAGAACATGCACGCGGGGATGGCCTTTTAACGCCACAGCAGCCGCCAAGGCATATTCCGCATTCGGCCCGCCCACACCATCACCGCGACGCGTGACGGTGCATTCGCCCCCCGACAGCAACAAGACCGGATGGGGATGGCCCTCTTCGGCGATCTGGAGGGCCATGGCGGCTTGTTGGGCGGCCAGATCGCGGGCCTCACCCTCTAGCGCGTCACCCAATAGGCGGACCTCGACACCTTGCGCCTCGGCCTCGGCTTTTGCGGCCTGTAACGATTGTGCGGGGGCGGCGATGATGCGCAATTCGGCACCAGCCAAGCGGGGGTCATCGGGGGCAAGCGGATCAGGGGCACCCTCAATCACCGCGCGGATATGGGCGGGCAGGGTGACGGCCCAACGGTCCAAGGCCGCAAGCGCCATGTCCCGTGTGGCAGCACTTCCCACCGTTGGCCCCGAGGCAATCTCGGCCGGATCATCGCCCGGCACATCCGAGATCACCAGACTCAGCATTTGCGCCGGATGGGCGAGCGCGGCAAGCCGACCCCCTTTCACCATGGACACCTGTTTGCGCACGATATTCATCTGCGAGATCGGCATCCCCGAGGCCAGCAGCGCCGCGTTGAGCGTTTGCTTGTCCGCCAAGGTCAGCCCCTTTGCCGGTGCGCACAGCAGTGAGGACCCCCCGCCAGAGATGAGGGCGATAATCTGGTCGTCCGCGCCCAAGCTGGAAACCAAATCCATCAACCGCCGCGTGGCCGCAACGCCTGCGTCATCGGGAACGGGATGCGCGGCCTCAAGCACCTCAACGGAAACGGGTCTATTATAGCCGTATCGCGTGATGATCAGCCCCTCGCAGGGGCCGTAATGCGCCTCAAGCGCCTCGGCCATACGGGCGCTGGCCTTGCCCGCACCGATCACAACCAGACGTCCCTTGGGGCGGGGAGGAAGATGGGCAGCCAAGCACAGCATCGGATCTGCCCGTGCAACGGCCGTGGTAAAAAGCCCGGTCAGAAAAGCCCGCGGATCGGATATTGTCATAGTGCACCTGCCGGTTTCTGACCAACGGGTGGTCAGGCGTTACATTCTTTGAGGTCTCTCAAAATTCCGGGCCAGAGTGCAGGGTTTTCTGGCCCGGTTCAAGGCTTAGCCCTTGATCATCTCGGACTGGCGCACAATGACCTCGGCTTGTTTGATAGAGGCGATATCAACCAAACGGCCCTTGTAAACGGTCGCGCCTTCGCCGCGGGCTTTGGCGTCATCCATCGCGGCCAAAATCTCGCGGGCTTCGGCCACGGCGGCGTCCGAAGGGGTAAAGACCTCATTCGCCAGCGCGATTTGTTTGGGGTGGATCGCCCATTTTCCGACCATACCCAAGACAGCAGACCGGTGTGCCTGCGCGCGAAAGCCCTCATCATCCGAGAAATCACCGAAGGGGCCATCGACCGGCAAAACCCCATGCGTCCGGCACGCGGCAACAATCGCGGCCTGCGCCCAATGCCACGGATCGGACCAATGCTTTTGCCCGCCTTGCAGCATGTAATAGTTTTCCTGCGTGCCGCCGATGCCGGTGGTCTGCATCCCCATCGAGGCCGCGAAATCGGCTGCGCCAAGGCTCATCGCTTGCAAACGTGGCGATGATGCCGCGATTTCCTCAACATGGGCGATCCCTGCGGCAGATTCGATGATGACCTCAAACGCAATCGGCTTTTGGCGACCCTTTGCACGCTCAACCGCGGTGACAAGCGCATCCACGGCGTAAATATCGGCGGCACAACCCACCTTGGGGATCATGATCATATCCAGCCGCTCGCCGGCCTGTTCCAGCAGATCCACGACATCGCGGTACCAAAAAGGTGTATCCAACCCGTTGATCCGGACCGAAAGCGTCTTGTTGCCCCAATCGACGGTGTTGATCGCCTCAATGATATTGGCGCGCGCGCTGTCTTTGTCACTGGGGGCGACGGAATCCTCAAGGTCAAGGTTGATGACATCCGCGGCAGAGGCGGCCATCTTTTCAAACAGCGCAGGACGGGAGCCGGGGCCAAAAAGCTGGCAACGGTTGGGGCGCGCGGTTGGGGCTGGTTGAATGCGGAAACTCATGTCGGACCTCTTGGTAATGAAATGTCGTCTTGATTGCATCAAGGGTTAGATTGTTGCGTTTGTGTTCGCAACCCTGTTTTTGCGGCGCAGCATTCCTGCGGCGGCGCGGCGCACCCGTGGATCAGGGGGAAAACCGGGATTGAATCCCCCCGCGACCTTGACGGACCGCGTTTTTTGGCGGAAACCGCAGGGGTCCGTTGGGTTTGATGCCGAAGGTGTCCATCCACCCAGCGCCAAATTATGGGGATTATTCATGTCGCGCATCGTCTACGTTAACGGTCAGTATCTGCCCGAATCCGAGGCCACCATTTCAATCTTTGACCGCGGTTTTCTGATGGCGGATGGGGTTTATGAGGTGACCAGCGTTCTGGATGGCAAGCTGCTCGATTTTGCCGGTCACTCGGTCCGTTTGGCCCGCAGTTTGAAGGAGCTGGACATCGCGACGCCTTGTTCGGACGAAGAGCTTCTGGCGATCCACCGCGAATTGGTGACCCGCAATGAGGTAGTCGACGGGATGATCTATTTGCAGGTTACGCGCGGCAATCCCGGTGATCGCGATTTTGCCTTTCCCGGTGCCGATGTGAAACCGACACTGGTGATGTTTACACAGTCCAAACCGGGGATGGCCGATAGCCCGCAGGCGAAAACAGGCATCAAGGTGATCTCGATCGAGGATATCCGTTGGGGCCGCCGCGACATCAAAACCGTACAGCTTTTGTACCCGTCAATGGGCAAGATGATGGCCAAAAAGGCCGGTGCCGACGATGCCTGGATGGTTGAGGATGGGCATGTGACCGAGGGCACCTCCAACAACGCCTATATCGTGAAAAACGGGCGGATCATCACGCGCCAACTGTCGCATGATATCCTGCACGGGATCACACGGGCGGCGGTTCTGCGCTTTGCCGCCGAGGCACAGATGGAAGTGGAAGAGCGCCCCTTCACGATTGATGAGGCGAAAGCCGCGGATGAGGCATTCTTTACCTCAGCCTCGGCCTTTGTGATGCCTGTGGTGGAGATTGACGAGGCCGCAATCGGCACGGGCAAACCCGGCCCCGTCGCCACGCGGTTGCGCGAAATCTATCTTGAAGAAAGCCGCAAAACCGCGATCTGATCGAATATGGGGAAGCCGCTAGATGCGGCTTCCTTTATTTCATCGACCCTGTCTCGACATAGCGCTGATGCCAGCTTAGCGCCTCGTTCAGGTTATTGGGCGCATGTTTCCCGAAAGAGCTGTGGTTCGCCCGATCAAAATAATCGCGCAAGGCGTCGCGGTAATCGGGATGGGTGCAGTTCTCGATAATCAGCTTGGCTTTTTGCTTGGGCGCCAGCCCGCGAAGATCGGCCAAGCCCTGCTCGGTCACGATGACCTGCACATCCTGTGAAATGTGATCGACGTGGCTTGCCATAGGCACGATTGCCGAAATCTTGCCGCCCTTGGCGGTAGAGGGCGACATGAAAATGGAAATAAAGGCGTTGCGGGCAAAGTCACCCGAACCGCCGATCCCGTTTTGAATCCGCGACCCCATGATATGGGTGGAATTCACATTCCCGTAAATATCCGCTTCGATCAGCCCGTTCATTGCCACACAGCCAAGGCGGCGGATCAATTCGGGATGGTTCGAGATCTCTTGCGGGCGCAGGATCAGCTTGTCGCGATAGCGGTGCGCATCCTTGTTGAACCGTTCGGCAACTTCGGGGCTTAGGGAAAAGGCGGTGGCAGAGGCCATGCGCAGCTTCCCCGCATCCAGCAGATCGAGCATGCCGTCCTGAATAACCTCGGTAAAGGAGGTCATATTCTCAAAAGGACTGTCCAACAGGCCGGCCAGCACCGCATTGGTCACATTACCCACGCCAGATTGTAGTGGCAAAAGCGATGCAGGCATCCGACCAACGGCAACTTCGTGTTTAAGGAAGTCCAGCAGATGGCCTGCAATCGCCTCGGCGGTTGCGTCGGGTTTGGCAAAGGGGGCGTTACGGTCGGGGATGTCGGTTTCAACGATGGCGACGATCTTGTTCGGATCGACCTTGAAATGGGGCTGACCGATGCGGTCATCGGGCTTTACCAGCGGGATCGGCAGGCGGTTGGGCGGCAAGGCGGTACCGTAGTAAATGTCATGCATTCCGTCAAAGGCGTCGCTCTGCCAGCTGTTGACCTCCAGAATGATCTTTTCGGCCTGATCGAGCCATGTCTTATTGTTGCCAACCGAAGAGGAGGGGATCAGATCGCCCTCGGGCGTGATGCCGGAAACCTCAATCACAGCCGTATCAAGCCGACCCAGAAACCCCTGCCACGCCATCGGCGCGACCTGACTTAGGTGCATGTCGAAATAATTCATCTCACCCGCGTTGATTTTCTCACGCGCGATCGGGTCAGAGTTATAGGGCAGCCGGAAATCAATACCATCTGCCTTGGCCAAAGCGCCGTCCAGCTCGGGGCCGGTTGATGCGCCGGACCATATCTTTACCTGAAACGGATTGCCCGCCGCATGCTGTTCCTCGATCTGCGCAGCTAGCGCCAAAGGGACTGCTTTGGGATAGCCCGAACCGGTAAACCCGCTCATCCCGACGACAGCGCCATTGTCGATGAGAGAGGCTGCGTCTTCGGCGCCCATGATTTTGGCTTTGAGCGACTCTGGGGCGATGCGGCTGGAACGGGACACGGCAAACTCCGTTGCTTTGACTAAAAGGAGGGCCCCAAGGGTGGGGGGGACGGGCTATGTTTTTTTGCAAAACACCTTTCCCGAGGCGTTGAATAACGGCAAATATTTACCATGCCAAGCAGATGGAGGGGCAGTTGACTGGGGGTAGCGCTAACGGAATTGCTGTGATTGATCTGCGTGAAAGATGTTAGCGCCGCCAGATAGATAGCCGCTGCTGCGCACTCCCCAACCTATAGGCGCGGTGCTGATGGTAGCCGTCCCTTTTCACGTTAGCTGAAAACAGTAGGGAATAGGACGGAACAACGTAACCTTGGTTGGGTCAAAGGCATTGCTATTCTTGCGGATTTATATGTGGCATGGTCTTGGCAATAGATGCACAAATAAGGCCATGTTAGTGCCTGTTTTGACAGTGCAAGAGAACGGGGGCCGGAGTGGCGAGGACGTGGAGAATAGGGCTTGGGGCCCTTTTGATCGGCGCGGCGGGGCAGGTTGCGGCACAAGAGGTGCCATCTGCCATCGGCAGGATCAGCTATGGTAATACGTTCCGGTCCGGCAGTGCGATCTGCACCGGGGTACTGGTAACCCCTGATCTGGTTCTGACCGCGCGGCATTGTCTGGCGAGGTCTCAGGCACGTCCGGGCATGGTGCAATTTGCCGCAGGCTATTCGGCAGGACGCAGTGTTGTGACGGGGCGGGGCGCCGAGGTGATCCTGTCCACAGCCGACGTAACCGCAAGCATGGCGAATGATGTGGCCCTGTTGCGGTTGGCATCCCCTGTGCCGATGGATCTGGTTGCGCCGCTACCGTTGGCCAGTCCCGATGCTGGCCCACCCTCTGCGCCGTTCAACCTGTTTGCCTATCGCCGCGACACACCCGAGCAGGCAGAGCGGCAGGACGACTGCGCTTTGCTGACAACGGCACCGGGCGTATTGGCGCTCTCTTGCCGGGTGGTTTCCGGTAACTCTGGCGCGCCGGTTCTGGCTAAGGATGGCGAGGCTTGGCAGATCCATGCGGTGATGGTTGCGTCATCCCGTGGCGGTCAGGTCCATTCCCTTGCAGCTCTCGTGCCGCCCGACCTTCGGGCGCGCATCGAGGAATCATTTTAGGGCATATTAGAGACTGGTTCTGGCATTTTCCTACATCATATTTTCTGAAAGAACGGCCAGAACCGAGGGGCGCTTTTCCATTTCGGTACGGAACGCCGCCAGCTTTGGATAGTCCGAAACATCAACCCCGTCACCTTTCAGCCATCCGCTGACAACATAAAGATAGGCATCTGCCAAACTGAACCGGTCACCCAACAGGAATGGCCCCTTCAGCAGATTCTCCTCGATATAGGCGCAACAGGCCCTCATCGTCTCGGGGGCCTTGAGGCGCATGTCTTCATGGCTCTCTTTTTTGTCGGCCCAACGCTCGCCGTGCCCCTTATGGGCGTGGTTCACATGCCAGGTAGAGGCCAGATAATACATCAACTCGCGCATCTTGGCGGCCTGAAAGGGATCGTCCGGTACCAAACCGGCCTCGGGGGCCAGCGCATGGATATAGTCCAGCAAGGCCCCCGTTTCCGTAAGAATTCCTTGTTTCGTAACAAGGGCAGGTACCCGTCCTTTGGGGTTGATCGCTAGAAACTCCGGTCTAGTTTGCTCTCCTGCGGCGAAATCGACCCTGACGAGATCACAAGGCAATTTTGCCTCTTTCAGGGCGATGATCAGGGCGATGGCGACGGTTGTATCGGCGTAATAAAGCTTCATCTGCGTGCTCCGGTATTAGAAATCCGGCCCATTTAGACCCAGAATTACGGGTTACCACTAGCAAGTAAAACTTGCCTATACCCACATTTTCTTGATTGGTTTTCCGCTGCCTTGCGTCCAAGTTGAATGTGAACGGGGGATGTTCCCTGACCCAAGCACGCTATCGGGGCGCTCTATTCCCGGATCAAAATTCGCTGAGAGGAAACCTGCATGACCAAATCCGACATTCGTCTTGGCGCTGATATCGGAGGCACCTTCACCGATATTGCACTGGAAGTGCGGGGCGCGATTTTTTCGACCAAGCTGCTTACAAATTACACCAATCCCGAACAATCCATTCTGGACGGGATGGAAATTGTGGCCAAGGATGCGGGCGTCGATGTCAGCGAGATCGACATCGTCATTCATGGCACCACCCTTGCCACCAATGCGCTGATCGAACGGCGCGGCGCGCGCACGGCACTGGTCACAACCGAGGGCTTTCGCGATGTGATCGAGATGCGGACCGAGAACCGGTTTGAGCAGTACGACCTCAACATAAAACTGCCAACGCCGCTTATCCCGCGAGAGGATCGGTTTCCCATAAAGGGCCGTATTAGTGCCAAAGGCGATGAGCTGCAGCCCTTGGACGAGGCGGCGCTAGAGGCTTTGGCCGACCGGCTGGCCGCCGAAGGGTTCGAGGCGGTGGCGATCGGTTTCATCCACTCCTACCTCAACCCTTCGCATGAGGAGCGGGCGCGTGAAATCATTGCGCGCAAGCTGGATGTGCCGATCTCGATCTCTGCCGAAGTTTCGCCCCAGATGCGCGAATTTGAACGCTTCAATACCGTCTGTGCGAACGCCTATGTGCGCCCGCAAATGTCGGATTATCTGGGGCGCTTGCAGGGGCGGCTGAAAGATATGGGCGTGAAATGCCCCGTCTTTATTATCCATTCGGGTGGTGGCCTGATCTCGGTTGAGACGGCTGCGGAATTTCCGGTACGATTGGTTGAATCCGGTCCTGCGGGGGGCGCGATTTTTGCGGCCGATGTGGCCAGACGCTTCAACCTTGAAAATGTGGTCAGCTATGACATGGGCGGCACCACGGCCAAGATTTGCTTGATTGAAAACTATCAGCCCCAAACCGCCCGCACCTTTGAGGTGGCCCGTACTTATCGTTTCTCCAAAGGGTCAGGGATGCCGATTTCGATCCCTGTGATCGAGATGATTGAGATCGGTGCTGGCGGTGGCTCTATTGCTTGGGTTGATGCGATGGGCCGCATTGAAACCGGCCCCGAAAGCGCTGCGTCAGAGCCGGGTCCCGCCTGTTATCAGCGTGGCGGGATGCGCCCGACGATCACCGATGCCGATCTTGTCTTGGGCAAGCTGGACCCGGATAATTTTGCGGATGGCAAGATCAAGCTGTCGACCGGAAATGCCAGCGACGCCATTGCGCGCGATGTGGGCGACAAGCTGAAGATCGATGCGCAGGCGGCGGCCTTCGGCATTGTCGAGGTGGTCGATGAGAATATGGCCAACGCCGCACGGGTGCATGCGGTTGAGAACGGAAAGAACATCAATAACAACGTGATGATCGCCTTTGGTGGTGCAGCCCCGCTTCACGCCGCACGGCTTTGCGAAAAGCTGGGGGTGCAGCAATGTCTGATCCCCAATGGTGCGGGCGTCGGCTCTGCTATCGGGTTTTTGCGGGCGCCGTTTGGCTATGAGGCGCTTGCCTCCAAGGTCATCCCGATGTCTGCGTTTGATCCTGCGGCACTTAACACATTGCTGCGCGATCTGAAGCAAACTGCCGAAAGCTTTGTGCGGGCAGGCACCCAGAACAAGATCGAGCGGGAGGTGACGGCCTTTATGCGCTATGCTGGTCAGGGTTGGGAAATTCCGGTTGTCTTGCCCGACCGTGATTTCACCGAGGCTGATCGTGACGGGATCGTCGCGGCCTTCAAGGAACGTTACGCCCACTTCTTTGGCCGCGCCGTTGTCGGGCCAGAGATTGAATTCGTGACCTTCTCGGTCAAGGCGCAGGACGTGATGGTGCCGCCAGAAGGGGTCGACCTGCAGGCTGACGGGATCTTCCGTGAGGTTGGCGAGACACGCGACGTCTTTGATCCGACCACCGGCACGAACCTGACGACCGGCATCGTTGCACGCGATGACCTTGCGTCGGGCGACCGTATCAAAGGCCCGGTGGTGATCACCGAGCGCGAAACTTCTACCGTTGTGACCTCGCCATTTGACGCCATCATCCAAGGGGACGGGACCATCCTGCTTGTCCGGAAAGTCCAGAAAGGAACAACAGCATGAGTCAGATCGCTGAAATCCGCATGCAGGTCGCATGGAATCGGCTTGTCTCTATTGTCGAAGAACAGGCTCTAACATTGCTGAGAACGGCTTTTTCGACTTCGGTTCGTGAGGCGGGAGACCTCTCGGCAGGTGTGTTTGATCCGCAGTGCCGCATGTTGGCGCAGGCGGTGACAGGCACGCCGGGGCATGTGAATTGCATGGCCGAAGCGGTCAAGCATTTCGCGGCTGAGATCCCGCGGGACCAGATGTTCCCCGGTGATACCTATGTGACCAATGACCCGTGGAAGGGCACCGGCCATTTGCATGACATCACCATGGTTTCCCCGTCGTTCAGGGGCGACGAGCTGGTGGGTTTCTTTGCCTGCACCGCCCATGTGGTCGATGTCGGCGGGCGCGGCTTTGGCGCGGACGGGAAATCTGTGTACGAGGAAGGCATCCAGATCCCGATCATGAAATTCGCCGAACGCGGTGAGGTAGACAGGGTTCTGGTCTCGATGATCCGTGCCAATGTGCGCGAACCCAATCAGGTCATCGGTGATTTCTACTCGCTCGCGGCCTGTAACGACGTCGGCCATATGCGCCTGATGGAGATGATGGATGAGGCGGGTTTTGACAGCCTTGATACGCTGGGCGAATTCATCATGTCGCGCACCCATGCGGCGATGGTCGAACGGCTGGCGGCACTGCCCAAGGGCAGTTGGTCGAACAGCATGTTGACCGACGGCTATGACACGCCGATCCGTCTGCAGGCAGAACTGCAGATCATGGAGGGTAAGGTCAATGTCGATTTCACGGGCACGGACGGGATCAGCCCTTGGGGTATCAACGTGCCGCTGACCTATACCAAGGCCTATGCCTCTTATGCGCTGAAATGTGTTGTGGCGCCGGATATCCCGAATAATGCGGCGTCATTGGCGGCCTTTGATGTGACTTCGCCAGCGAATATCGTGAATGCCGAACGGCCGGCGCCGGTATCGCTGCGTCACATCATCGGGCATATGGTGCCTGATCTGGTGCTGGGGGCCTTGGCCAAGGCGATGCCGGGTAAGATCCCTGCCGAAGGGGCCGGGGCGCTATGGAATATCCATATCTCGGCACGGCCGGTTAAGGGGGGTGAGGGGCAACATGCCGAGGTGTTGATGTTCAACTCTGGTGGGATGGGCGGGCGGCCCGGGCTTGACGGGCTGGCGGCAACTGCTTTCCCGTCAGGGGTGCACACAATGCCGATTGAGGCGACTGAACACACCGGCCCTGTGGTGATCTGGCGTAAGGAATTGCGCCCCGATTCAGGCGGTGACGGGCAGTATCGCGGTGGCCTTGGTCAGGTGATGGAGGTTGGCGCGCTTGACGGGCATGAGTTCGATTTTTCCGCCATGTTCGACCGTGTGTCACAGGCTGCACGGGGCCGTGATGGGGGAAAAGATGGTGTGTTAGGCTCTGTTTCTTTGGATGACGGCACAAAGTTGCGCCCCAAAGGCTGGCAGCATGTACCGGCAGGCAAACGGCTAATTCTGGAGCTGCCGGGGGGGGGTGGTTTTGGCCCCGCCGAGGCGCGCACAGAGGCGGCACGCAAAGAAGACGTACGCAAAGGCTATGTAACCGGAGACACCAAATGACCCATATTGCCAACCGCCTTTCAGCGGTAAAACCTTCGGCCTCGATGTTGGTAAGCCAAGCGGCCAAGAAGCTGGCGGCCACCGGGGTTGATGTGATTGATCTGGGGCAAGGGGAGCCGGATTTCGCCACGCCTGCCCATATCACCGATGCGGCCTTTGCGGCGGCAAGCGCGAACCGGATGCTCTATACAGCGCCGCTTGGCACGCCGGAGGTGCGTCAGTCGATCTGCGGAAAGTTCAAACGCGAAAACGGGCTTGAGTTTGAGATTGACGAGATTGCTGTCGCCAATGGGGCCAAGCAGATCATCTTTAACGCGCTGGTTGCCACGGTGGAGCCGGGGGATGAGCTGATCTTTCCCGCCCCTTATTTCGTGTCCTACCCTGAAATGGCAAAGCTGTTCGGCGGCGTGCCGGTGACGCCGGAAGGTAAGGCCGAAACGGGGTTTCGCCTGACGCCCGAAATGCTGGAGGCGGCGATTACGCCAAAAACCCGCTGGCTGTTCCTGAACATGCCCGGCAACCCCTCCGGCTCGCTTTATTCGCGTGCGCAGCTAGAGGCGCTGGGCGCCGTGCTGGACCGCCATCCACAGGTTATGATCCTGTCCGATGAAGTGTATGAGCATATCATCTTTGACGGACGGGAGTTTGTCTCGTTCGGGGCGGCGTGTCCGCAGCTTCGCGACCGCACGCTGATCGTGAACGGTGTGTCCAAAGCCTATGCGATGACGGGATGGCGTGTGGGCTATGCCGCCGGGCCGCGCGACCTGATCAAGGCGATGGGAACGGTGCAAAGCCAGTCCTGCACATCCGTGAGCGCGCCGGCACAGCACGCAACACAAGCAGCCCTTGAAGGCACGCAGGAAAACATCCCGCGCTTTTGTGCCGCCTATGAGAAACGCCGTGATCTTGTTGTCGATGCGATTGCCAAGATTGACGGGCTGACGCTCGACGCGCCCGAAGGGGCATTTTATGCCTACATCGGCTGCGCGGCCCTGATCGGGACCAAGACCCCTTCGGGAGAGCGGCTGGAGGATGACATCGCGGTTGCGAATTACCTGCTGAACGTGGGGCATGTTGCGGCGGTGCCGGGGACGGCCTATGGTTTGTCGCCCTACGTTCGCATCTCGACGGCCACATCCGAGGATGAGCTGACCGAGGCCGTTACCCGCATTGCACGTGCAGTGGCCCAATTGAACCGTTAAGACCAAGGAAATACCATGAGCAAACCTTACAAGAGAATCCTCATTACCGGCGCGGCCGGGCGTCTGGGTACGGAAATGCGTCGCGGGCTTGTTCCCTTGGCGGATAGGTTGGTGCTGGCCGACCGTGTGGCGTGCAAGAACCTGCAGCCGCATGAAGAAGAGCTGATCTTTGATTTGTCCGACGAGGCGGCGACCATTGCCGCGACTGAGGGTTGCGATGCCATTGTTCACCTCGGCGGCTCTCCGCAGGAAAGCCCTTGGGATGATATCCTCAACAGCAGTATCCGCGGGTCATATCACATCTATGAGGGCGCGCGGAAACATGGCGTCAAACGTGTGATCTATTCATCGTCTGTTCATGCGATCGGTTATCACGGGATCAATGACGGCATTGATTGCGATGCAAAGCCCCGCCCTGACAGCCTTTATGGCGTCTCGAAGTGTTTTGTCGAAGGGCTCGCGAGCCTATATTGGGACAAGTTCGGCATTGAATCCGCCTGTCTACGCATCTTCTCGTCCTTCCCTGAACCGGCTGACCGGCGGATGCTTTGGTCTTGGCTGTCATTTGATGATTGCATCCGGCTTGTCACCGCCAGCCTGACCGCCCCGCATCTGGGGTTCACGATCACCGCAGGCATGTCCGATAACAAGGTCAAGCCGGTCAATATGAGCAATAGCGGGCATATCGGCTATCAACCGCAAGACAGTTCGGAACAGTTCCGCGCCAAGGTTGAGGCCGCGACCGACCCTGTGGACCCGAAAGATCCTTCGAGCCACCGCATTGGCGGCTGGTTCGTCAATCTGGGCCACCCCGACGACTAAGGGTTACCCCTCAAACACCCGTTTTCGGGCATTCTCGACATGGGCGCGCATGGCCGCCCGTGCCGAGTTTGGGTCTTTTTGCTCGATGGCTTCAAAGATTTGGTAGTGTTCACGCTGGACCATATCCAACCGTTCCTGGGGTTTGGTAAGCGACAGGTTTCGGGTCAGGTTCAGCCCGGTCAGGATGTTCCCTTTGATAGAGGTGCGCGCGACCGTAAAATAGGGGTTTCCCGATGCGCTGCAGATCAGCTCATGAAAGGCCTCATCGGTCGTGACGCCCAATTTCCCCTCGCTGGTGCAGCGGTCAAGTTCCGCCAGCAGGGACCGCATCGAGGCCAGTTCTGCATCTGTCCGCCGTTGCGCTGCAAGATAGGCCGCCTCTGATTCAATGGCGGCGCGAAATTCAAATGTTCGCTGGATATCGGCAATCGACCCGACCGGCGCAAAGCCAAAGACAGCACCTTCGGGCCGGCGCACAACAAATGATCCCGACCCCTGCCGCGATACGATCGCCCCGTCCTCGCGCAATTGTTTAAGCGCCTGCCGCAGCACAGGACGAGAGACCGAGAACTTTTCGCATAACGCGCTTTCGGTCGGAAGTCTGGAGCCGAGAGATGTCTCCCCGCTGGCAATCAGTGCCAGGATTTTCTCATAGACCAGATCGGAAAGAGAGCGGTCATGTTTTTGCTGCTGCATCGCGCTCATGGTTGCAAACTTCGCATTGTGTGACCCTTCAGTATCCGGAGTAACCCGACATTTCGCCATCAATCTAGTCAGGATGCGGCGGGATGTGCAAATTACTTCTTGTTTTCAGCTTTACACCATCTGCCCATATTTAACCATTGGCCGTCAAACGGCCATAGCGTTCCATCGATTGCATGCAAACTCTGGGCGCTTGACCGGAAAAAAGGCTGCAACACCTTGACAAGAGAGGCCAAAGGACGACGTCTTAAGGTTTTTCGGGCTTATATGGTCGGGAATTATTTAGGTTCAAAACATGAATAAGCATACGGCAAAAGCACCAAAGTGGGATGGGCGTACCGGCGTGGATGAGGTGGCAAACCACCTTTACGACGATATCATTTCGCTGCGCCTGCTTCCGGGAACCAAGATGTCAGAGGTTGAGATCGCTTCGCGTTTCGGCGTGTCACGGCAACCTGTCCGAGAGGCGTTTAGCCGTCTTGCGAACCTTGACCTGTTGCTGATCCGGCCACAAAAAGCCACCGAGGTAAAGCGGTTTTCCACGCAGGCCATTGAAAAATCACGTTTTATTCGTGCAGCGGTAGAGGCAGAGGTTCTGCGCCGTGCCGCCCGGCTATGCGACAAAGAAGGTGCGGCGGCACTTGATGCCAGCCTTGAGCAGCAGCGAGCCTTGCTGACAACCGGCGAATACGGGGATTTCAGCGCGCTTGATTATCAGTTCCACGCGTTGCTGTGTGAAATTGCCGGTGTCGAATATGCTTTTGAGGTGATCTGTTCGGAAAAGGCAAAGGTAGATCGTCTTTGCGTTTTGGGCCTGTCCAAAGAGGACCGGATGCCTGAGCTGATCGAGGATCACGCACGGATTGTCGCGATGATCAAGGCGCATGACGCCGAAAAAGCGGTTGCGGAAGGGATGCTGCACCTTAGCCGTCTTGATTCCACGATCGAACATATCAAGACCAACAACGCCCATTTCTTTGATGATATAGACACTGTGCCATGACGACCCGCCTGCCACCACTGAACTCCTTGCGGGTTTTCTCTGTGGTGATGAAACAGGGCAGCTACCGCGCGGCGGCCGAAGTTCTTTTGGTTTCTCCCCAAGCGGTTAGCCAGCAGATCAAGTTATTGGAAGATATGCTTCAGGTGGAGCTGTTTCACCGAAAAGGCCGGGTGATAGAACCGACCGAGCCTGCGATTGTGCTTTCGCATTATGTGCGGGCCGGCTTTGACGAATTTTCCAATGGTGTGCGGCGGGTTACAAATGCCAGCGACCGGAACCGGATAAACATCAATGTCAGCCCCTATTTCGCAACCCGCTATCTGATGGAACGGCTGGAACATTTCCGCGAGAGGGAGCCCACCGCCGACCTGCGCCTGACGACCATGGTGAAACTGCCGGAATTCGACAGTGACGAGGTTGATGTCTCTATCCAATGGGGTTTTGGCGAATGGAAGGATCTGGAGGTGACGCTTCTGGTGCAGGATCCCAAGATTATCTGTTGTGCGCCAGAGCTTGCCGATAAGGTGGAAACGCCGGAAGATCTGCAAAACCACACCCTGCTTCATCCGGTGGTGGGGCGCATTCATTGGCAGCGGGTGCTGTCCCATTTGGGTGTTCCGGATGCGACGGCCAAGGGCGAGATTGAGTTTCAGGATGCGGCGACCTTGCGGCGCGCGACGATTGCGCGGTTGGGAATTGGTCTAATCTCGCGGATTGATGCGCTGGATGATCTGAGGTCGGGCAAGCTGGTTGCCCCCCTTGGCCGTGACGCCCTGAACGATATGCCCGAGGGCGATGTCGCGGGTTTTTACCTCGTGCTTCCCAAGGCCCACAAACGAATCAAGGCCGTTGCCGCCTTTTGTGACTGGATCACAGCCGAAAACTGGGTCGCTTTGAACAAGGCAAACTGAGCGAAATTCCGTATCACGCCCGTCGTGGTGGTTTTTTTTATGAACTTTATCAGCGCCACACTGCGATGGGGCAGGTTTAGCTAGAAACAGCTATTGTAAACTAGTATGCTACTTGTAGAGTAAGGGACCGAAAGACCGTTATAGTGTCTATAAATCAGCCTGAAACTGGAGGAAATTGATTTGAAACTACAAGGCAAGACAGTGATCGTAACTGGCGGTGGCCGTGATATCGGGCGCGCTTGTGCCCTTCGTTTGGCCGGTGAAGGCGCGAATGTCGCGATAAACTATTTTGCCAGTGCCGACAGCGCCCAGGCGACGGTTGATGAAATCACCGCAGCGGGCGGCAAGGCCATCGCGGTGCAGGGTGATCTTTGTAAATCCGAGGGTGTGGACGCATTGGTTTCGGCCACGGTCGAGGCGTTCGGAAGCATCGATATTCTGGTGAATAACGCCGGTGGTTTGATCGCTCGCAAGTCTATCTCCGAGATGTCTGTGGAACATTGGTTGGCCGTAATGGACCTGAATGTGACCAGCACTTTCATGATGACCAAGGCCGTGCTTGCACACATGAAGTCCGGCGCTATCGTGAATATTGCAAGCCAGGCTGGCCGTGATGGCGGCGGTGGCGGTGCTATGGCCTACGGTGCGGCAAAGGGTGCAATCATGACGATGACCCGTGGTTTGGCAAAGGAACTCGGGCCGGATATTCGAGTGAACGCGCTTTGCCCCGGTATGATCGATACCGACTTCCACAATATTTTCACCAAACCCGAAGTTCGCAAGAACGTAGAGGCCGCGACGCCCCTCAAACGGCAGGGGTTGCCTGAGGATGTGGCGAATATGGTTTATTTTCTGGCCAGCGACGAATCATCTTTTGTGACCGGAGCGAACTTCGACATCAACGGCGGGACGCTCTTTAGTTAACCTCACGATTTTACGTCCTGATCGGGGGAAATGGGGAGGATTCCCCCCGATCTTAAAAGTTCCTGTTTTCGGTTTCTATCATCCGCAGTTCCGGTCCTTGCCATGGCTGCCTGCTGGGGGAAAATAGGGCAACTTGTGAATAGGGCAGTGGTTTATAATTAGTCAATTATAATCAATTAGTTAGCTTGATTGCAAAAAAGAGAAGTAACGAATTTTTACAAATATTGTTGACTTGTAACAACTTAGTATCTTTTACTCAAAAAAGACGGAATTCCAAGCCTGCTTGGAATGCGCAAAAAAAATCAAGGGAGGACTGAAATGACATCGTTTAAATCAACCACGAAAATGGTTCTGGGTGCGGTCTGTGCGACGGCGCTGACACTCGGGATGGCAAACGCCGAGGCGATTACGCTGCGCGGTGCAAGCATGTTCGACGAGGATCACACGTTCACCAAAACGTTTCGCAAATTCGAAGAGCTGGTGCAGGAAAATTATGACGGGGAGGTCATTTTCGATCTGCGGCTCAACAGTGAGCTTGGCGTTGAGAAGGACTATGTGACCTTCCTTCAGCAAGGCGTTGCTATCGACTATACGATCATCGCGCCGTCCAACATGGCGATCATGGCACCGTCCATCCCGTTGATGGATATGCCGTTCCTGTTCCGCGATCTGGAGCATTGGGATGCGGTGCTGTCCAGCAAGACGCTTACCTCGCTTGAGGATGAGCTGATGGAAAAAGCTGATATCAAGATCATCGGCTATACTGGTGGTGGCGTGCGCAATCTGGTTGCAAACAAGCCGATCAAAAACATGGAAGACCTTGCCGGCCATAAGATGCGCGTGATGGGTGCCCCGATTCAGGCGCAGGTTTTTGCGGCCTTCAATGCATCCCCTGCGGCGATTGCTTATAACGAGGTTTACAACGCCATTCAAACCGGTGTGATCTCGGGCTTGGAAAATGAGGCGGCGGGTGTTGAGAACCTCAAGTTCTATGAGGTTGCCCCCTATATTTCACAAACAGCGCACACCATCACAGTGCGCCCCATCGTGATGAGCGGCAAAACCTTCCGCAAACTGCCCGAGGATCTGCAAGCGGCTGTGTTGAAAGCCGGTGCGGATGCCGCGACTTTCGGGCGTGAACTGGAAAGCACCCAAGACGGCATCATCTTGAAAAAGATGGCTGATGCAGGGCAGATCAATCTGATCGAATTCGAAGACCGTGACCAGCTTCTTGAACTGGTTGTGCCGGTGCAAGATGCCTATGCGGCCGAACTTGGCGCGACCGAGCTTCTTGAAGCGATCCGCGCAACGAAGTGACCCCATAAGCCAATCAGGCCACCGGCGCCCTGAACGGTGTCGGTGGTCCCCTTGTGTGTTGGTGTTTTTATGATCTTGGGTTGGGAGGCCGGATATGATTAAAAATATGCTGGACGGTATCAGTCTCGTCCTACGCGTTCTTCTGGGCATTTTGATTGCCGCTCTTTCTGTTCCTGTCGCCATGCAAGTTATTGCACGGTACACAGGAATTATTCCCGTCTATCTCTGGACCGAAGAACTTGCCGGTTTCCTGTTTGTTTGGGTCGTAATGATCGGGTCAATGCTTGCCGTTTGGGATGGCACGCATTTTGATGTGCGGGTTATGCCGGATGCGGAACGGCCGTTGATGCGCTTGCTGCAAAACGGTCTGGTTCATGTGCTGATCATGGGCTTTGGCTTGATTTTTCTGTGGTACGGGGTGGAATACGCCAAGTTCGGCACCATCCAGCATTCCCTAATGATGCGCGCCAACATGATTATTACCTTTATCTCTGTACCAATTGCCGGAGCCTTCTGGGCACTGTTTGCCGGCTACCGGCTTTTCGAAGAAGTCGAGGTGTATAGAACAACGCGGAGTGTCGTTAAATGATCGTATCAACCGGCCTTGCCTGTGGCCTTTTGGTCGGCGGCTTTATCTTGCTTGTCCTGCTGCGCGTGCCTGTGGCTTTTGCGCTTGGCCTTGCGACCATTCCGGTGGTGCTGATGGATTTGCGGCTCACACCCTTCATCGTGCTGGATCGGATGTTCCAGTCCTATAACTCTTTCATCCTTTTGGCTGTTCCGTTCTTTCTGTTGGCGGCCAACCTGATGAACTCCGGCAAGATCACGGATAAGCTGATCGATCTTGCGCGGGTGCTGACGGGGTGGATGCCGGGCGGATTGGGCCATGTGAATGTGGCCGTTTCCATGCTGTTTGCCGGGATCTCGGGGTCGTCAACCGCGGATGCTGCCGGCTGTGGCAAGATCCTTATTCCGGCGATGGTGCGTGAGGGCTATGACCGACGGTTTGCCATTGCGATCACGGCCTGTTCCTCGGTTATGGGGGTTATCATTCCGCCAAGCATTCTGATGGTTGTCTGGGGCGGGGTGATGCAAACTTCGGTTGGAGCGCTCTTTCTGGCCGGTGCAATTCCGGGGATCATGATCGGGCTTGCTTTGATGGCAACAGTTTACGGTTATGCCAAGGTTTACAACTATCCGATCATCGGGGTGCCGACCTTCCGCGATATCATTGCGGCGTTCAAAGGGTCATTTCTGGCCATGCTGACGCCGGTCTTTGTTGTAGGCGGCATTGTAGGCGGTATCGTTACCCCGACCGAAAGCGCGATCATCGCGGCGATCTATTCCCTGCTGTTGGGCATGTTCGTGTACCGGACAGTCACCGTGCGAGAGCTTGGCCAGATCTTTTATGAGACAGGGCGTTTCGCGTCGATCTCCTTGTTTGCGATCGGGACGGCCACGGCCTTTGGCTGGCTTTTGGCCTTTTACAACGTGCCGCGCCTAATCGTGGCGGGGATGACCAGCCTGGAGTTCGGCTATTTTGGCACGGCGTTGGTTATCGCGGCCCTGTTCTTATTCTTCGGGCTTTTCATCGATGCGATCCCGACGATCATCATTCTGGGCACTGTGTTGATGCCTGTTGCGGCCGCGGCTGATATTCACCCGATTGCCTTTGCGATCATCGGGATCGTGGCCTTGGCCTTTGGGCTGGTGACGCCGCCATATGGGTTGTGTCTTTTGATATCAGCGTCGATTGGCGGCATGAATATCGTGCATGTGATGAAAGACGTCATGATCATTCTGCTGCCGATGTTGTTGATCCTGCTGCTGATTATCGTGTTTCCGGAAATCGCCCTTTGGCTTCCCGGATGGCTGATGCCGCAGTCGGTTCAGTAATCGCAATCCAAAAACCTAGGCTGAACAGCTGCACCTGAAACGGGTGCAGTTGTTCAGGCCGCCCAAAATTCATGAAAACGTGAGAGAGAAGACATGGCAGGAAAAACCTATGAGCATATTTCGCCGGAGAACGCCCGCAAACTGGCGACGGTGATCCTTGCGAAGGCAAAGTTCTCGGAAGATCAAGCATCGAGCATGATCCAGAACATGATCGATGCACAGGCGCAGGAGTGTCATTCCCATGGTTTGTACCGTTTGATTGACTGCTACAATGCGGCCAAATCCGGCCAGATAAACCTTACGGCGCAACCAGTTGTAACGGATCACGCGCCCAGCGTTGTTAAGGTGGATGCATGTCAGGGGAACTCGCTTCTGGCCTTTAAATCAGGCTTGGGGCTGCTTACGCAAAAGGCGCGGGCAAACGGCATTGCCGCGATGGCCATCAACAACTCCTTTCACTATTCGGCACTGTGGTGGGAGGTAGAGCTGATTTCGGATCTGGGTCTTGTTGCCCTTGCGATGTCGCCCACGCTTCCCTTTGTGGCACCCTATGGCGGCATCAAGCCGTTGCTGGGCACCAACCCCATGGCGTTCTCATGGCCCCGCCCTGGGGGCGATCCCTATACGTTTGACTTCGCCACCAGCGCGTCGGCACGCGGCGAGATAGAAATCCGCCGCAGGAGAGGTGAAACCTTGCCACCGGAATGGGCGATCGACAGCGAGGGAAACCCCACGACCGATGCCGAGCGTGCGATGTCCGGTGCCCTGCTGCCCTTCGGCAAGCACAAGGGATCGGCGATCTCGATCATGGTGGAGCTGCTGGCCGGCCCGCTGATCGGCGATTTGCTAAGCTGTCAAACCGCGCCGCTCAACAGTTCCGACACCAAGAACATAACGCATGGGGAGCTTGTGATCGTCTTGGATCCCGCGCGCTTTGGCGTCTCTTTTGAGGCTGCCGAGGGCTTGTTTCAGGACATTGAAGCGCAAGGTGCGCGCTTGCCGTCACAGCGCAGGCGGGCGGCCAAGCGGCGTTCGGACAAAGAGGGGCTTTTGATCTCCAGCGAACTGTTGGTGGAGTTGGAGCAACTGGCAAAAGGTTAGGGTCAGGTCTTCGGTATTGGCATCGCCTTCAGGGCGCCTTTTACCTGGCGGGTTTCCATCAGGATGACATCCCGACCTGCTAACGTCAGCCCACGGTGCAACCATTGCGACAATGGGCCAGCCTCGAGCCCAATGGCGGCAATAGTGCCGTCCTGTTCGCGGGCCCAACGCACCAATTCTTCAGGTTCACTGGCGACCTGCGCTTCTTTCACGATCTTGCCATGCTCGCTGATCACGCAAATTGCGGTCTTTGCCAGCGATACATCCAACCCAACAAACAGTCTCATCCTGTGCCCTCTATGTGGATCCAATACGGGATGGTCGACAAATTGCCCCTGATCTTGCAAGCGGTAACAGGCAGTGTGCAACGCAGGCCCCGTTACGGCATCTCATAACCAAAAGATAACGGCTGCGGCGCGAGCAATTGCTGAGAGGAAGACGGTTGGGGATCTGTCGTAGCGGGTTGAGATGCGTCGCCAATCCTTGAGCCTGCCGAACATCCTCTCAATGTGTTACCTAGCAGCGCATGTTTACATGCGCGAGAAGGCGGTTGCGTTGTTTGTAGCGGCGCTTGTCGTACCTCACGGGTTTCTTGCGTTTCTTTCAGTCCGGGATACAGGGTCTTATACCCTTGTCCTGCAACGATTTTATGAACAGATCAGCATCATAGCCACGGTCCCCCAGTAGGCAATCGACATTCGGCAAGCCACCCAACAACGCCCGCGCTCCGATTGTTCCAATCGTCTGCCGGGCAATGATCAGGCGGCCACGCCCCCCTTTTTTACGCCCAAACTGATCGCCCTGCGGTGGGCCGGTTCTGTCGCAAACTTTTGCGATCTTTCGTTTGTTGGCTGATTTTGCGACATGGTTCTCAAACAAGCAAGCAACAGGATGTATCGGATGTCGGTTGATTTCAAGGGAGCCCATTATCCTAAAAGCGTAATCCTGTGCGCGGTTTATTTCTATGTGCGATATAGAGTTTCCTATCGCGACCTGGAAGGAATCATGGAGGAGCGTGGAGCTGAAGTTGACCATGCAACCTTGAACCGTTGGGTGGTTAAGTTTGCGCCGCTGATGGCGGCATAAGCGCAGTCCCGCAAGAAGCCAACCGCCAAATCTTGGCGCATGGACGAAACCTACATCAAGGTTAAAGGCAAATGGACCTATTATTACCGGGCGGTCGACAACACAGGAAAAACCCTTGATTTCATGCTGTCTGAGCGTCGCGACAAGGCGGCAGCCCGTCGATTTCTCAAGCGCGCGATTGGCAAAAATGGCGTGCCTGACCGTGTCGTCATCGACAAGAGCGGCGCCAATCTGGCGGGTCTGCAAAGCATCAATGTGATCCTGAAGTTCACGGGCTCAGGCAACAGCATCAAGATCCTGCAGGTCAAATACCTCAACAACATTATTGAACAGGACCACCGCTTCGTAAAGCGGATCACGGGCCCAATGCTTGGCTTCAAGGCCTTCCATTCTGCCGAGGCTACCTTGGCTGCGATCGAGACCGTGCACATGACCCGAAAGGGGCAGATCCATGCCAACGGCCTCACCGCGTTTCAGCAGTTTGCTGCGCTCGCAGCATAGGTATGTCCAGGCTATGCCCGCACTCAAACTCCAACAAAATTTGCGACAGAACCCTTTCCAAAGGGGCCGTACTTGGCTGGTTTGGAGCCGGCGCCGAACCCGGTTTTTACACCTTTTCAGGAGGATTTGTTCACGCGAAAGACTCAGGAAAAAGCCTCAGCCGAACAAGCGATAATCGACCAGTTGATCTCCGCAACAAAGCTCTAGGACGCGAGCGAGGCAATCGAGGCGCTTTTCTCCTTCACGATCAACTTGCGAGAGTTCGCGCCTTTCAATGCAATGCTGCTTCACATCCAGAAGTCCGGCCTGACCCATGCGGCGACTGCGCATGACTGGTGGCATCGCTTTGGACGTGTCCCGAAGAAGGGCACGCGCCCTTTGCTTGTTCTGCGCACGAAAGGGCCAGTCGATTTCGTGTTTGACATTCTTGATACGGAAGGCCGCGATGTGCCGGTTGATGCGTTCGCGTTCCCGACTTTTGGAGATCTGAGTGATAATCGGTTTTCGGAGTTCATGCGAGCCGTCGGCAAGGAGCGGATCGACCTTGTCGTCCTGGACTCCGGTGATGGACAGGCAGGGTGGATACGTCTTCTGGCTGAATCTAAGGCCGAGACCGGCAAGAACGTTTATCAACTCGCGTACAATCGAAACCACGCCGCACCGACACGCTTCGTAACCGTCGCCCACGAGTTGGCACACCTTTACCTTGGACACCTCGGGTCCGATGCCGGACGGCGGGTTCCTTACCGACGGGACACACCTCATGAGTTGATGGAGGTGGAGGCCGAGATGGTGGCCTACCTTGTCGCAATGAGGAACGGGTTGAAGCCTAGGAGCGAGAGTTACCTTGCAAATTACAAAGGCGCGTTCGAAGACCTGAATCTCTATGCGGTGACGCGGGCCGTCAATGCTGTCGAAACGGCGATGGGGATTGCCTCGCACAAACTCTGGAACGAAAAATCATGATCGAAGCACCCCAGTCCTTCGTCATTCGGCAGGAGTGCGATAAAATCGCATACCAGAACGGGTTTCGTCGGACGCAGAGCGAAACTGACGGATGGCGGCACTACACCTCAACCACCTCGCAAGGGGCGATCTGGCTGGCTTCCGAGCAGACCGGCACCTGGCTACTTTCTATCGACCATGCTGGTGTGTTGGCAGAGATCGGGCTTGAGGTTTCTGATGCTGACGGCCCGGGCCTAGCGCGATTTCGGTTCACATCGCTGACCTCGCTCTATGCCGTGATGCCCCGCCTATACGAACTCGCCGTCGGTCTCCCCGACGCCCCCCTGCAAGAGTTTCTGCACCGAACGAACGGGATGCCAAAGACGACTGAAGCAGAGCGTCTGGTGGTGCAGCGTGTTGGACAGGGCATATTCCGAGACCGTCTGATCACCTACTGGCAGGGCAGTTGCCCCCTGACAGGCATCACCGACCACGCTTTGCTGCGGGCCTCCCACATCAAGCCATGGAAGGATTGCGAGAGCGACGAGGATCGACTGGATGTGCACAACGGCTTACTTTTGTCGGCGCTCTGGGGCGCCGCATTCGATCGCGGCCTCGTAACCTTCGATAACGATGGTCACCCACAGTTTTCGATGCAGCTGAGTGAAGCCGCCGCTGTCGAATTGCGATGGCAGACCCCCATTCGCCTGACAGATAAGCATCGTGTTCGCCTCGAATGGCATCGAAACAAAGTATTTGAAAAGGGTGTGGCCTTTGTCGAATCCGTGATGATTGAATGACGGAGAATCACTGTAGAGGTTTCGGCTACATCTATAGTTGAAACAAAGCATTGGAAGATGACAGGACATCGATACAGTCGAAGCCGCTTAGGCTAACCCAAGATCAACACCTAATCCAAGATTACGAAGCATCCAAGCGCTGCTACGCTTACATACGGTGACCATGGACGTCACCTTATGTGACGAAAAACACCACCTCGTTATCGAAAGCGACAAACTAGCTGTCATCTTTCAGGATCTTCAGTGGTGAGCCCAACAGGATTCGAACCTGTGACCCACTGATTAAAAGTCAGTTGCTCTACCAACTGAGCTATGGGCCCAACACTCGGGCTTACTAGAAACTTGACGCGGTGGGGTCAAGAGAAAATCGGCATTATTTTCATCTATCTGGCAAATTCATTTCAGGGAGCGTAAGAACGGGGCATGAAAAACGATACACACCCCTCCGATCTGGCCTTTTTGAAAATGCATGGGCTGGGCAATGATTTTGTCATCATCGACAGTCGCGGACGTGCGGCTGTGACGACGCCTGCCTTGGCACGCGCTTTGGGCGACCGGCATCGCGGAGTCGGCTTTGACCAGCTGGCTGAGATCAGGGACGCGCAGGACGCTGATTTTCAACTGGATTTCTGGAATTCCGATGGCAGCCGTGCCGGCGCTTGCGGGAATGCGACGCGGTGTGTCTGTGATTTGGTGATGCGCGAAACGGGCCAGAACAGGATTCGTCTGACAACGACGCGGGGCACCTTGTTTGCACAGCGGGGGACGGATGGGCTGGTTTCGGTCAATCTGGGCACGCCACAATTGGATTGGGCCGATATTCCGCTTGCACGCGCGATGCCGACATTAAATCTGCCTTTGCCCGGCGATCCGGCGGGGATCGGGATGGGCAATCCACATTGTGTATTCTTTGTCCCCGATGCGGATGCCGTTGCTTTGACCACCGAAGGCCCGCGTTTTGAGGTGGACCCGCTGTTCCTGCAAAAAACCAATGTGGAGTTTGCGTCGGTCATCGGCCCCGACCATCTACGTATGCGGGTGTGGGAGCGCGGTGCGGGCGTCACGCTGGCGTGTGGTACAGGGGCCTGTGCGGTGGCGGTTGCGGCGCATCTGCGGGGGCTGACGGGGCGCAAGGTCAGGCTTGATCTTGACGGCGGTACGTTGGAAATAGACTGGCGCGAGGATGGTGTCTGGATGACCGGTCCGGTCGCCTATGTCTTTAACGGCGTTCTGACGTCAGAATTTTTGGCTGCACATATATGACCGCCCCTATTTTCTCCACGCTTGGCTGCCGTTTGAATGCCTATGAAACCGAGGCCATGAAAGAGCTTGCCGCCGGTGCCGGGCTGGAGGGGGCTGTCGTCGTCAATACCTGCGCCGTAACGGCCGAGGCAGTGCGCAAGGCCAAGCAAGAGATCCGCAAGCTCGCGCGGGAAAACCCCGGCGCCACTGTGATCGTGACCGGTTGCGCCGCGCAGACAGAGCCTGAAACCTTTGCCGCCATGGCCGAGGTGACGCGTGTGATCGGCAATACTGAAAAGATGCAAGCAGAGACGTGGAATACCCTGCGCGCGCCGGATCTGATCGGGGTGACCGAGAAGATCATGGTCGATGACATCATGTCAGTGCAGGAAACCGCCGGCCATCTGATTGACGGCTTTGGCCGCCACCGCGCCTATGTGCAGGTGCAAAACGGCTGCGATCATCGTTGCACCTTTTGCATCATCCCCTACGGGCGCGGCAATTCGCGGTCGGTTCCGGCAGGGGTTGTGGTGGATCAGATCAAGCGGCTGGTCGACAAGGGCTTTGCCGAGGTGGTGCTGACGGGGGTGGACCTTACCTCTTGGGGGGCTGATTTGCCCGCGACACCGCATCTGGGCGATTTGGTGATGCGGATTTTGCGGCTGGTGCCCGATCTGGCGCGTTTGCGCATCAGTTCCATCGATTCGATTGAGGCAGACCCCGCGCTTATGGGCGCGATTGCGACCGAATCCCGTCTGATGCCGCATCTGCATCTGAGCTTGCAAGCCGGCGATGATATGATCCTCAAACGGATGAAGCGCCGCCACTTGCGCGATGATGCCATCGCCTTTTGCGAAGAGGCCCGCCGTCTGCGCCCCGACATGATCTTTGGCGCCGATATCATCGCAGGCTTTCCGACCGAAACCGAAGCGATGTTCGAAAACTCGCTCAAGCTGGTCACGGATTGCGACCTGACCTTCTTGCATGTGTTCCCCTATAGCGCGCGCAAGGGGACGCCTGCGGCCCGTATGCCTGCGGTCAAGGGGCCTGTGGTCAAGGCGCGCGCGGCACAGCTGCGTATGAGGGGCGATGACGCCCTGAGCCGCCACCTGAGCGCACAAATCGGCAAAAGCCACCGCATCCTGATGGAAGGCCCGCGTATGGGCCGCACCGAACAATTCACCGAGGTTGCCTTTTCCACGGATCAGCCCGAGGGGCAGATCATCACGGCCACAATCACCGGAGCCAACGGTAAAACCTTGACCGCGTGACCTGCCTTAGCGCCGGATGGTATCGCCCATTTCCAGTTTTGGCGTCAGCTCGATGCGTTCCCCACCGATCAGCCCGTTCGGGTGTATGCCGGCAATAATCTGTGCCGAGGTGCGGCCAATTTCAAGCCGACAAGCATCCATTGTCGCCAAGCGGCGCGGCAACCCTTGAAGCAATTCCACCCCGTTGAAGCCGGCAAGGCCAAGACTGTTCGGCACATCAATGCCCTTTTCCAGACAGTATAAAAGCCCGCCCGCGCCGATCATGTCATTGGAATAATAGATAAAATCAAGATCAGGGCTACGCGCGAGAATTGCCTCAGTCATCTCACGGCCTTTCAGCAGGGCAGAGCCGCCTGAATAAAATTCCCGATCCGCAAGGGTGATACCGGCGGCGGCAAGGCCTTCTTCCAGCCCCTCCAGCCGTTTGCGCGCGCGGTGGTCATAGGGCATCATTGTGCCAAGAAAACCGATCCGTGTGTAGCCAGCAGCCAAAATCGCCTCGGCCATCTTCATCCCTGCGCGGCGGTGCGAGATGCCAACCGCACTGTCCACCGCAACACCGTCCACATCCATCGCCTCGACGATGGGGATGCCTGCGTTTTCCAGCATCGCACGGGCGGCGTCTGTATGTTCCAGCCCTGCCAAAATCACGCCCGAGGGACGCCACGACAGCATCTCATACAAAACCGATTCCTCACGTTCCGGAAGGTAATGGGTCACGCCGACAACGGGCTGCAAACCGGTGTGTTCCAAGATCTGAGAGATACCGGTCATCACCTCCGGATAGACCATATTCGATAGCGACGGAATGACCACCGCCACAAGGTTCACCCGTTGGCTGGCCAGTGCCCCTGCGATCTTGTTGGGCACATAGCCCAAGTTGCGCGCGGCTGTCAGTACCTTTTCGCGGGTCGCTTGCGAGACATCGCCACGGCTACGCAAAACCCGGCTAACCGTCATTTCCGAGACGCCCGACGCCTCCGAAACATCACGAAGCGTAAGCGGGCGGCGGGTATCAATGCGCGGATCTTGTGCCAATGTGAGGGTGCCTTTGTATTGGGTCTCTGCCCGTTGTTAACGCTAATTTTTGGCTTTGTCCAAACTTCTATAGACCCGTAACCTAGCTTGGACAGACTAAAAAAGCGTAACCGGATTGGGAGTGGCACGGGCAGGCGATCCACTGTGAACTGACAGTATTGTGTGCGGTTGTAACACCATAAAGGGCTGACAAGTGGCAGGCTATTGGCCTAAGCCAAGAGGACGAGCCCCCAATTTCTGGATGAAAATGATAGACGCAGCTCTTCTTCCGCCTTTGCGTGCTGTGCTGAATGTACCGGCGCGGGCCTTGCTTGCGCGGGGTGTTGGCGCTGACCAGGTGACCATCGCGGGGTTCTGCATCGGGCTGCTTGCCCTGCCTGCGTTGTGGCTGGGGTCGTATTGGGTGGCGCTGGCGTTGATACTGACGAACCGCTTTGCGGATGGGCTGGATGGGGTGATGGCGCGCAAGGTGGACCCGACGGATCGGGGGGCCTTTCTGGATATCGCGCTGGATTTCTTTTTCTATGCGACTGTGCCGCTGGGCTTTGCGCTGGCCGATCAGGGGAATGCGCTGGCCGCGGCCGTGTTGATCTGTGCGTTCATCGGCACGGGGTCCAGCTTTCTGGCCTTTGCCGTTATCGCCGCCAAACGCGGGCTGCAGGCGCAAGATTACCCCACCAAGGGGATCTATTACCTTGGGGGTATAACTGAGGGCGCCGAGACCATCTCGGTTTTCGTGCTGATGTGTCTGTTCCCCGCATGGTTCGTGCCTTTGGCATTGGGCTTCGCGATGGCTTGCTTTTTCACCACTCTTTTGCGCTGGCTTCAGGGCTGGCGCGCATTCTCTGAACAGTAATTTCACATGCTGTTTTCGGCATGGAACCGTTTTGAACAAAGGAACCGATATGCGCTTTATTCTGATTGCCGCCCTTAGCCTTGGTTTTGCCTCTCCCGCGTTGGCCGACTGGCAAGAGACGCTGGATAAGGCGCGCGGCCAGACGGTCTATTGGAACGCATGGGGCGGCGATGCGCGCACCAATGCTTTTATTGCATGGGTGGGCGCGCAGACCGAGGCGCAATATGGCGTGCGGGTTGAACAGGTAAAGCTGACCGATACCGCGACCGCCGTAACGCAGGTGATTTCTGAAAAAGCGGCGGGTCAGGACAGTGGCGGTTCAGTCGATATGATCTGGATAAACGGCCCGAATTTCTTGGCGATGAAAGAGCAGGGCCTGCTGCATGGCCCCTTTGCCACCGACTTGCCGAATGCGAAATATCTTGACCTTGGCCCCGATGCTGCGGCCTCGGTTGATTTTACGGTTCCGGTTGACGGCTATGCCTCGGCATGGCGCTTGGCGCGGTTTGTGTTCACCTATGACAGTGCCGTGGTGGCGAACCCGCCTGCGGATATGGCGGGGTTTCTGGATTATGCGCAAGCCAATCCGGGGCGGGTGACCCATCCAGATGTAACCAACTTCATGGGGTCAACGTTCCTGAAGCAGGCCTTGGTGGAATTCGCGCCGGATAAAGCCGCCCTTCAAGCCCCCGTGACGGACGAAGCCTTTGCCACTGCCAGCACCCCGTTGTGGGATTGGTATGACGCCCTGCGCCCCTTGATGTGGCGCGAGGGACAGACCTTTCCTGATAACCAATCCGTTCAGCAACAGATGCTGAATGACGGCGAGGTGGATTTTGGCGTCTCGTTCGATCCGGCCTCGGCGGCGGGCGCGATTGCCGAAGGGTTGCTGCCCGATACGGCGCGTGTGTTTGTGCCGCAGGGCGGCTCGATCGGGAATATCTCCTTTGTGGCGATCCCCTATAACGCCGCCAATGCTGCGGGGGCCGAGGTGGTGGCGAACTTCTTGCTTGATCCGGCGACCCAAGCGCATCAGCAAAACATCGACATCTTGGGCAGCTTTTCGGTGCTGGACCCGTCCAAGCTGAACACCGATCAGGTGGCGCTATTTGCGGCGTTGCCCGCATCCCCCGCGCTGCCAAAGCTGCATGATCTGGGCCCGACATTGCTGGAACCCCACGCAAGCTGGATGAACAAGCTGGTTGACGTCTGGGCCGACCGCTACACCAAATGAACAAAGAGGGCCGTTCGCTTCGAGGTATTGTCGCCGCAATTTTGCTGGCCGGTTTTGTGCTGCCCATACTGGCGGGGTTTGCGCAAACGGGGCGGGCGGCCTTTGGCGTGCTGCCTGCGATTGGTGCGGTGGAATGGTCGCTGGACCCGTGGCGCGCGCTGGTGGCCTTGCCCGGTTTTGGCACCAGCTTGCGGTTAAGCTTGGTGACGGGGGCGGGGTCTACGGTTCTGGCGTTAATGCTGGCGGCGGGGTTTTGCGCGCTGTTGCACGGACGGATGAGCACGGCGGCGATCGGGCGGATGTTGATGCCGCTGCTTGCCGCACCCCATGCCGCGTTGGCAATCGGGCTGGCGTTCCTGCTGGCCCCCTCAGGGTGGATCGCGCGGGCGCTTTCGCCTTGGTTGACGGGATGGGACAGGCCGCCAGATCTGGCAACGGTGAATGATGCGTGGGGTATGGCGCTGATTATCGGGTTGTTGATCAAAGAGGTGCCGTTTTTGTTGCTGGTCATCGGCTCGGCCCTTGGGCAACTGCCGGTGCGGGCGCAATTGGCGGCGGGGCGAGCGCTGGGGTACGGGCGCGGGATGGTCTGGGTCAAGGTGATCTTTCCGCAGGTTTACCCCCTTATCCGCCTGCCGATTTTTATCGTTCTGGCCTTTGCTTTGTCGGTTGTGGATATGGCGATCATCCTTGGCCCGTCGAACCCGCCGACCTTGGCAGTGGCGATTACGCGTTGGTTTTCCGCGCCGGATGTGGCGCTTATTCTGCCTGCTTCGGCTGCGGCCTTGATGCAGGTGGCGGTGGTTGCGGGGGCAATTGCCCTGTGGATCGGGGCAGAGCGTTTGGCCCGCCCCATTGGCCGCTGGTGGCTTTATCGCGGTGGGCGTGGATATGCGACGGGGCCGGGGCTTTGGGCCGCGGGGGTCGGGGTGTTTGCCTTGCTGGCCCTTGGCGTGCTGGCAATTCTGGCGCTGGCGGTTTGGTCCTTTGCGTGGCGCTGGTCGTTTCCGCAGGCCTTGCCGCAAAGCTGGGCGCTCAAGGCGTGGATGACACCGGGGGCGGGGTGGGGCCGTGCGTTGCAAACTACGTTGATCATCGGGGTTGTGACCACGCTGGCCTCCCTCGCAATGGCAATCGCCTGGCTGGAGGGCGAGGACCGCGCGCGCCGTGGCCGTGCCGGTTGGGCGCAGGCGTTGATTTACCTGCCGCTTTTGCTGCCGCAGATCGGGTTTCTTTACGGGCTGAACGTGCTGTTTTTGTATATCGGGATCAGCGGCGGGATGCTGGCGGTGATCTGGGCGCAGATGCTCTTTGTTTTTCCCTATGTGATGATCGCGCTGTCGGACCCGTGGCGCGCGCTGGATTGCCAGCATATTCGCGCAGCAGCAGCGCTTGGCGCCTCGCCGTGGCGGCGGCTGGTGGCGGTAAAGTTGCCGATGTTGCTGCGCCCCTTGATGGTGGCCGGCGCGATTGGCTTTGCCGTTTCGGTGGCGCAATATCTGCCGACGTTGTTCATGGGCGCGGGGCGGGTTGTAACCCTGACGACCGAGGCCGTGACGCTGGCAAGCGGATCGGACAGGCGCATTGTGGGCGTTTATGCGGTATTGCAGGCAGGGCTGCCGTTTCTGGCATATGGTGCCGCACTGTTGGTGCCGGGGTTGGTGTACCGTAACCGGCGTGAATTGAAGGGAGGCACTGCATGAGCCTTGAGTTGAGTGATGTTTCCGTTGGCCCGGTCGGCGGTACGCCGTTGTTTTCACCCATCAGTGTGGTTGTGGAGCCGGGGCAGGTCGGCACCTTGATGGGGCCCTCGGGGATTGGGAAATCAACGTTGCTGGATGCGATTGGCGGGCATCTGGTGCATGGCTTTGCGGTTTCGGGGGGCGTTTCCCTGAACGGGCGCGATGTGCTGGACCTGCCCGCCGAGGCACGCCGCATCGGGGTGCTGTTTCAGGATGCGATGTTGTTTCCACATTTGTCCGTGGGGGATAACCTTGCCTTTGGCCTTGCGCGCCACATTCGCGGGCCCGCACGCCGCGACGCCGTTGCCGAGGCGTTGGCGCAGGCGGGGCTGGCAGGCTTTGCCGATCGCGATCCCGCCACCCTGTCGGGCGGTCAGCGCGCCCGTGCTGCCCTGATGCGCGCCCTTTTGGCAGAGCCACAAGCCCTGCTGCTGGATGAGCCGTTTTCCCGCCTTGATGCAAGTTTGCGCGCAGAAATCCGGGGCTTTGTGTTCGACCATTTGCGCGCGCGGGCCATTCCGGGCTTGATGGTCACGCATGATGCCAGCGACGCCGAGGCCGCAGGCGGTATCATTGTGCAGCTATAGCTTGCTTTACCAATTATCGCGGCTAATCTGAAGGGTATGAGCATCAATCCCCCGATCCCCTTCACCGCCCACACCCCCGAACAGGTCAGCTTTGACCGGCGTGAGCTTGGGACCATTTTGCGGCTTTATGGCCAGATGGTCGCCAAGGGGGAGTGGCGCGACTATGGCATTGCGGCACTGCATGATAGGGCTGTCTTTTCCATCTTTCGTCGCACCGCTGAAAACCCGCTTTACCGCGTGGAAAAACACCCCAAGCTGCGCAACCGGCAGGGCATGTTTGCAGTGGTCGGGATGGACGGCCAGATTTTGCGCCGCGGTCATGATCTGGCGATGGTCTTGCGGGTGTTGGAACGAAAAGAGATCAGGTCGATTGACTGAAAGGGCCGCTATGCAAAACTTGTATTCATCGGGTGGAGGATTGTGATGCAACCCGGACCGCGCAATTTAATCACGGATGTTTCAGGGATCTATGTTGGCAATAGCGCCTGCCCGCAACTGAGGTCAGGGGTTAGCGTGCTGCTGGGCGATGCGCCCTTTACCGCCGCCGTCCATGTGATGGGCGGCGCGCCCGGCACCCGGGAAACGGATTTGCTGGCCCCTGACAAGCTGGTGCAGCAGGTGGATGCGCTGGTGCTTGCGGGCGGATCGGCCTTTGGGCTGGATGCCTGTTCGGGCGTGGTGGATGGTTTGGCCGCGATGGGGCGCGGCTTTGCCGTGGGGGATGTGCGGGTGCCAATTGTGCCGGGGGCGATCTTGTTTGATCTGCTTAATGGTGGCGACAAGGCATGGGATCGCAACCCCTACAGCGATCTGGGGCGCGCGGCATTGGGCGCGCGGTCGCCGGATTTCGACTTGGGCACGGTTGGTGCGGGTTTTGGCGCGGCGACGGGCAGGCTTAAAGGCGGGCTTGGGTCGGCCTCGGCTGTTTTGGGCAATGGCATCACGGTTGGCGCGCTGGTTGCGGTGAATGCAATCGGCTCGGTGACGGTGGGCGACGGCCCGCACTTCTGGGCCGCCCCTTGGGAGTTGGGGACAGAGTTTGGCGGGCTTGGCCTGCCAATTGCATTTGATGGGAGCATGGAACCCTCGCCACAGAAACAATTGGGCGAGGCGACAACGATTGCCATCATCGCAACCGATGCAGCCTTGACCCAAGCGCAGGCACAGCGGATGGCGGTGGCCGCCCATGACGGCATGGCGCGCGCGATTGTACCCAGCCATACGCCGATGGACGGGGATTTGGTGTTTGCGGTTTCAACAGGGGCGGTCCCGCTTGGCGATCCGGTGGCGGACCCGTTCTTGCTGGGCCATGCGGGGGCTTGCGTTTTGGCGCGGGCGATTGCGCGGGGCGTGTACAACGCGCAGCACATGACGGGGGATTTTCAGCCAAGCTGGCGTGCGCGCTTTGGCTGATTACCAGCGTTTCAGCGCATCCTCATCCGCGTCCTTGGCGGCAACCCAATCGGTGCCGGATGCGGTGATCTCTTTTTTCCAGAACGGCGCGCGGGATTTGAGGTAATCCATCAAATATTCTGCCGCGGCAAAGGCATCGGCGCGGTGGCGCGCGGCGGTGGCGACCATCATGATCGGATCATGGGCACGCAGTTGGCCATAGCGGTGGATCACCAGACAGCCCGCCAGCGACCAGCGCGCAACCGCTTGCGTGGCGATATCGGTTAGGGCGCGCTCGGTCATGCCGGGGTAATGTTCAATCTCCATCACCTCCAGATCGCCCTTGGCGCTGTCGCGGGTGATGCCGGTGAAGGTGACGATGGCCCCTGCGCCTTTGACGGTTTTGGCAAAGGCATTCGCCTCGGCACCCATATCGAAGGCTTCGGATTGGACCACGATCCGCATGGGATCAGCCCCCTGTCATCGGCGGAAAGAAGGCTACTTCGCGCACGCCGGCAAGGGGGGCGTCAAAATCGGACATCTCTTGGTCCAGCGCCACACGCAGCGAGGTCAAATCGGCAAAAGCAGCGGCATAGCGTTCCTCACGGGCGCAAAGTTCGGCGATAAGTTCGGCCACTGTTGTCGCATTGGTTTCTACTTTCTCGCGCGGCAGGCCGATGCGTTCGCGCACCCAAGCGAAATAAAGCAGATCAATCATGAATCGTCCTTCAGATAGGGAAGGGATTTTCGGAAATAATCGAGGCCCGTGATGGCAGTCAAAAGCGCCGCGATCCAGATCAGGGTCATGCCGGTATAGGTTGCCACCGTCGCCCAAGAGAGTACATCTTTCAGCTCTCCCTCACCGGCGCGGGGCGGGTGCCCATCCTCGAGGAAAGACAGGCCAGTGCCCAAAAACAGCACAGAAATCGCAACCATCTGTGCGGTAGTTTTCCACTTTGCCAGTTTGGTTACCTGCAACAGCCCGGATTTGGCACCTAGAAACTCCCGCAACCCGGAAACAAACACCTCGCGGAACAGGATGACGCTGGCGGGCAGGATCAGCCACGGGTTCATGCCGGAATAGCCGGTGATCACCATGATCGCGATAACGACCATCGCCTTATCTGCAATCGGATCCAGCATTGCGCCGAATTTGCTTTCCTGTTTCCACAGCCGCGCAAGATAGCCGTCGAAAAAGTCGGTGATGGCCGCCGAGATAAACAGCGCCAGTGCAAACCAGTCGGCCCAAGGGCGATGAAAATAGAGGAACATCACCGCTACACCGGGCGCGGCGAGCAGGCGAAGGACCGTCAGGATATTTGGCAACGTCCATTTCATGATTTGATTGGTAGCCCACGTCGTGCGCGGGGGGAAGGGGCATTTCCACTCTGTGGTGCTGCGGGGGGGCAATAAGCCCCGCCTAAAGCGTTTCTAACAGAACCTGAAACGATGGAGACTCCAAAACTGGTCTAATCCTGTTTGGGGGGAATTATGTCAGCACCATTACCACCATCGCCTCGGGCGCGGTTTCAGAGATATCTTGAGGAAGGGTTGAGCGGGCGAGCGGCGGCAGTTCGCTTGAAGCTGTCGCCAGCAACGGGCGCAGGGTGGCGGCATCAGATCCAAACGACGGGCCGGGCTGATCCTGCCGTCAGGGTCGTTCAATAGGGTCAGGAAAATTGGCCCCCCATGTTGGGTTTTTCGAAGATTTGATCACGCAAGACCCCCGATATCACACTGTTTGCGCTGCGTGATGCACTTGCAGGTGCAACCGAACTGCAGGTCCGGCATTTCGCTATCGGACATCTGCGCAAGCGCCTCGGGTTCACGCAAAAAAACGTCACTGGTCGCTACCGAACCTCACCGCGCCAAGATGAGGCCGCGACGTGAGGATTGGCCCACACACCACTTGCGAGGCATTGTGCGGCTGCCGGAACGCGTTGTCTTTCTTGATGAAAACAGCGGTCACAACGAACCTCACCCCGCTGCGCGGCTGGGCCCCGCGTGGCGAACGCCTGACGGTGGATGCGCCCTTCGGCAGTTGGGGAACCCAGGCCCTGATCGCACCGTGGGTGGTCAAAGACGCAATGGACGGTCCTGCCTTCGCGGCCTATGTGCAAAAGGTCCTGATCCCTGAAATCGCGCCGGGCACTGAAGTGGTTCTCGACAACCTCGCGACGCATCGCAACAAAGAAGCCGCTGCGGCGCTTAAGGCACATGGCTGCTGGTTCCTCTATCTGCCGCCATATTCGCCAGACCTGAACCCGGTTGGGTTGGCCTTCTCGACTTTGAAGGCTCAACTCAGACGCATCAGTGCGCGATCATTCACCTCGGTGTTCGAAGCCCTCGGCAATATCTGCGAAATATACTCCCCACAGGGGTGTTCAAACGACTTTCAGGCTGCCGATTAAGCCTCAGGTTTAATTTGAAACGATTTAGGCGACAGGCGCCCAGATTACATGGTCAATGGAGGGGGCAGCCGTTGCAAGCATCACCAGCCGGTCAAACCCCATCGCAATCCCGCTTGCATCGGGCATATAGGGCAAGGCAGCCAGAAAATCCTCATCCAGCGGATAGCGATCGCCGTAGATGCGCTCTCTCTCGTCCATCTCGGCGGTGAAACGTTTGCGTTGTTCGGCGGCATCGGTCAGCTCGCCAAAGCCGTTGGCAAGCTCCACCCCGCAGGCGTAAACCTCAAACCGTTCGGCACAACGCGGATCATCGGCGCAGGGGCGGGCCAATGCGGCCTCGGGCACGGGATAGCGGTCCAGCATGGTGATGCGACCATGGCCCAGATGCGGCTCTACCCGTTCCGAGAGGATGCGCGACATCATATCGGACCAGGTATCATCAGGGGCGTGGCGCAGACCTTGGGCATCCATTTGCGCGGCAAGGGCAGGGGCGTCGGTTTGGCCGTCCAGCGCGATGGTCGATAACAGGTCAATCCCCGCAAAGCGCAAGAACGCTTCCGCCACCGAAAGCCGTTCAAACGGCAGGTTCGGATCACATTCATAAGACTTATAGCGCAGCCGGTCGCTGCCTGCGGCCTGTGTGGCCAGTTGGAGAAAGGCGGCGCAATCCTCCATCAAGACGGTGTAATCCTGGCCTACACGATACCATTCTAGCATGGTGAATTCCGGGCTGTGCAGAGGGCCGCGTTCGCGGTTGCGCCAGACATGGGCAAAGGCGGCGATGCGCGTCTCACCCGCCGCAAGCAGCTTTTTCATCGCAAATTCGGGCGAAGTGTGCAGATACATGTCCAGCGGCGCGCCGTCATTGCCGATGGCTTGGGTGTGAAAGGCGTGCAGATGCGCCTCGTTGCCGGGGCTGATGGCAAGGGCGCTTGGGTTCACCTCGATGAAATCACGGGCGGCCAACCAGCCGCGTAATGCCGATTGAATGCGGTTGCGGGCCAAAAGGGCGGGGCGGCGGCCCTCATGGCGGGCGGGGTGCCACCAGTTTTGTGTATTCGTCATGCTGTGCGCCTTTGATCTGGAGATTTCGGCCAAGATGCGCTATGACCCAGCGCCAAAGGCCCGCGCATTAGGCGTCGGGCGCATCAACTACAAGGAAATTCGCGTGAAAGTCATCGCCTCCTCGCTTCGCAAGGGTAATGTCGTTGAGATGAACGACAAGCTGTATGTGGTTCTGACGGCTGAAAACTTCCACCCCGGTAAGGGTACACCGACCACATCCGTCAATATGCGCGGCATTCTGGACGGGGTGAAGGTAACGGAACGTTGGCGCACGACCGAACAGGTGGAACGCGCGCATGTGGATGAACGCAAGTACAATTTCCTTTACGCTGACGGCGAGGGCTACCACTTTATGGAGCCTGAAAGCTATGATCAGATCTCGGTCGGTGATGATATCATCGGGGATGCGAAGGTGTTCTTGAAGGATGGTCTGGAAGTGTCTTTGAAAACTTTCAACGACGCTTGTATCGCGATTGAACTGCCGCAAAAGCTGGTGGTCGAAGTGACCGAGACAGAGCCGGTCGTGAAGGGGCAGACGGCCTCTTCGTCCTACAAGCCTGCGACATGTGATGATGCGATCCGCGTGATGGTGCCGCCGCATATCGGGGTTGGCACGCGCATTGTGATCAACACCGAGGATAACAGCTACGTGGAACGTTCCCGCGACTGATCTCCTTTTGAAGCGTTACATAAAGCCCTGCCCCCCCTTCCGGCAGGGCTTTTGCATGGCAGCGTAGCGAGCGGTTTACAGCTTAGGCAACCTTGGGTTTACCGAAGGCAGGGGTGGCCGATTTTTCCTGTAATGATGGGTCAATTGACGGGAAAAGGGCGGATGACATTTGTATTCGTCCCTGCTACGCGTTTGTCCAAATGATTTTGGCAATCTGAAAGCGAGATGCGCAGTGGATATTCAAAAAACCGAACTGGCTGGCGTGCTTATCATTACGCCGCCGCGCTTTGGCGATCATCGGGGGTTCTTTAGCGAAAGCTGGAACAGCGCGCGGGCAAAGGCTGCCGGGATCGATACCGACTTTGTGCAGGACAACCATTCCCTGTCACGCGATGTCGGCACCGTGCGCGGGCTGCATTTCCAATCGCCGCCCCATGCGCAGGCGAAACTGGTGCGTTGCGGGCGCGGTTCCTTGTTTGATGTTGCGGTTGATGCGCGCAAGGGCAGCCCGACTTACGGCCGCTGGGTCGGGGTGGAGCTGAGCTTTGAGAACGGTCGTCAGCTGTTGATCCCTGCGGGTTTCTTGCACGGCTTTGTGACGCGCGAGCCCGATACCGAGATTGTCTATAAATGCTCGGATTACTATGCGCCCGAATGTGACGGGGCGGTGCGGTTTGATGATCCGACCATTGGGATTGATTGGGGCGTGGCCCCCGAGGCGGCGATCCTGTCGGAAAAGGATGCCAAGGCACAGCTTTTTGCCGATTTCGACAGCCCGTTTGTATTTGAAGGATCGTAACCATGAAGCTGCTTGTAACCGGCGGGGCGGGATTTATCGGATCGGCTGTTGTGCGTCAGGCAATTGGTCAAGGCCATGAGGTGATCAACCTTGATGCGCTGACCTATGCCGCTTGTCTGGACAATCTGGCCTCGGTCGCGGACAGCCCGCTTTACCGTTTTGTGCAGGTCGATATTCGTGATGCCGCCGCGGTTGAGGCTTGTATCGCGGAAACCGCCCCCGATGCGATCATGCATCTGGCCGCCGAAAGCCATGTTGACCGTTCCATCGACGGGCCGGGTGTTTTCATGGAAACCAATATCATGGGGACCTATAACCTGTTGCAATCGGCCCGCGCCTTGTGGGACCGCAAAGGTCGGCCCGAGGATTTCCGTTTCCACCACATCTCTACCGATGAGGTGTTCGGCTCTCTTCCGGCGGACCCGTCGGTGAAGTTCACCGAAACCACCCCCTATGACCCGCGTAGCCCCTATTCCGCGTCCAAGGCCAGCTCTGACCATCTGGTGCGCGCTTGGGCCGAAACCTATGGGTTGCCGGTGGTTCTGACCAATTGCTCCAATAACTACGGGCCGTTTCACTTCCCTGAAAAGCTGATCCCGGTGATCATCCTGAACGCTTTGGCGGGGAAACCTTTGCCGATCTATGGCGACGGATCAAACGTGCGCGACTGGCTTTATGTCGAGGATCACGCCGATGCCTTGCTGACGGTTCTGACCAAGGGTGAGGTCGGGCGCAGCTATAACATCGGTGGCGAGAACGAGCGTTCGAACCTTGAGCTGGTGCAGACCATCTGTGCCATTCTGGATGAAAAGCGCCCCGGTTCGGCCCCCTATGCCGAGCAGATCACCTTTGTCACCGACCGCCCCGGCCATGATGCGCGTTATGCGATTGACCCAAGCCGCATCCGCAAGGAACTGGGCTGGAGGCCAAGCGTGACGGTTGAGGAAGGTCTTGCGCTGACGGTGCAATGGTATCTGGACAATGAGGACTGGTGGCGCGCCTTGCAAAACCGCGAAGGTGTTGGCACGCGGCTTGGTGTGAAGGTTTCGCAATGAAGATATTGGTATTCGGCAAAAACGGTCAGGTCGCGCAAGAGCTTCAACGTCGTTGCGGGTCGGTCACGCTTGAGGTTTACGGATCTGATCAGGCGAATTTTGAAACCCCCGAGGTATGCGCCGCAATCGTGGCGGCAACAGATGCCGATGCGGTCATTAATGCGGCGGCTTACACGGCCGTTGACCGCGCCGAAGAGGATGAGCCGCGCGCCCTTTCGATCAATGCCACCACCCCCGGCGCGATTGCCAAGGCGGCGGCGGCGCGGGGCTTGCCCTTGGTCCATATCTCGACCGATTATGTCTTTGACGGCACTGGCACCGCGCCCTTTGCCACCGATCACCCCACCGCCCCCTTGGGCGCTTACGGGCGCACCAAACTGGCGGGTGAGGAATTGGTGCGCTCCGCAGGCGGGGCGCATGCGATTTTGCGGACCTCTTGGGTGGTCTCATCGCATGGGCAGAATTTCGTGAAAACCATGCTGCGTTTGGGGGCGGAACGTGATCAGCTTAGCATCGTTGCCGATCAGATCGGCGGGCCGACCTGTGCTGCCGATATTGCCGATGCCTGTCTGAGCATCGCCGCACAGCTTGTTGAGGCGCCGTCGAAATCTGGCAGCTACCATTTCTCGGGCGGGCCCGACATCAGCTGGGCCGGTTTTGCCCGTGCGATCTTTGCCGAGGCGGGGCTGACGTGTGACGTCAAGGAAATCCCGACCAGCGATTACCCGACACCGGCACAGCGCCCGCTGAATTCCCGTCTTGATAACAGCAAGACCATGGAAAGCTTTGGCATCGCGCGCCCCGATTGGCATCAAGGCCTGACCGCGATTATCGCTGAACTTGGCTAAGACAGCAGGCCCCCGGACCGGGGGCCTTTGCGCCTAGATGGCCTTCAGGTTCACCCGTTTTGACAGCTCCTCAGCGCTTTCCTTGCGCTCGCTGTAGCGGTCCAAAAGATAGGCCTTGTTGTCCCGCGTCAGCAGCGTGAACTTCATCAGCTCCTCCATGACATCGACCATCCGGTCGTAGAAGGGCGAAGGCTTCATCCGTCCGGCCTCATCAAATTCCAGAAAGGCCTTGGGGGTGGAGGCCTGGTTTGGAATGGTCAAAAGCCGCATCCAGCGCCCGAGGATTCGCAACTGGTTCACCGCGTTAAAGCTTTGCGAGCCGCCGCTGACCTGCATCACCGCCAGCGTTTTGCCCTGTGTGGGCCGCACCCCGCCAAGCGACAACGGGACCCAGTCGATCTGGGTTTTCATAATGCCGGTCATCGCGCCGTGGCGTTCGGGGGAACACCAGACCATCCCCTCGGACCAGGTGACCAGATCGCGCAGCTCTTGCACCTTGGGGTGGTCGGCCTCGGCATCATCGGGCAGCGGCAGGCCCGAGGGGCAAAAGGTGCGGGTTTCGGCCCCCAGCCGCGTCAGCACGCGGGCGGCCTCTTCGGTCATCAAGCGGCTGAACGAGCGTTCCCGCAAAGAGCCGTAAAGCAACAGGATGCGCGGTGCGTGTGTGGCCCGTTCAGGGGTCAGGAGGGCCTCGGTGTCGATGATTTGAAAATGGGCTTCGTCAATATTCGGTGTGTCAGTCAAGGCGATTTCCCTCTGCATCAATCAATGGTGTGCCGTCCTCTTTGGCCATCGGGCCGGGAGGCAGGTGGTCAAGCAGGTCCAGAACCGCCTCGCTTGGACGGCACAAACGCACCCCCTTGGGCGAACACACGATGGGGCGGTTGACCAGCACCGGATGTTCCAGCATGGCATCCAACAAGGCGTCGTCGCTGACCGATGGGTCCAGCAGGCCCAGCTCTTCGGCGGGGGATTTTGTGGTGCGCAGGGCGCTGCGCGGTGTCAGACCCGCCGCGGCAAAGAGCGCCAGAAGCTGCGGGCGGGTCCAGCCGGCCTCAAGGTAGTCGATGACCACGGGTGTCTCTCCTGCGGCCTCGATGATCGCCAGCACATTGCGCGAGGTGCCACAGGCGGGGTTGTGATGGATCACGACGGTCATGAGGATGTCCCCTCGGTTGGAAACCAGTGTTTGGTACGATTGGCAAAGGCGACAAGCGACAGCATTACCGGCACCTCCACCAGCACGCCAACCACGGTTGCAAGCGCGGCCCCCGACCCCAGCCCGAACAGGCTGATGGCAACGGCGACGGCCAGCTCAAAGAAATTAGAGGTGCCGATCAGGGCGCAAGGCGCGGCCACGTTGAACGGGATGCCCCAGGCGCGCGCCGCACCGTAAGCCACGAAAAAGATGCCGTAAGACTGGATCAACAGCGGGATGGCAATCAGCACGATCACCAAGGGACGGTCAAAGATAACCTCACCCTGAAAGCCGAACAGCAGCACCACCGTCAGCAACAGCCCGATGATGGAAAAGAGCTGTGCGCGGGATTTGAAGGCATCAACTGCTGCCTCACCGCCCTTTGCTACCAGCTTGCTGCGGGTCAGATATCCGGCCAGCAACGGCAACAGCACATAAAGCCCGACCGACAGCAGCAAGGTATCCCACGGCACGACAATATCAGTGACCCCCAGCAAAAAGGCGACGATGGGCGCAAAGGCAAAGACCATCACAACATCATTCACGCTGACCTGCACCAGCGTATAGGTCGCATCACCGCGCGTCAGGTTGGACCAGACAAACACCATCGCCGTGCAGGGGGCCGCCCCCAACAGGATCACGCCCGCAAGATAGGCCTGCGCATCATCCGGCGGGATCAGCCCGGCGAAAACATACTCGAAAAACAGCACACCAAGGGCGGCCATGGTAAAGGGTTTGATCAGCCAGTTGACCACCAGCGTCACCACCAGCCCCTTTGGCTTGTCGCCCACATGGGCCAGCGCGCCAAAATTCACACCGACCATCATCGGATAGACCATGGCCCAGATCAGCACCGCTACGGGCAGGTTGACGGATGCGACCTCTAGCGCGGCAAGCGCCGCAAAGGGGCCGGGAAAGAGGTTGCCCAGCAACAGCCCCGCGCCGATGGCAAGCGCCACCCAGACAGAGAGCCAGCGTTCGAAGGTTCCCAGACCCGCAGCGGCGGGATGTGATGTATCGGTCATGTCAGCCTTTCGGGGGTGGGTGTGACGCAGGTGCAGGCGATCTCATTAAGGAAGGGCTGGCACAGTTCGGGGCGGCCACCGCAGCAATCCTCCATCAAAAAGGCAAGCAGGCCGCGGATCCCCTCCATCGCGGCGAAATAGCGGATGCTGCGGCCCTCTCGCGCGCTGCGGATCAGGCCGGAACGCGCAAGGATCGACAGGTTTGCCGACATCGTATTCTGGCGCACGTTAAGGGCCTCGCCGATTTCCCCGGCGGACATGCCCGTGTCGCCGGCTTGGATAAGCAAGCGGAACACATCCAGCCGTGTGGATTGGCTGAGGGCAGCGAAGGCATCAAGGGCGTAATTTTTATCCATATATCATGAACTATGGATTTGATTGCTGCCGGTCAAGCCTCCATCACACCGCTTTGCTTGACAATCACGCTGCATACGTTCACCCCGTGGCGATCAAAACTGAAAGCTGCGCCCATGTCCGATGATACACCCAAAGCCGCAAAGCCCAAGAAGCCCTCGCGTCAGCAGGTCTTTACCCTTGTGATCGAGGTCGGGCGCAATCCCGGGGACGGCCTGCCTGCCAAGGCTACGGGGGCCGCGCTGATGATCTATGCCAGTGGCGTCGATGAGGCCGAGGCCGTGCGCGAAACCGTGGCGATCCTGAAACAGGCCGATATGGCCCCGCTGGATGTGTCGGGATACGGCACGCTGGAGGAACGGCTGGAGGCGGGGGATGAAATCGGCGAAGAGGAGCGCGCCTTGATGGACCGCGCTTTGGCCGAAAACTCGGTCGTCGTGGCCTCTATGACGCCATTTTTCGACTGATCCAGCGCCGGTTCTGCGCATAGGTTGCACGGGGCGGGTGCAGGCGTTATCGATTGGCTGATGCCGCCCGTCGTGCGGCCTGCCTTCAGGATGCCCGCTATGCCCGCTTTTTCGACCCCCGTTGATCCCGTCGCTTTGACTGCCGATCTGATCCGCTGCAATTCCGTGACGCCCGCCGAAGGTGGCGCGCTGGTTTTGCTGGAGGACCTTTTGACAAAGGGGGGGTTTGTTTGCACGCGGGTGGATCGTGGCGGCATTTGCAACCTTTTTGCGCGCTGGGGCAGGGTCGGAGCGAACCGGACGTTCGGTTTTAACGGCCATACCGATGTGGTGCCGGTGGGCGATGTTGCGGCTTGGACACATGACCCGTTCGGTGCCGAGGTGGTGGATGGTTGGATGTATGGCCGCGGGGCGACCGATATGAAATCGGGGGTCGCGGCCTTTGCCGCCGCCGCGATTGATTTTGTGCAAACCACCCCGCCCGATGGGGCCGTTATTCTGGCTATCACCGGTGACGAGGAGGCTAACGCCATTGATGGTACCGTTGCCCTGCTGGACTGGATGGCCACCAATAATGAAGCGATGAGCGTTTGTTTGGTGGGCGAGCCGACCTGCCCGAATGTGATGGGCGAGATGATGAAGGTCGGGCGGCGCGGCTCTCTCACGGCCTATTTCACCGCAAAGGGGGTGCAGGGCCATGCCGCCTATCCGCATCGCGCCAATAACCCGTTGAACGCGATGGTTGCCTTGATGGAAAGGCTTGCGCGGCATGAGCTGGACAAGGGCACCGATCATTTCGACCCCTCGACCTTGGTGATTACCACGATTGATACCGGCAATCCGGCGACGAATGTGATCCCTGCGCAATGCCGCGCCACGGTGAATATCCGCTTTAACGATGCCCATACGGGGGCCAGTATTTCCGATTGGCTGCGCGCATTGGCGGCCGAGGAGCAGGAAAAAACAGGCGTGGGTTTTGATGTAAAGGTCACGATTTCAGGCGAAAGCTTTGTCACCCCGCCCGGCGCTTTGTCGGATATGATCGCCAAGGCGGTGCAGGCGGAAACGGGTGTGGCTCCGGTTGCTTCCACCTCTGGTGGGACGTCGGATGCGCGTTTCGTCAAGGATCACTGTCCGGTGGTGGAATTTGGTCTGGTTGGCAAAACCATGCATCAGGTTGATGAACGTGTGGAAGTGGCGCAGATCCATCAGCTCAAGGCGATCTATTCGCGCATTCTGACGGATTATTTCGCATGAGGGTTGCGATTGGGCTGACGCAAGACCTTACCGCCTGTCACGCCCTGCGCCGGACGGTGTTTATCGAGGAGCAGGGTGTTTCCGAGGCCGAAGAGATGGACGATCTTGATGGCGAGGCGACGCATCTGCTGGCCACGGTTTCGGAGGTGCCGGCCGGATCGGCGCGGTTGTTCGTGCAGGGGGGGACGGGCAAGATCGGGCGGGTTTGCGTGCTGCGCGAACATCGCGGGACGGGGCTGGGCGCTGCGCTGATTATTGCCGCGGTGGATCAGTTTCGTGCCACGCCGGGGGTGGAAAAGGTCAAGCTCGGGGCGCAGTGCCACGCGATTGCCTTTTATGAAAAGCTTGGCTTTGCCGCTTTTGGCCCGGAGTATGATGACGCGGGCATCCCGCACCGCGATATGATGCTGGCGCTGTAAGGCGTGCTTGCTGCGCATATGCGGCGCGTGATAGGGCTTTGGCATGGAAAAATTGCCCTCAAAATCACAGATCGTTCAATGGTTGGCTGACAACCCCACGCTGACCTCGAAACGCGATATCGCGCGGGCCTTTGGCATCAAAGGCGGGGATCTGCGGATTGAGCTGAAACGCATGCTCAAAGAGTTGGAAGCGGAAGGCGCGCTGGTCAAGGCGGAGCGCAGCTACCGTGACCCCGCCGCCCTGCCGCCGGTGTCCATCCTCAAGGTGTTGGCCCCTGACGGTGATGGCGACCTCTTTGGCGATGCGATGGAATGGACGGGTGAGGGCACAGCCCCCCGTATCCTGATTATCACCAAAGCCTCTGATCCGGCCTTGGGGCAGGGCGACCGTATTCTGGCGCGGCTCGAACCTGTGGGCGGCAAGGACCATAATTACGAGGCGCGGCTGATCCGCAAGCTGGGGCATAACCCGCTTAAACTTTTGGGGATTTTCCGCTCTGAGAGCGAAGGCGGCCGCGTTGTCCCCGTTGACAAAAAGAACGACAAGGAATGGCGCGTGCTGCGTGATGGCACGATGGACGCCCGTGATGGAGAGCTGGTCGAGGCCGAGCAAGCAGGCCCCCGCCGCATGGGCCTGCCGCAAGCGCGCATCACCGCCCGTCTGGGCGACCCGTCCGGTCCGCGCGCGATTTCCCTGATCGCGATCCATCAGCATGGCATACCGGACCAATTCCCCGATAAGGTCGTGGCCGAGGCTGATGCCGCCACCCCCGCGCCCTTGGCCAAGCGTGAGGATATGCGCGATCTGGCGCTGGTCACCATCGACCCGCCGGATGCCCGCGACCGCGATGATGCGGTGCTGGCGATGCCTGACCCCGATCCCGCGAATATCGGCGGGCATATCGTTTGGGTCGCGATTGCCGATGTGGCGCATTATGTCCGCCCCGGATCGGAGCTGGACCGCGAGGCGAAAAAACGCGGCAACTCCAGCTATTTCCCTGACCGTGTGGTGCCGATGCTGCCCGATACGCTGTCGGGCGATCTGTGTTCCCTGCATGAAAATGTGGACCGCGCCTGTATGGCGGTTCGCATGGTGCTGGACGCGCATGGCCGCAAGATCAGCCACCGGTTTACGCGCGGGATGATGCGCTCTGTCGCCTCGCTAAGCTATGCGCAGGTGCAAAATGCGATTGACGGCAGCGCTGATGACGTGACGGCGCCGCTGCTGGATGATGTTTTGCGCCCGCTTTATGCCGCCTATCAGGCCACCAAACAGGCGCGCAATGAACGCCAACCGCTCGATCTTGATCTGCCGGAACGCAAAATTGTGCTGTCCGATGAGGGTAAGGTTTTGGCGGTCGATTTTTATGAGCGTCTTGATGCGCATAAGGTGATCGAGGAATTCATGATCCTCGCCAATGTTTCTGCGGCTGAGGAATTGAATCGCCTGAAGGCGCCGCTTTTGTTCCGCGTGCATGAGGAGCCGAGCCCAGAAAAGCTGCAAGCCCTGCGCGAAGTGGCCGAGGCGTCGGGCTTTGTGCTGTCCAAGGGGCAGGTTCTCAAGACTTCGCACCTGAACCAGTTGCTTGCCGCGGCCGAAGGGACGGAGTTTTACGAGCTGATCAACGTCAGCACCCTGCGCGCTATGACCCAAGCCTATTACAGCCCGCAAAACTTTGGCCATTTCGGGCTGGCGCTGCGCAATTATGCGCATTTCACCTCTCCGATCCGGCGCTATTCGGACCTGATCGTGCACCGCGCCTTGATCGCCGCCCATGGCTGGGGCAATGACGGGTTGGCCCAGCAAGATGTTGAGGAGCTTGCCGAAACCGCCAAGCATATCTCTGATACCGAACGCCGTTCGATGGTGGCTGAACGCGATACCAATGACCGCTACCTTGCCGCTTATTTGGCGGATCGGGTGGGGGCGATATTCGATGGCCGTGTTTCAGGCGTGCAGCGTTTCGGGCTGTTTGTGAAGCTGGATGATAGCGGCGCGGACGGGCTGATCCCGATCCGGTCTGTGGGGCGGGAGTTCTTTCACTTTGATGCCGATACCCAGACCTTGATGGGGGCTGATACCGGTCTGACAATCGGTATTGGTCAGCGTGTCAAGGTGCGGCTGGCCGATGCGGTTCCCGTCACCGGCGGCTTGATTTTGGAGCTGCTGGAGATCGACGACCGCGCCCTGCCCAAAAGCCACGCGCCGCGCGGTCGCGGCAGCCCGCGCAAGCCCGGCAAAGCGGCGGCAAAATCCCGCGCGGTCAAACGCAAGGTTTCGCGTCAGCGGCGCAAATAACCGCCCATGTTAATGTGGTGCCGTTGCCAAACCGGCGGCGGCAGCTACAGTATGCGAAAAAGGCTGGGCAGGATGCGTATTTTTAGTTTTATTTTGGCATGGGTTCTGGGGGTTGGCGTGGCAAATGGCACCCCGATCACGCCCGAAGCGGTGGCGGTTTCACAGACCAAACCGGCGGCGGATACCCAGGAGTTGCAAAACTGGTTGGCCGCGTTTCGTGCGCGCGCCGCAGAGGCGGGGATTACCGGCGAGGTATTGGATGCCGCCCTGACGGGGCTGGAATATGATGCTGATGTGATCCGCCGCGATCGCAACCAAGCCGAATTCACCAAGACCATTTGGGATTACCTTGAAACTGCCACCTCGGATTTGCGGGTGAAAAACGGGCGTGTGGCCTTGGAAAAACACCGCGCGGTTCTGGACCGGATCGAGGCCCGTTACGGCGTGGAAAAAGAGGTGGTCGCAGCCATTTGGGGGCTAGAGAGCGCTTATGGCACGTTTCGTGGCAGCTCCCCGACCCTGCAATCTCTGGCCACTTTGGCCTATGATGGCAGGCGCGCGGCATTTTTTGAAGCAGAGCTTTTGGCCGCCCTGATAATCTTGCAAGCGGGTGATACAACGCCTGCGCAGATGCAGGGCAGTTGGGCGGGGGCGATGGGGCATACGCAATTTATGCCATCGTCCTTTTTGTCCTATGCGGTGGATTTTGATGGCGACGGCAAGCGCGACGTTTGGGGCGATGATCCGACTGACGCGCTGGCCTCTGCTGCGGCTTATCTGGCGGGATATGGCTGGACGAAAGGCGCGCCTTGGGGGCTGGAAATCACGCTCCCGCAGGGGTTCGATTATGATCTGACCAGCGAGCGGGTCAAGAAGCCCGTGGCGGAATGGCAGGCTTTGGGTGTGCGGCATGTGGACGGTGGTGATTTGCCTGATCATGGTGCGGGGTCGGTTTTGCTGCCTGGCGGTGCACGAGGGGCTGCGTTTCTGATCTTCTCGAATTTTGCGGTGATCGAGCGCTATAACACTGCCGATGCATATGTCATCGCGGTGGGGCATTTGGCGGATTTGCTGAAGGGCGGCGCGCGCATTAAGGCCGATTGGCCACAAGATTTACGTGCCCTTACTTTGGACGAGCGGCTATCGCTGCAAAGGCGGTTGACGCAAGCGGGGTTCGATACCTTTGGTGTAGACGGCAAAATGGGACCGAACACGATTGCGGCCGTTAAGGCCTTCCAAAAGTCCAAGGGTATAGTGCCGGACGGTTACCCCAGTCTCGACATTCTTCAAAAACTTCCGTGATGTTTGGCTCTGCAAAGGGGTAGGAATTAGACATTCTACTTTTATATTGTCGGCGACGATGGGCAACCTTCTAGTCGCAGGATGAGGATCTGATCATCCAAGCCACGCGTGAATAACCTATCGGGATTCAGCAGCGGCACCCTTCCTTGATGAGATGCGGCCACCTCACTTGCGCCGAGCTTTGAACAGGGCGAGCTAAGACTTGCCCAGTTCCAAATGCGGGGCCGCGCCATAGCTGCCAAATATCAATGCACGAGGAATTCGGCATGAAGTGCGCCGGCCGCATTGATGCTTTTCAGAATGTCGATCATATCATGTGGGGCAACCCCGAGAGCATTTAGGCCTGCGACGACTTCCGATAGATTGGTCGATCCTTCTACTTCGGCCATCCCGGTACCCGGGGCCTGTGTGATCTCTGCATTTGTACGCGGAACAACGATACTTTCCCCGTCACTGAAGGGGTTTGGCTGAACTACGATTGGTGTTTCTTCGACGCGTAAGGTCAAGCTTCCCTGCGCAACGGCAACTCGGCTAATGCGTACGTCGGCCCCCATAACGATGGTTCCCGAACGTTGATCTACAACAACTCTTGCCCGGGTTTCTGGTTCTACACGTATGTTTTCCACCCTACCGATCGTATGGGCCGGTGATGCCATTTTGGCCGCGCGCAGATCAAGCGTAACTGTACCGGAGTCGAGCATGGCTGCGACACTCCGTCCGAAGTTGTTATTGATTGCCGTTTCAATGCGTGCAGCGGTCGTGAAATCTGGGGTTCGCAATGCGAGGCGCATGACCTTGAGACCGGCGAAGTCGAAGTCGACTTCTTGTTCGACCCTTGCGCCAGATGGGATGACACCCGCAGTTGGAACACCTTGAACAACACGGGCCGCCGCCCCTTCAGCAGAAACGCCACCAGCGATAATGGTGCCTTGCGCAACGGCATAGACTTGGCCATCTGCCCCGTTCAAAGGCGTCATAACCAGTGTCCCTCCCCGCAAGCTCTTGGCATCACCGATTGCAGAGACGGTTACATCAATGCGTCCGCCCATTCGTGCAAATGGCGGGAGGGCTGCTGTTACAAAAACAGCGGCCACATTTTTGGGTTGAAATTGCTCTCCGCCTACATTCACGCCAAGACGCTCCAGCAGATTTGTCATGATTTCTTCTGTGAAGGGTGCATTTCGCATGCCATCGCCGGTTCCATTTAGGCCGACCACAAGCCCATAGCCCACCAGATCATTTCCACGAACACCGTCGAACTCCACAAGATCCTTAATGCGAATAGGTGCGGCAAGAGCTATGCTAGGCATAAGTAGCAAAAAGAGCAAAATTCTGATCATCAGAGGTAATCCACCAAGCTAAGACGCGAAAGACGAGCGGTGATCGAATAGAGTGTTTCTAATTGTGATTGTGAAGCCTCCAAGCGTGTCGCGGCCTCATAGGGATCAACAGACAGCAAGTCTGAACGCGCAATATTCAAGGCAGAGGTTTCTGCGGTATTGCGCGTTTGCGCCTGGTCAATTTGTGCCTGTGCCAACCCCAAACGTCCAGCGAGGACGGCGCGGTCCGCTTGGTTTTGCAAAAGAGAGTTCCCTGCCTTGCGTGCCAGATCGGTCTTGATATCTGGATCTGCGGTTGCGGTGCCACGATCTACGAGTGCGACGAGGGCCAATGACTTGATGGTATCGCGTAGGGTTGGGTCGTTTGCGGTAAATGCCAGATCAACTTTATCTTCTGCTGAGATTGCGATCGCTGAGGTGCCATTGCCGCCGACATAAGCAACTGCGGAATACCCGGTAGGGGATTCAAACCACGCGGTTACGCTTGCCTCGATTTCATCTGCTGTTACGGCCCCATCGCCGCTAATAGCGGCTTCCAGCGCCGATAGTATAACGTCGGAGGATGCAAGCGCTGGCCCATCGCTTTCAACGCCCGCAAACAAGGTGCTGTCGCCTGCCTTGGTATTCAGCGCCGCGATAACAGAGTCCAGCCTTTGCGCCGCATCATGTGCAAGCGCATCCAGCGTGTTCGTATTTTCCAGAGTTGTGGCATTGAGCAAGGGGGCGCTAACACCATCTGTCAGCAGATCAATATGTGCAAAAACCTTTTGCATCGAATCGGCTATAAGGGTGGCATTATCGGTTACCGTTTTATACCCGCCCAGCCGTGATAAGGACGCTTCGATACCGGTCAGGTTTGAAAACTCACCGCGCATTTTCTGGCCGATGTCTGCCGCAATGCCTGTTGTCAGCTCTTGTGCTGCGATAAGCGCGTCGCTTTTGGCGCTGGACGTCATGCGACGCATCATGGAGGACTGAGCCATATCCCCGAAACTTACTAGTGTCATGTTACATTCCTAACAAGATTTGAATCATGTCATCCGCGGTCTGAATAACCTTTGCATTTGCTGCATATGCTTGCTCTACCAACAGAAGATCCTGCAATTCGCTGTCGGTATCGACACCACCTTCAAGCTCCAGGCCTTTAAGTGTGTTGGTCCTTGCTGCGGCAAACCCGGCTTCCAACTCTACGGAGAGCCTTTCGGTTGCGGCTGCAGAAAGAAGCTGACCGGAAAAGCCGGATAGGCTTCGGCTGCTGCCCGCAAACTGTCCGGATTCGATCTCTCGTGTTTCATTTAGTGCGGCTTGCATTGAGGTGAAAAGTGCTGACTCGCCCACTGGACCTGGGGTGGCGTAAAGCCCGTCACGAAGCCGCCAAAGCTCCCCGCCTTCAGCGGGGTCCACTGCTGCATTTAGATTGATGCGGGCACTTATCCCAATCTCTTGCGTTTCCATCAGCGCAATATCGTCCGTAAACGTATCGCCCCTATCTGTGAATAGGCCGAGGCGAAGAGGATCGGGGTCTAGCTCTTGGAAGCGTGTGATGAGATCACGTGCCATTGCATCCAGTTCAGTCTGCGCACTGGTAGCCAGTTCATCCCGAATTGCGAACTGAGCCCCCATCGAGCCGCCGGATAGAGGGCCGTTCGATCCGGTATTAACTGCCCGCCCATTGATGGTCAGGCCGAAAAGTCCACCGGAGGCCTGTGTCATGTCAGGCGCTATCGTGCCAACGGATGTGAACTCCAGCTTGGCGGCGGTTCCGTCGAGCAGAAATGTGCCCCCGGCGGTCATCAAGGAGACCTGCCCGTTTCCACGCGGCAATTCCTGCACTGGAATGATCGTCGAGATTTGGTCAATCAGCTGCTGTCGCTGGTCAAGCAGCGCAGAGCTGTCGCGGCTACCGCTGGACAGTGAGGTGATGCTGCGGTTCAGTTCCGCCACGGCAACTAATGCGCGGTTCACCGTGTCGACGTCCGTGGCAATTTGTGAATCGGCGTTTAGACGACCTGTTTGTATAGTGCTTGAGATCGTTTGAAATGTGTTGGCCAAAGCACTTGCTGTATTTGCTACATCTTGAAGACGCACATCGCTACTGGGTTGCGATGCCGCAGCAATCAACGCGGAGTCCAGTGCGGACACACGACCCGAAAGGGAGGAGCCATCCTCAGGGGTGCCAATAGCGGCTTCAAGCCGTGACAAGAAGCTCGCACGTGTGTCCAAATCCGCAGAACTTGCCTCGGCAACCCGACGTTCCGCAATCAGCAACTGATCAACATCCCGACTTACGCCATTTACCTTTACGCCTTGGCCTGAATTCCCAACTTGGTTGGCAGAGACCTGTAGCTCGCGCCGACCGTAACCATCGGTCAGCGCGTTTGCGATGTTGGATGAAATCACCCCTGCCGATCGCGAGGCGGCTGTCAGCCCCGAGATGGCGTTCGACATGGATCCTGAAATACTCATCCTTTAGGCTCCTTAACGTTTGATGTTGGTGGTTTCCTGCAACATTTCATCCACTGTTTGGATGACTTTTGCGTTGGAGGAATAGGCGCGCTGTGTCTGGATCAACGCGGTAAGCTCGGCTGCAACGTCTGTGGTCGACCCCTCACGGGCATAACCAACCACTGCGCCAGTCGGGCCATCTCCGGCATCCCACAAGAAGAAGGAGCCAGAGTCAGGAGAGATTTGGAACGTTTGGTTGTTGAGCGTGTCCAAACCATTCAAATTCGGAACATCGACCAATGGAATTTGATACAAGCGGCGGGTAAACCCTGTGTCATAGGTTGCATTGATGTAGCCGTTTTCATCAATTTCCACTGCCGTCAGATTGCCCACGGACGAGCCATCCTTGGTGATGGAAGTCGGTGCAAAGCTGTCAGAAAGCTGGGTCAAACCATTCGGGTCGCCGACACGACCGATGGTCATCGTCAATGGCCCCGCAGCGGTGCCCGATCCAACTGTAAGTGCAAGCGTACCATCCGCTACCGTATAGGCCCCACCAGAAACTGTTGCGACGGACGACAAAGTGCCACCTGCGCCGCGGGTGTCATCGAATGTCAGGGTATATTCTCCAATGGTGGCCCCCGCCTGCGCGGAGTCTTTGATCACCATTGTCCATTCGTTGTCCGCCACGCCGGTCGGGGCGAAGGTAATGTCCAAGGTCTCCGACGTGCCGAGGTTCCCAAAATACTCAACCGCAAGGGGTTCTGTGGCACCGGGAGCGCCAAGCACAGCGCTGGTGGCGGGCAAGTTCACGCCCAGCTTCATGGCTGTCGTCGGATCCCCGGCCTGCTGGTTGGCATTGATTGTTACGGGTTTAAGGCCTGAAACGGTATCGCGTGGCATCGGCGGGATGGAGCCATCCGCATTTGCGGGCCAGCCCAGCAATACAAGCCCGGATTCGGTGCGCAATGTACCGTCAGCATCCGGCCGGAAGGATCCGGTCGTCGTCATTAGCATTTCGACGGCTTCAGAGCCGTTTTGCAAGCTGACCGCTGTCGCAACCGGAAGCATGCCTCGTTCACTCACAGCGATGTCGAGCGCATTTGACGTGCCGACCAGCGCGCCGCGTTCATCAATCATCCGGCTGCTTGTTGCGCGTACGCCGCCTGCAGAATAGGTGCCGGAACCGCTTTGCTGTGTGATAACCATGCTTTGGAATTCGGCGTCGGCGCGCTTGTAACCATAAGTGCCAGAGTTGGCGATGTTGTCGGAAATTGTCGCTAGGCGGGTGGCGTTGGCGTTAAGCCCTGCCACCCCGGCATTGAGCGAAGAGGAAATCGTCATGTTTTAGCGCCTTTCTGCTGCTTAGACCCTTGGTCAGCTCTCAAATTGCATCCTGCGCCTTAACATCCGCCTAATTCCCGAAGTCAGATCCAACTAATACTAATATATGACATCAACTACCTGTTTTTTCTAAGTAATATCACTTCCAGCCGGTTGTTCCTGATCGCCATCGGGTTCGCGGTTATGGGTTTTTTATCCGCGAATCCGCCAATCCGCGCGACCCGTTCCGAATCAAGCCCGAACTTTTGAAGATGGCTGCGCATTGCTTGTGCCCGGGCGGCCGACAAAGCCCATGCAGGGTTGTCGACCAGTGTGATCGGAAAGGATCTGACATGGCCATTGACGGCAAGCTTGTTGGTTGCCAGTGACAAAACCTCCACCAACATTGCCGCGATGTCATCCATGACGGGCATGGGGGTCGCGGTAAGCCCGTCAAATAACGGTACATCGTCAAGATCGAAAATCTCGATAACCATACCTTCATCTGTCACCTTGGTAATGACATGGCGCAATGCGCGCTCCATCGTCATGCTTTCACCGCCACGTGCGAGCAGGGCTTTCTCGATCAGCTCCGCTTCCATTTTAGCGTCAGCATGTGCACCATCCTCACCATCGTTTGTGGCGGAAATTGGTTCGGCCTTGCTTGTGCCACTTGCTGGCTTGGGGCCTGACGTCATAACACTATCGCCGCCAAAGGCGTCGGAACCACCGCCGGAGACGCGGTTGATCGGAATCGTCGGACTAAAGTAGTCCGCAAGCCCTTTGCGTTGTTTTTCTGTTGTCGCGTTCAGCAGCCACATAAGCATGAAGAAGGCCATCATGGCCGTTACAAAATCAGCATAGGCAACTTTCCACGCCCCACCGTGGTGCCCGCCGCCTTTGATGATTTTCTTCCGCTTAATGATGACTGGTCTGGCATTTGATTGCCCGTCCATCACATCACCCATTTATTACACCCAAACCCAGACCTACACCCGTGCAGTAAAGGGCATGTTAACCTGTAGAATTTTCATGATTTTTGGAATCTATAGGCTTGATGAGATTGACGCTTATCTGCTTGCCTTAGCGGATTGCAAAAGCGGTTTGCAGCACCTCCCATTGCTTACGCTCGCTTCTGGGGGATTTTGCGCGGGCAAGTTTATGGCACACACAATGTTTATCCAGGACAGGTGTGTTCATTCCGCCAGATCGCATATCCTGCCGCATGCCGTTTTATTATAGAAGGATATTTGCAATCTGCTTATGGAGAATATGATCGCAGTATAGCGACGACCCAGCATTCCTTGTGTTATGGGGCTTTGTTGCACAAATGGGTTTACGAGACTCACTGTGTGAATCTAGCGCGGTAGCTGACTGACAAAAGCAGTTGGATACCGAAGATTTACGAGGCCAAAAGCTGGTCAGATTACAACCGAGCCCTAAACCGGCATGGTTCGCTGTCGATCCGTTGGCCGATTGCTCTCAATCGCCGTAAGGCTGGTTTGACGCTGAGATGTTGTGGGGTGCGACGCCATCTGGCAAGCGGGGACGTCAACAGGCCTATAGCGCTGCGGTGATCCAAACCAACGAAAGCCATCGCTATATCTGGGTTTGGTGCCGTTGCGGCAGACGATTGGGTTTTTCGAAAGCTTGCTGGAATTGGCTGGTCTGAACTGGACGGTGCCAGAAGAGGTGGTCGCAAGGTTTCGGCCCAGTCTTTAATGAGAATCAACTTGTGAACGAAGTGTTACATTCCTGAATGACAATTTGGCTGCGGTGTGGCGTGCCACCCGCATGCAGCCAGGCTGCACAGTTGCCTAAAGTTGGATGCCCGGCAAAGGCCAATTCCTTTGTCGGTGTGAAGATCCGCAGTCTATAATCGGCTGCTGGGTGGGTTGGGGGAAGCAAATAGGTTGTTTCCAAAAGGTATGTCCAAGCGGCAAAAGCTTGCATCTCAGGGTCGCTCAGGCCGTTGCCGTCCACGACCACCGCCAACCATTGCCCCGTATCGGAACTGCGCTGAAGACATCACATTGCGTGAAACGGCGTTCAATCATCGGTTCAATTCCTTCAATTCGGCGGTTTCATGCGCTTGGCGATGGCGCCGCCACTGCTGAAACCGCTTTTTTCGGTGGCGTGGGGCTGCTACCGCGAGTACTTCGGCGGAAGTTGCTTTGGGACACGGTTTTCCGTGCCCCGAGACGATTTTTACGGTAGGGGGTGTGCCAACCAATGTGAAGCCGTTTACGATCCCTGCAAGACCGCGGTTATTGATGCTGACCCAAAAGGCCGCATAAATGAGTTGAGAGACCGGAACGTAAGCGCGACAAGACCAACTTGGCGTTGTCCGATGACAATCCTTGATGAACTTGGTGATTTGTCCTCTATTCAAATCGACGGTTGGCTCTGTCTCCTACTGCTGACCAATTTGATATTGCGTGAATGAGTCAGTCTTTTGCCCGAATGGCGCAACCGGGAAGAGATTATGCCAGCTTTGCTGGGCAAATTGTATGTCGACGGCTTCCCGTTTAGGCCTCAATGACGCAAAAGCAAGCAGGCTGTCGAAGCCGAGGGAATGTTAGAATGCAGCTAGCCGCTGAAAATGACGAGTTGTCCGGCATACTGGAGGTGCTGAATGCCCTGGATGACGAAGTTGTTGTTCTGGATGCGTGGGGCTACATCGTCGCCTCGAATGTTGCGTGGGAAAATTTCTGCGTGGCAAACGGGGGGGATTTGGACAGTTGCTCCATCGGCCGCAATTATATGGCCGTTTGCACATCCGCAGACGGTCCCTCCAGCGCCGCCGCGCAGATCGTGCCGGATGGCCTTCGAAGGACGCTGGCGAGCGGAGACAGTTTTCGCTGCGAATACCCTTGCAACAGCCCGACCGAAAAACGCTGGTTCGAACTCAGCGCGAACCGTTACCAGAAAAACAATAGGCTGTATCTTATCGTGCAGCATCGCAACATCACCAAGCGGCACATCGAACGGGAGGAGGTCGAGCAGGCCTACCTGAATTCCAACGCAATGGCCGCGTTGATCGCCACGACCAGCGACGCGGTGCTAAGCTACGATCTGGATGGGAATATCATCACCTGGAACCCGTCCGCCCAAAGGCTCTATGGCTACGCAAAAGCCGAAATGATTGGGCAATCGCTTGAGACACTTTATCCTGACAAGTGGCCGAAGAAGGTAACCTACTATCGCGATGAAATTATCGCGGGGCGGCTGCAGGATTTCGAAGCAACGCGCGTCGCAAAGGGCGGGACAGAGCGCGAGGTCTGGATCAGTTGCGCGCCGATCCGCAATCCGGATGGAGAAGTCATAGCGATCTCGAATATTCATCGGGACATTACAGTTGTAAGAAATGCGGAACGTGCCCGTGCCCTTATCGCGAACGAGGTAATCCATCGGGCCAAGAACATGTTAAGCGTTGTTTTGGCTATCCAGCGCCAGACAGCGCGCACCGCCGAAACGGTCGCAGATTTCAACCGGAGTTTCGGGGCGCGATTGGCTTCTCTGTCAAAATCGACGGACTTGCTGGTTCATAACGCATGGACCAGTGTCCCGCTCCGCGACGTTATAGCCGGTCATCTTGAGCCTTTTACATCTGTCGAAGACGACAAGCGCATCGCGATGACGGGTCCACAAATCGACCTCCAGCCAGAGTCTGTCCAAACGATCGGAATGGCCCTCCACGAACTGGCGACCAATTCCGCAAAATACGGTGTGTTACAGCAGGATCGCGGACAGGTTGCAATCTCTTGGCAGGTTGAGCGAGAGGGCGGACTATTGCAGTTCAGGTGGCTGGAAACCGGGATTGTCGTTGATGGCAAACCCACAAGGGAAGGCTTTGGCCATACGGTGCTTACAACCCACGCAGCGACACTCCTGAATGCAAAAGCATCGTACAAAGTAGATGCCGATGGTGTTGAATGGGCGATTAGAGTGCCGTCTGAGCATTTCTATGCGCGCTAAACCGTTCCCAGATTGAGCTACTTCCCGATTGGGGGACAGGACTGGTGCAATATGATCGAACATGGTCACCGGTTGATCGGCTGACTTGATCGAGACGTGCCAAATAAAGGCAGCGAGCCCAATCTATCCGTTGCTAAACGTCAGGTGCAGAACTGGCAAAAACGACCTTGGAACCCACCACGCCCGAATTGGTTGTCTCATGAACCTATCGGAGGACACCAAGCGATGACTTGCACGAAAACTCTGCTCAACCCTGTCCAAATGGGCATTCTCAGCCTTCCCAACCGCGTGTTAATGGCGCCACTGACCCGCAATCGCGCAGGGTCGGACGGTGTACCAAAGGATATGGCACAGACCTATTACGGCCAGCGTGGCTCGGCGGGACTGATCGTGACGGAAGCGACCCAAATCTCAGAAATGGGGAAAGGGTACTTGGATACACCGGGTATCTATACCGAGGCACAGGCCGAAGGCTGGCATCAGATTACCGACGCAGTTCACGCAAACGGCGGGCGCATTTTTTGTCAGCTTTGGCATGTCGGCCGGATCAGCCACTCGTCCTTGTTGCCCGATGGCGCGCCGCCAGTGTCGTCGTCTGATCGTGCGGCGCAAGCGCAGACATTTACGGCCAATGGCTTTGAGGATTGCTCTAGGCCCCGCGCGATGAGCGTGGAAGACATTGGCCGCACCGTCCAAGATTACCGCAACGCCGCTGAGTGGGCCAGAAAGGCGAATTTTGACGGGGTCGAAATTCACGGTGCCAATGGATATCTGCTGGATCAGTTCCTGCAAGATGGTGTCAATGATCGTGCGGATGACTATGGCGGGCCTACCGCCAACCGCATGCGGTTTCTGAACGAGGTGGTCAATGCGGTGAAGCTGGTCTGGCCCAGCAACCGCGTCGGCGTGCGTTTGTCGCCCTTGGGGCAGGCAAATGACATCTCTGACAGTGATCCAGAAGCCCTTTTCAGCGCGGTTTACAAGATGCTGAACGATCAAAGGCTTGCCTATCTGCATGTCGTGGGATCTTTTCCGGGGAGTGAGGGCGATGAGGACGGTAAGGCCCTGCTGAAACGCCTTCGAAAAGATTGGGGCGGGTTCTATATCGCGAATGGCGGCTACGATGCGGAGTCAGCCGCAAAGGCAATCGACGAGGGCGCAGCCGATGCGGTTGCCTTTGGTCGGCCTTATATCGCCAACCCTGATCTGCCCGAACGGTTTCGTCGGGGCGCTGCACTGAACAAGCCGGATCAGGATACATTCTATGGCGGCGATGAGCGCGGATATACGGATTACCCGTTCCTCGACAATGTGAGCAGCACGCAATAGGGCGCGCCCGTTTTAAATACCCACACCGAAAGGGGAATGACCATGCCAACACATCCAAGACCTGACCCGTACAAGCCTGACGCGCCTATCGAAGTGCCGGATGATGCGCCGCCTGACTTACCCGCGAACGCGCCATCCGAACGCCCGGTAAACCCGCCGACCGAGGCCCCTGAGCTGCCGCCGATCGAACTGCCCGAACCCCCGGTTTCGCCGAGCTGACAGGGGTGATCACCCCACAGCGGAGGCCTATTGCTTGGAACCGGGCGTCGGCCGAAACGTTGACATACACCTCGTAAAATATGGAGCGATTGCTATGACCCGTGAAAAAACACCGCAAAAAGACAGTGCCGGCGGAGCCTTTGGGGCCTAGGACACAGTTTCACAAGGTGGACGCGCGGGCGGGCATCTGGCGCGTGATATCGGCACGCAAGATGAGCTGAAACGCGCCACCGAACGACCGGCGGGTGCGACGCGTGTCAGTAGATCCGATGAAAAAGAAAAAGGAAATTCCTGATGGCCAAGCTGAAAAATGGTGGATGGGTTTTGGTCGCCGATGGTGAAAAAGCCCTGTTTTTGGTCAATGATCTCGATGAGACAAATATTGACCTGCGTGTCATCCGCACTGACGAACAGGAGAACCCTCCGACCCGTGAACAAGGCGTGAGCCGCCCCGGACGTGTTCAGGAAAGTGCAGGTCACGGTGTATCGGCAATGGATGATACCGATTGGCATGAGCTGGGCCAAAGAACGTTTTGCCGTTGATTTGGCCGAGTTGCTGTATAGCCGCACCCATGCCGAGAGGTTTGAGCAATTGGCAATCGTTGCCGCGCCGCAGATCTTGGGGGTGTTGCGCGCATCCATCCACTCAACAGTTGCAGAGAAAGTGCTGATAGAGATCCCGAAGCATCTGGCAAACCAGCCGGTGGATAAGATTGAAAAGCAGGTCGCCGTCGCGGTTTCCGAGGCGACCTGAAACAAGGGAAGGATCTGACCCGTGGCTAGATTAGGCTCCAGCCTTCGGTAACGGGGACGTCTCAGTCAAGTGCTTTTTGACATACGCATCCGACCGCATAGTTGCGGATTTGATGACAGTTGCTTTCTGAGCCGTTCTGCTTTCGCCGCGGCCTTCGTCGGAGATCATCCCGGGTGCATGCTTCGGTCCGTGGGCAGCGCTTGGCTGCCAACATGATGCTGGTTCAAATGCAATTCCGATGTGCCTATCTCATAGGCGTGCTCAATGTTGGTCGGCAACAGTCCGGAGCACGGCATTATCGGAACCACGCCTCTGGGGGATCCTGAGCGACGAGAACGCGGAGATCGCCGATTGGCTGGAACGGTTGACCGAGAATAAGCGAACTTGGGGCTTTGGTCTGTGCTTTTTGTATCTGCGCAACGTGCAGGGCTACGGCTGGGACCACAAACGCGTTTACCGGATCTACTGTGAGCTGGAGCTGAACCTGCGCCCTCTCGGGCCATTGCTGCGCAATGCCCTGCCGGGTAACAGATCAAGCCCCGCAAGCGCCTGAAGCGTGACAAACCTGAACCGTTGGCAGTGCCTGGCGTGCCACACGAGACATGGTCGATGAATTTCATGGCGGATCAGCCCGCGGATAGTCGTTCGATCCGAACACTAAACGTGCTGGATGACTTCAATCGCGAAGGCCTGTGCACAAAGGTGGACTTTTCGCTGCCTGCTGAACGTGTCGTTCGCAGTTTAAACCAGATCATTGAGTGGCGCGGTCAACCGGCGACAGCATGCCATTGTTGGTGTGCTTGCGTGTCGGGTTGTAAAACATCTCGATGTAATCGAACACGTCCTGCCTTGCGGCGTCGCGTGTCAGGTATGTTCGCCGCCTGATCCGGTCTCGCTTTAGGAGCTGGAAGAAGATCTCCGCAACGGCGTTGTCATGGCAATTTCCACTGTAGTAAGGCGGTTCATCGCAACCATGTAGCTGTCTTGGTCGTTACAGCGTGTCAAAGAATGACTTCTGGTCAAAGCTGGGGTCTACAGGCCCGATCTCCTCCGCAGCCTTTTGCAGGGCCGTCATACGTTCCGCGAGAGATCCGCAGGGGGCGCGCAGCAACGATATCATTTGCTATCTGCTGCTCATCAGGAGTGTCTTTGGGCTGTTTCACATCGCATCCTTTCTACAACCTCGCCTGGCTGACGATAGTGTGGAAGGTGCTCGCGCCAGCGACAGCATGCAAGTTGCTAACTCAAATGCTCAACTGACTAAATTTGGTTATATCGCCAATTTCCCCGTAAAAAGGAAAAACTACGCGACCATAGAAGAACTGTTATAGGGTGCTTAACAATTGAATTATGGTGGAGCCTAGCGGGATCGAACCGCTGACCTCCTGCATGCCATGCAGGCGCTCTCCCAGCTGAGCTAAGGCCCCATCAATGTACAGCAGTGCTGTACGGGTAGTGGCTATTTAGGGGAGGGACGCAGGCGCTGCAAGAGGAAAAATCACCCAATTGCGAAAACCCTGAAACTAGGTTGGATTTTCGCGGCAACGTCTGTGCCAAGCCTCCCCCAGAAGGCTTAGTTGTCGTCGTCAGGGTTGCTGACATCAGCCAGATCGTCCAGCGATACAGTGTCGTCGCTGTCATCTTCCAGCAGATCATCGCCCGCGCTATCCGAATCATCGGTTTCGACAACGGCCAGCAGATCATCATCTGCATCCAGATCATCGACCAGCGGTTCATCATCTTCTTTGGCGGCTGCCGGACGGCTTGCTGCGGTCGAAATGATCTTGCGACGTGCGCTATCGATATCCACAACCTCACCCGTGTAGGGGCTAACGATCGGGTTCTTGTTCAGGTCGTAAAAGCGCTTCCCAGTGGTGGGGCAAAGGCGCTTTGTACCCCATTCTTCCTTGGGCATGGTATTCCCCTTGTGTCATCAGCTGGTAACAGCACCCATGATGGGCCGGACCATACCAGCAAAAGGGTCGCTTGCCACAGGTCTGCGCCTCTGTCAAAGGCTTTTGCGCACGGTTTGGGCTTTCTTGGCGGTGATGGCGTGCAAGGGGCTTGCGGCATGCGCAGCGCGCAGGCATTCTGGCGCGCGCAAAGGAACAAGGATCTTATGCCCGTTTTGCCCGGCCCCCCCCCTGTTGAGGTGACGCTGCGCCGCACTGCGCGGGCGCGGCGCATGTCGCTGCGCGTCTCGCGGCTGGACGGGCGCGTAACCTTGTCACTGCCCCCCGTGGTCCGAGAGGCCGAGGCGATGGCCTTTTTGCGCGCGCAAGAGGACTGGATCCGCAAGGCGCTGCTGAACGTGGTGCAAAGCGGTGCGGTGGCATTGGGGGATGAGATCCCGGTTGAGGGGCGCTTGGTTCGGTTGATGCCGGGGCAGGGCCGGAACTTGGTGCTGACGCAGGATACGCTTTTGGTGCCGGGCCAAGCAGAGCGGGTGGGCGCGCGGGTCGCGGCCTACCTTAAAACCAAAGCGCGGGATCGGCTTGCTGCGGCCTCGGACCATTACGCCGGCCGCATCGGGCGGCAGTATCGGACCTTGACCTTGCGCGATACGCGGTCGCGCTGGGGGTCTTGTACCTCTGAGGCGGGGTTGATGTATTCGTGGCGCTTGATCATGGCGCCGCCGCAAGTGTTGGACTATGTAGCCGCACATGAGGTCGCGCATTTGATCGAGATGAACCACTCGCCCCGGTTTTGGGCTATCGTGGATGATCTGATGCCTGATTATGCGGTGCATCGTCGTTGGTTGAAATCCGAAGGCCATGCCTTGCACAGCTATCGGTTTGCGGGATGATCGGGGGAATGGAATGTTGACGTCAAGTGGTACACCGATGTTGCGCGCAGTGGACCCGAACGCCGCCGCGCATGAACGGCTTTACCGCACGTTGCGCAGCCAAGTAATGTACGGGGAATTGCCACCGGGGCAGGCCCTGACCCTGCGCGGCCTTGCGCGGACCTTTGGCGTTTCCATGACCCCTGCACGCGAGGCAGTGCGCCGTTTGGTCGCCGAGGGCGCGCTGTCGCTTTCGTCCTCAGGCCGGGTGGCCACGCCGGAACTTACCCCTGAGCGCATTGAGGAGCTGGCCTCAATCCGTGCGCTGTTGGAGCCGGAGCTGGCCTCTCGGGCCCTGCCGCGTGCCCATTTCGCGCTGATTGACCGGTTGGCCGCGATCAATGCCGCCAATAACGATGCGGTGATGCGGCAAGATGCGGTTGCCTATATCCGCACCAATCTGGAATTCCACCGCACACTTTACCTGCGTGCCCAAGCGCCCGCGATGCTGGCACTGACCGAAACCGTCTGGCTACAGCTTGGCCCCACCATGTGTGCGCTTTATGGCCGCCTGCGCCGGAATGAGCCGCCACCCTATCACCGCCTTATCCTGAGCGCGCTGAAGGCGGGGGATGAGCCGGGCCTGCGTCTGGCAATCCGCACGGATGTGACCCAAGGGCTGCGCCATCTGGCCAGCTGATTTCAGGGCTTTTACTGGGCGTGTCGGTCGCTTAGGCTGTGCCAAACCGTAGCGGAGGATCAGATGACCATTCATATCGGCGCCAAGCCCGGTGATATTGCCGAAACCGTTTTGATGCCGGGCGATCCCTACCGCGCCCGCTGGGCCGCCGAGACATTCCTGGAGGATGCAAAACTGGTCAATGAAGTGCGCGGGATGCTGGGATATACTGGCACTTGGCGCGGTCATAAGGTGACGATCCAAGGCTCTGGCATGGGGATGCCGTCCCTGTCGATTTATGCGAATGAGTTGATCCGCGATTACGGCGCGCAAACCTTGATCCGTATCGGATCGGCCGGTGCGATGCAGCCACAGCTTAACGTGCGCGATCTTGTTCTGGCGATGTCGGCCTGCACCCTTACCACCCCGTCACGCGGCATTTTCAAAGAGCTGAACTTTGCCCCGACCGCTGATTTCGGCTTGCTGCATGCAGCATGGACGGCGGCACAAAGTATGGATGCGACCTGTCATGCGGGGCAAATTTATTCCTCGGATGTGTTTTATGACGAACGGCCCGACCTGAACGAACAGATGCAGCGTCACGGCGTTCTGGCGGTGGAAATGGAGGCGGCAGAGCTTTACACGCTGGCCGCGCGCTATGGCCGCCGTGCCTTGGCTGTGCTGACGATTTCGGACCATTTGCTGACCCATGAGGCCTTGCCCAGCGATCAACGCGAAAGCAGCTTTGGGGATATGGTTGAACTTGCGCTAACGGCTGCTTTTGCCTGAAGCGGCGCGCCTAAACCTTGGGCGGTTTCAGGCAGTCGCGGGGCTCTTTGCCCGCAGGTGGGTCCATTGTTGCCCGACAGGCCGCGCAGATATAGTGGTTTGGCCCGCCCGTTCGGTCCAGCCGCCAACGGCAAGCCCGTGTCAGCGTGGAGTTGCGGCGTGACAGCCACATGTAAAGCAAGGTACCAATAAGAAGCGCGAGAAGAAGCAGGGGCATTCTAACCTGAGGGTTGGGAGATATCACGGGCCAAGCTAGCCAGCGGGTGTCGACTGTCAAGCGTTCTGCTCGACGAAAGGCCGACCTATCCTATCCGGATATAGGGGCGAGTTTTACGCCCCCGTACGATCGTGATGCTGCAAAAGCATCAAGCGGCTGTCAAATACTCGCAATATTCAGGAGTTTCGCAGGTAATTTCTGTCTCTGCGTCGAAATAGGCATAGGCCTGTTCAAGAACTTCCAAAGCGGCTTTGGCTTTGATGTCTGCGGCGTTGGTTTCGTTTGTCATGTGAACCTCGTATGGGTAACAGGTTCCTCCCTTGCAAATACCTAGTCCTGATGGCAGGCCATCACAAGCTGCTCATTCTGCATTGCAGCATTGCGTTTGGCGCACAAAAAAACGGCCCACAAAGGGGCCGCTTTTCCGAATGGCGTGGGATCAAACGACCCGCTCGACCATCTTTTTCTTGATCGCGGCAATCGCCTTGGCAGGGTTCAACCCTTTGGGGCAGGTCTTGGCGCAGTTCATGATGGTATGGCAACGGTAAAGCTTGAAGGGATCTTCCAGATCATCAAGCCGTTCCGGTGTTGCCTCATCGCGGCTGTCGATGATCCAGCGGTAAGCATGCAGCAACGCCGCCGGGCCAAGGTAGCGGTCAGAGTTCCACCAGTAAGACGGGCAGGAGGTAGAGCAGCAAGCGCACATTACGCACTCATAAAGACCGTCCAGCTTTTCGCGGTCCTCGATGCTTTGACGCCATTCCTTGGCGGGCGTGTTGGTCTTGGTTTCCAGCCATGGCATGATAGAGGCGTGTTGGGCATAGAAATGCGTAAGATCAGGGATCAAATCCTTGACCACAGGCAAATGCGGCAATGGGTAGATTTTCACATCGCCCTTTACCTCGTCCAGACCGTAAATACAGGCCAGCGTGTTGATGCCACCAATATTCATCGCGCAAGATCCGCAGATCCCTTCGCGGCAAGACCGGCGGAAGGTCAGCGTCGGGTCAATCTCGTTCTTGATCTTGATCAGCGCGTCCAGAACCATCGGGCCGCAACTGTCCATATCGACGAAATAAGTGTCGACCCGTGGGTTTTCACCATCGTCCGGCGTCCAGCGATAGATCTGGAACTTGCGAACGTTGCTACCGCTTGGTTTTGGCCATGTTTTGCCAGTGCGGATGGTGGAGTTCTTGGGCAGGGTGAATTGAACCATCGGTCCCTCTCCTTACGTCTTGGGTTTTGCGGGGGCCGGTGTGTGCCACCGGGTGAACAGGACATCCATCAGGCGCGGTGCGCCGCCACCTTTGCCATCGCCGGTCATCCGCAACACATCGCGGAATTCAAGGCCGGCAGCGGCGAGGCGGGTGATGATCTGGCTGGGCGGGGCGATACTGGAAAAACGCTGTGTCAGCGACAGTTCCAATATCACAAAGTCTGTGCGTTTCAGGGTTTCCGTGGCACCGGCAAGCACCTCATCCTCAAACCCTTCGGTATCGATTTTAAGGCCAACACGACCGGGGAAATCAGCGGCAAGCATATCCAGCGTGGTCACAGAAACCTCGCGTGTTTCCATACGGGTGAAGCTGGAAGAAATTCGGTCCGTGCGGGTGCTAAGGCTGGCCATCGCGCCATGCTCCCCCTTGTCCGAAAAGGGAATGTTGAGCGTCATTCTGCCCTGCGTCCGCCCCAATGCGGTTTCAAAAAACTGCGCTTTCTTGGGGGTATTTACATCCTTCAGCACGGCCCGCGATTCCGCACGCGGGTCAACCAGAACAAAGCTGGTGTCGGGGAAGGCCTCATACAGAAAGGGGGTGCCAAGATCGACGCCGACATCAAACACCACATCAGGCATAAGGGCATAGCGTTGCAGATGCCCGGATTTGGACTTATCTGCAATCGCCGTCAGTCCTTTGCGCCGCAAAAAGCGGTTCACTTGGGTACGGTCGATCTGGGCGGTTTGCAGGGCCATCGCCTAATTCTTCCAATCGCTGCGCGAGTAGAGCGGCTGCGTCGGTGGCTGCCTTGATTTCTGATACACGCATTGATCAAAAACCGCCGAAGGGTCGCGGCCCATCAGGTAGTCAGAGGTGACACCCAATTTCAGGCGTGCAAGGGCGTTGCCTTTACTGTTGACGCCGACCCCCACTTCGCCATGCGGGCCAGTGGTTGCATGTGCGCGGCCAAGGCATTGCCGTTCGGCCTGCTCTACCGAAACCGGACCGCAGGCTGTCAGTGCCAAAAGTGCTGCTGCCGCCGCGCCGCGTCCGATCATAGCGACACCCCCGGAATTCCGGCGCCAAGCACGCATTGCACGGTGCCCGGGCGTTGCAGGATCGTTGCGATGGTTTGCACGGTGCGTGTGCCGGCGCGGGTGCCAACATCCTTGGCCAACAGCAAAATCTCATCGGTGCTGGCATTGTCGAGGATGCAAACAGTCACCGCCTCGGCCTGAGGGCCGGGCAAGCGCTGTTGCACCACCGGCAGGATCACCGTTTTTGCCGTGCTGCGCGTGATTTGCTCCACCGGATTGGTGGTTGTGCAGGCAGAGACCGCCAGCACAAAAATCAAAGGCAGGGCCAAGCAGCGCATCAGTAAACGCGCGCTTTGGGGGCGATCTTCTTCATGTCGATGCCGCCATCTTCTAGCTTGGTCAGCGGGTCCATATGCACGGGTCGCGTCGTCAGCGTTACCTTGTTGCCGTCGATATGCGACAAAGAGTGGACGCGCCAGTTTACATCGTCGCGATCCGGATAATCCTCATGCGCATGGGCGCCGCGGGATTCCTTGCGCGCCTCGGCGGCCACGATGGTTGCCAGCGCGTTTGGCATCAGGTTGCCCAGCTCCAGCGTTTCCATCAAGTCAGAGTTCCAAACCATTGAGCGGTCCGTCACTTTGAGGTCATCCATTTTGGCAGCGATTGCTGTCATCTTGACCACGCCTTCGGCCAGCGTTTTGTCGGTACGGAACACGGCAGCATCGGCCTGCATCGTGGTCTGCATTTCCATCCGCAGATCGGCAGTGGCGATGGAGCCATCAGCGTGACGCACGGCATCAAAACGGCCAAGCGCCTTGTCGACTTCGGCTGTGTTCACCGGTTCGTTGCGCTCTTTGGGGTCCAGGATTTCACCCGCGCGGATCGCAGCAGCGCGGCCAAAGACCACAAGGTCGATCAAGGAGTTGGAACCAAGACGGTTCGCGCCATGCACCGAGGCACAGCCCGCTTCACCCACAGCCATCAGGCCGGGGAAGATGGCATCCGGGTTGTCCTTGGTCGGGTTCAATACCTCGCCAAAGTAGTTGGTCGGAATGCCGCCCATGTTGTAATGCACGGTCGGGATAACCGGGATCGGCTCTTTTTGCAGATCGACACCGGCAAAGATGCGCGCGGATTCGGAAATGCCCGGAAGCCGCAGGTCCAGCGTCGCCTTGGGCAGGTGGTTAAGGTTAAGGTGGATGTGGTCCTTATTCGGCCCGACACCGCGCCCTTCGCGGATCTCGATTGTCATGCAGCGGCTGACAACGTCACGGCTGGCCAAATCCTTATAGGTCGGGGCGTAACGCTCCATAAAGCGCTCCCCTTCGGAGTTGGTCAGATAACCGCCTTCGCCCCGCGCCCCTTCGGTGATCAAACAGCCGGAGCCGTAGATGCCGGTGGGGTGGAACTGCACGAATTCCATATCCTGAAGCGCCAGACCTGCGCGGGCAACCATGCCGTTGCCGTCGCCGGTGCAAGTATGCGCCGAGGTGGCCGAGAAGAACGCACGGCCATAGCCGCCTGTGGCAAGCACAACCATCTTGGCGTTGAACACATGAATAGTGCCGTCATCAAGTTTCCATGCGACGATGCCGGTGCAACGCCCGTCTGTGATGATCAGATCCAGTGCGAAATATTCAATAAAGAATTCAGCGTTGTGCTTCAGCGACTGACCATAAAGCGTGTGCAAGATCGCGTGGCCGGTCCGGTCCGCTGCGGCGCAGGTGCGCTGCACAGGGGGGCCTTCGCCGAATTCGGTGGTGTGGCCGCCAAAGGGACGCTGGTAGATCTTGCCCTCTTCGGTGCGCGAGAAAGGCACGCCGTAATGCTCCAGCTCATAGACCGCCTTAGGGGCCTCGCGTGCGAGGTATTCCATCGCGTCGGTATCGCCCAGCCAGTCAGACCCTTTTACGGTGTCATACATGTGCCACTGCCAGTTGTCCGGCCCCATATTCGAAAGGGAGGCGGCGATGCCACCTTGTGCGGCAACTGTATGCGAGCGGGTCGGGAAAACTTTGGTGACGCAGGCCGTGCGCAGGCCCTGTTCGGCCATGCCAAGCGTTGCGCGCAGGCCGGCACCACCAGCCCCCACAACAACTACATCGTATTCATGTGTCTCGTATTCATAAGCGGTCATGGTCTGTCCTTCAAAGCGCGATGCGCGCAAGGGCGAAAAGCCCGGTTGCGGTGATCGCGTAGGAAAGTGAAATTGCAATGATGACAAGCACACGACGGGCGGAACCCTGTGTGTAATCCTCAATCATCATGGTCGCACCTTTGGCGAAATGGCGCATGCCGACGAAAATCACCAGCGCGGTCAGGATGGCGGGGAAGGGCCGCGCAAAGGTGGCGACGACCTCTTCTTGGGTGCCACCAAGGGCAGAGCCGAAGATATAGAGCCATGCAGGCACCATGAACGCCAGCCCGACGGCCGAGACGGTCATATACCAATGGTGTTCGGTGCCGGAATGGGCAGAGCCCTTGCCCATAGCGCGCTTGCGGTCGGTTAGATAACGCATGGTCGCCCCCTTTATTGCACAAGAATGATTGTGATGATGGTCAGAACGACCGATCCGATGATGCAGGCCCAGCCCAGCTTTTCAGCGGTGGGAATGTCGAAACCCTTGCCGGAATCCCAATACAGATGCCGTAGCCCTGCAAGGTAGTGATACCAGATAGCCCAAAGCGAGGCAGTGAACACCAGATCCCCGAACCACGATGTCGCGACCGCATTGGCGGTGGCGAAGGCCTCGGGCGAAGTCGCGGCGGCCAAAAGCCACCAGACCGCCAGCATGGTGCCGACGATCAGCCCGTTGCCGGTGATCCGCGTCAAAATCGACGTCATCGACGTCAACTGCGGGCGGTAAATCTGCAAGTGTGGGGAAAGGGGCCGTTCAACCCGCTTTGCGTTTGCCATTGTTTCATCCCTCGTGGCTGCGCCCGGCGGGGGAGGCCCGCGCTTTAGGCTTGCTGCTTTGGTGTATGCATAGCCTATTTTCCGCCCGAGTCACGAGAGGAGAGTCTAAAAATCTTGGGTTTTCGCGGATGTTGGGGCAGAAAAGTGATCTATGTGATCACTATACAGCATTTTGTGATCACATAGATGGCAGCTCTTTTTGGCGATACGGCCCCATTTTGTACCTTTGGGAAAATGTGAGCGCCTTGAGGGGCGCAAAGTTTCCGGTCGCCTCAGCGGCTTGAAGGAAGCTAGCGCGGGTTTGTGATCACAAACCTGCGCTAGCTTGAGGCCTTTGACTGTGACAGCGATCAGGTCGGGATCAGTGCCCAGTAGTCAAGATCCAGCAGGACGGACGGATCGTATTTCCCGTCCTCACCGCGCAGGGCAAAGGGGGCGGCACCATGTTTGACCGCGACAAGGCGCAGGCGGATGGCACCGACACCGGGGGCAGAGGTCTCGGCCTTGTCGAGCACCTCTGACCACGCCCGCACCGTATCGCCTGCAAAGCAGGGGTTGGCATGGGCACCCGCATTCAGCGCCACGATCATCTGCGCATTGGCCAAACCGTTGAACGAAAGCGCCCGCGCCAGCGAGATCACATGACCGCCATAAATCAGGCGACGGCCATCCTCGCGGTTGGTGGCGTCGAAATGGACCTTGGCGGTGTTCTGCCACAGGCGGGTGGCCAGCATATGCTCGGCTTCTTCCACCGTGACGCCGTCGATATGATCGATCTGTTCGCCAATGGCATAGTCGCCCCAGCGATGCGGCTCTCCGGCCAAGGTGAAATCATAATCGCTGAAATCCAGCCCCTCGGGGACCACCAAACGGTCAGGGGTGACGATCTTGGGCAGGTCGGGGATCACGGTTTCGGGGGCGGCTGTGTCGCGGTTCTTGCGCACCATCACCCAGCGGACATATTCCAGAACCGCCTCGCCGCGTTGGTTGATCCCGCGTGTGCGCACATAAACAACACCGGATTTCCCGTTGGAGTTTTGTTTCAACCCGATGACCTGCGATTCCGACCGCAACGTATCCCCCGGATAGACCGGCGCCAGCCAGCGCCCGTCGCCATAGCCAAGGTTAGCCACGGCATTCAGCGAAATATCGGGAACGGTTTTGCCAAAAACGGTGTGGAAGGCGATCAGATCATCCAGTGGTGACCCTTCCAGCCCGCAAGCCCCCGCGAAATCATCCGAGGAATAAAGCGCATGGCGGGCGGGATAAAGCGCGTGGTAAAGCGCACGCTCACCCTCGGCCAAGGTGCGGGGGACGGCATGTTGGATCACCTCACCCAAAGTGTAATCTTCGAAAAAACGGCCGGGATTGGTTTTCATGGCATCGGTCCTTGGCAGCGAGGGTCAGTGTTGGCCCAGTTTGATGTCGGGTGAATAGGTGCCGGGGGCGTCCTTGATCACGGCCTGCCCACAGCGCATCACACCCTTGGCCGCATCCCATGCATAGGTGGGGGAACCGTGCAGCTCCCAGCCCTTGTTCAGCGCGTCGGTCACTTTGTGGCAAAAAGCCGAGGTGTCTTCTTCGGTCAGTAGGCGGTAAAGTTTCATGGGATTATCCAAAGGGGTTATAGCCAAGCCAGATATGGATGGCAGCAGTGATTGAAAATACGACCACGGTCGCGATCAGCGCGGTGATCTCTTTTTTCACCGGAACGGCGTGATAGGGGGCGGGCGGGGCGACACGGTTCAGCACGATCACCTCGGCCAGCGCCCAAGCGAACAAGCCGCCGAACAGCAAGAATGAGGGCGTGTCGCCGTTGACCAAAAGGTGTGACAAGGCCCAGATCTTGACCGCCGTTAGCTGCGGATTGCGCACCCATTTGGTGATCCGGGTTTTGGCGCCCGAGGCCGCAAAGTGATAGAACGCAAACAACATCAACAGGTTGTTGATCCCCGTCAGCATCGGGCTGCGGCCCCAAAAGAAGGTGCCCTCGGCGGCGCGGTAGCCAATCGTCATCAGCACGATCGCGACCACCGAACCGATGGCCACAATCGCCTTGCCCTTATTGCCAAAGCGGGCGCGGTGATCGGGTGCGATGCGTTTCCAGAAGTGAACGCCAGACCACAACAGCAGCCCAAGAAGGATCAGAAGCATAAATCGCCTTTTAAGTTTGGCTCATGGCCTTGATGGCCGCGGCTTTGGCCAGAGTCGCCTCTGCGGTGACAATATGCAAGTTCTCAACGATTTTGCCATCGACAACGGCCACACCCTGACCGGCGGCCTTGGCGGCGTTAAAGGCATCGATCTGGCGTTGTGCAGTTTCAACCTCGGCGTCGCTAGGGGCAAAGGCTTGATTGGCAATATCAAGCTGGGCGGGGTGGATTAGGGTTTTGCCGTCAAAGCCCATGTCGCGCCCTTGTTCACATTCAATGCGCAGCCCGTCCTCATCCTTGAAGGCGTTATAGACGCCATCGACAATCGTCAGCCCTTGCGCCTTGGCGGCCAAAAGGCACAGGCCAAGCCCCACCTGCATCGGCAAACGGTCGGCGCGGAAACGGCTATTGAGCTCTTTGGCCAGATCATTGGTCCCCATGACCATCCCCGCCAGTCGCGGATGGGCGGCAATCTGGGCGGCGTTGAGCATACCAAGCGCGGTTTCCATCATCGCCCAAAGTGGCACATCGGGGATAAGGGCGGCCACCGCATCCAGATCCTTGGCCGAGGACACCTTGGGGATCAGCAGCGCGTCAATCTTGGCGCCCTTAAAGGCCGCAATGTCATCCGCGCCCCATTCGGTATCCAGCCCGTTTACCCGCACGATGCGGGTGCGGTTCCCGTAATCCGCCGTGGCCAGCGTTTCGACCAAAAGCGCGCGGGCGGCGGCTTTTTCATCGGGGGCGACGGCATCCTCCAGATCAAAGATGATCGCATCTGCGGCAAGGGTCTTGGCCTTTTCCAGCGCCCGCTCCTTTGATCCGGGGATGTAAAGTGCGGAACGATAGGGGCGTGTGGTGGTCATGATTCTCTCCCAAGCAATAATGTTGCGTTATGGTTTCCTTTTTTGGCACATTCGGCAAGTAGATATTTGCCGCACCGCAGCAACGTCTGAACGAAGCGTTAACCTTTTATCCGCATTTGCGGTGCAGGGTTTGCCTTATGCCGCTGACCCAAGAGGCGCGGTGTGATGGATTGGAATAAAGGGGATGGTTATGAAAGATAAACTTTTTGCGCTCTCATTCGGGTTTGCCGCGCTGATCCTTTTCACCAAGGCGCATGCGCAGCCGTTTGACACAGGTCAGCAGGCTGCCTGCTATGCCACGGCGACCCAGAGCATCCGTAGCGACAGCAGCAGCAAGGCCCATAGCACCAAGGTATAAAACAGTTTTTCTGGAAGGATCCGCACCAGCCGCACACCGGCGAACACCGCCAGCGTGGCCGGAGCGATCAGCCAGACAGCGATCGCCAGATTGTCAAACTGTAATATCCCGATAGACCAATAGGCAGGCAGTTTCACAGTATTCACCCAAGTGAACAACAAGGTGGACGTGCCTGCAAAAACCGCCTTTGGCATCCGCAACGGCACTGCGTAAATCTGGTAGGGCGGGCCGCCCGCGTGGCTGACAAAGCTGGTAAAGCCGGCGGCGGCCCCCCAAAACACGCCCGGCAGAACCTTGGGGCGTTTTGCCTCGGAATGTGCGCCCCTGCCCAGTAGGCGGCTGATGGCAAAGCTACTGCCCACAAGGCCGATCACCCCGCCGACCATCGCCTCGGATACCAGACTGGCCGTGGCCCAGCCGATACCAACGCCAATGGCCGTTGCGGGGATCATGATCTTGAGCACGCTCAAGTCATAGGCGCGCCGGTAGGCCCAAACACCGAACCAGTCCGATACAATATAGATTGGCAAAAGCAGCCCAGCTGCCTGCATTGGCGGCATGGCCAGCGATAGAATCGGCACGGACATCATGGCAATCACGGGCAAACCGCCCTTGGAAAGCCCGACCGCAACCGACGCCAACACGGCCGCCGCCCAAAAGCCAAACCCTTCCATATCCGTCCCTTTGCTATTCTGCCGCAGCTTTAGCGCAAACAGTGCGGCGTGCAACAGCGCAAAGGGCAGGGCAACTGTGCTGTGCCCTTGCCTAATGCGCCTCAAGGGTCTACGCATCGCGCATTCAAATCAACCCGACCCGGAGATTGAAATCATGGCCAGACCCAAGATTGCACTTATCGGCGCGGGGCAGATTGGCGGAACACTCGCCCATCTCGCCGCGATCAAGGAATTGGGCGATATCGTCCTGTTCGATATTGCTGAAGGCACCCCGCAGGGCAAAGCGCTGGATATCGCGCAATCCGGCCCTTCCGAGGGCTTCGATGCCGTGATGAAAGGCGCCAATGACTACGCCGACATCGCAGGCGCGGATGTCTGCATCGTCACCGCAGGTGTTGCTCGCAAACCCGGCATGAGCCGCGATGACCTGCTGGGCATCAACCTCAAGGTTATGAAATCCGTGGGCGAAGGCATTGCCAAGCACGCGCCGAATGCGTTCGTGATTTGCATCACCAACCCGTTGGACGCGATGGTTTGGGCCTTGCGCGAGTTTTCGGGCATGCCGCACAACAAGATCGTCGGCATGGCCGGCGTTTTGGACAGCGCGCGTTTCCGCCACTTCCTTTCGGTGGAATTCAACTGTTCCATGCGCGATGTGACGGCCTTTGTTTTGGGCGGCCATGGCGACACGATGGTGCCTTTGGCGCGTTACTCGACCGTTGGCGGCATCCCGCTGCCTGACTTGGTTGAGATGGGCTGGACTACGCAGGATAAACTGGATGCGATCATCCAGCGGACCCGTGATGGTGGTGCGGAAATCGTTGGCCTGTTGAAAACCGGCTCCGCTTTCTATGCACCTGCGACCTCGGCGATCGAGATGGCCGAAGCCTACCTCAAAGACCAAAAGCGTATGCTGCCATGTGCGGCCTATTGCGACGGTGAGCTGGGCGTGAAGGGCATGTATGTTGGCGTTCCAACCATCATCGGCGCTGGCGGCATTGAACGCATCGCCGACATCAAGATGAATGCGGCAGAGCAGGCGATGTTCGACAAGTCGGTAGCTGCTGTGCAGGGCTTGGTTGCGGCCTGTAAAGAAATCGATCCATCACTGGCCTAAGGCCTGTTTTGATCGCGTTTTAGGGGGCGCCCTTTTGGGGCGCCCTTTTTTTGTTTCGCGTCCGGTTGTGGCGCTGCGAATCACTTTGAAATCCGACGGGCGGTGTTTGTGATCACACGTTTCGGGGCTGTGATCACAAAAGTCGGTATTTCCAATCAAAAGTAGTTCTTTGAAGAAATACCTTTTGAACTGGCCTGATAATATGTCATCAAGGGGCAAATTCCTTACCGATAGGACAGCCGATGAACATTCATGAATACCAAGCCAAAGCCCTGTTGCGCAGTTATGGGGCGCCTGTGTCCGATGGCCGCGCTGTTCTGAAGGCGGAAGAAGCCAAGACCGCTGCCGGCGAAATGGACGGCCCGCTTTGGGTTGTGAAAGCGCAGATCCATGCGGGCGGCCGTGGCAAAGGCCACTTCAAAGAGGCCGAAGCCGGTGAAAAAGGCGGTGTGCGTCTTGCCAAATCCGTAGAGGAAGCCGCCGAGATGGCCAAGCAGATGCTGGGTCGCACACTGGTGACGCATCAGACTGGTCCTGCTGGCAAGCAAGTGAACCGCATCTATATCGAAGACGGCTCCGACATCGCGCGCGAACTGTATCTTGCGCTGCTGGTGGACCGTCAAACCAGCCGTGTGTCTTTTGTTGCCTCCACCGAAGGCGGGATGGACATCGAAGAGGTTGCGGCCAATACGCCCGACAAGATCGTCTCTTTCTCGGTTGATCCCGCTTCGGGCATGTCCGATTTCCACGGTCGCCGCGTCGCGTTTTCGCTGGGCCTGGAAGGCGCGCAGGTCAAGCAGTGCGTGGCTTTGGTCAAGCTGCTCTATAAAGCCTTCATCGAAAAAGACATGGAGATGCTGGAAATCAACCCGTTGATCGTCACGCCCGATGGTCAGCTTAAGGTGTTGGATGCCAAAGTCTCCTTTGACGATAACGCAATGTATCGCCACGGTGATATCGCCGCCCTGCGCGACGAGACCGAAGAAGACCCCAAAGAGCTGGCAGCCTCCAAGTTCGACCTGAACTATATCGCGCTGGACGGTGAGATTGGCTGCATGGTCAACGGTGCCGGTCTTGCGATGGCAACGATGGACATCATCAAGCTCTACGGCGCCGAGCCTGCAAACTTTCTGGACGTTGGCGGCGGTGCCACCAAAGAAAAAGTCACAGAGGCCTTCAAGATCATCACCTCCGACCCCAATGTTAAGGGCATCTTGGTGAATATCTTTGGCGGTATCATGCGCTGCGACGTGATCGCCGAGGGCGTTGTTGCTGCGGTAAAAGAAGTCGGCTTGCAGGTGCCATTGGTGGTGCGTCTTGAAGGTACGAATGTTGAAGAAGGCAAGGCCATCATCAACAATTCCGGCCTCAACGTCATTGCTGCGGAAAACCTGAAAGAGGGCGCACAGAAAATCGTGCAGGCCGTCAAAGGCTAAAGCCGGAGCTGATGGAACAAGCGGGTGGGCCAAGCGGCCCCCTGCGCAACACAAGCCCCGCGACGGTGTCGTGGTCAGTAGCAATAGTGGTGAAAGGTTGTGCCATGCAGAAATTTGTAATCGGATCGGCGGTATTGCTGGCGCTTTCGGCTTGTAGTGGTGGCATGATGTCCGGTGGCACTAGCAGCACTGGCAATGAGGCGCAGGTGTGTGGTGAGCAATCCGATTGGGCGCACAGCGGCAAGGTTGGCGGTGGGAACGTAACCATCACCTGCCCCGAGGGCACCCGCCCCGCCAATGGCACCGCAGTCCCTGCACATCACAACGAATACAACCGTAACGCCGAAATCTATCGCGCCGGTTGGGATGGCTTCATGAAAGTCTACACCGCAAAATAACGCAATCCGCCGGGGCTGCGGCCCCGGTATTCAGATAGCAGCGCAACGCTGCGACCCAATTAAGGAGGCCCGGATGGCCGTACTCGTCAACGAAAACACCCGTGTGATCTGTCAAGGCCTGACGGGGAGCCAAGGCACGTTCCACAGTGAACAAGCAATCGCATATGGCACCAAGATGGTTGGTGGCGTAACCCCCGGCAAGGGCGGCACAACGCATCTGGACCTGCCTGTGTTCAACTCGGTGCATGAGGCCCGCGCGGTCACGCAGGCAAATGCAAGCGTGATCTATGTGCCGCCACCCTTTGCTGCCGATTCCATTCTTGAGGCGATTGACGCCGAGATGGAGCTGATCGTTTGCATCACCGAAGGTATTCCGGTTCTGGACATGATGCGCGTGAAACGTGCGCTTGAGGGTTCGAAATCCCGTCTGATCGGGCCAAACTGCCCCGGCGTTATCACGCCTGACGCTTGCAAAATCGGCATCATGCCGGGTCATATTCACCGCCGCGGTTCGGTTGGTGTTGTCTCGCGCTCCGGCACGCTGACCTATGAGGCTGTAAAGCAGACATCCGATCTTGGTCTTGGCCAGTCTTCGGCTGTGGGCATCGGCGGCGACCCGATAAAAGGGTCCGAGCATATCGATATTCTGGAGATGTTCCTTGCCGATCCCGAAACCCAGTCGATCATCATGATCGGTGAGATCGGTGGCTCTGCCGAGGAAGAAGCTGCACAGTTCTTGGCTGATGAGCGCAAGAAAGGCCGTTGGAAACCGACAGCAGGCTTTATCGCGGGCCGCACTGCCCCTCCCGGCCGTCGTATGGGCCATGCCGGCGCGATCGTTGCCGGTGGCAAAGGCGATGCGGAAAGCAAGATCGAGGCGATGCAAGCCGCCGGTATCGTTGTGGCCGAAAGCCCTGCCCACCTTGGTGAGGCCGTTATGGCCGCGATCAAGGCATAAACTTTTGGGCGGGGGAAACCCCGCCTTCATACTTTTCAGACAATGGTGGGTTTTCTCCGCCATCCACCCGGCCGAAACCCTAGTGAGGTCCAGCAATGACTGAACAATCCCCGAACGCCCAATTCCGTGCCCAAGATTTCCTTGATGGGGCGAATGCCGAATATATCGATCAAATGGCGGCAAAGCACGCGGTGGACCCGACGTCGGTCGATGCAAGCTGGGCTGCATTTTTCGCGGAGATCGCGGAATCAGATAACGTTGCCGAGGCCGCTGCTGCCGGTCCGTCATGGGCCCGCAACGATTGGCCTCCTGTGCCGTCGGATGATCTGACTGGCGCGCTGACGGGCGAATGGCCGGTGATGCCCTCCAAGGAAGGCAAGGCCGCAGGGCAAAAGATCGTCGCCAAAGCCGCCGAGGCTGGTGTTTCCTTGTCGGATGCACAGGTTCAGCGCGCCGTTTTGGACAGCATCCGCGCGTTGATGATCATCCGCGCGTACCGTATCCGTGGCCATCTGGCCGCCGATCTTGACCCGCTGAACATCCGCGATGAGGCCAACCACCCGGAACTGGACCCGGCCTCTTACGGGTTCACTGATACCGATATGGACCGCCCTATCTTCATCGACAACGTCTTGGGGCTGCAAGTGGCCAGCATGCGTCAGATCGTCGAGATCGTGAAGCGGACCTATTGCGGTACATTTGCGCTGCAATACATGCACATCTCGGACGCCGAGCAAGCCGCTTGGTTGAAAGAGCGGATTGAGGGCTACGGCAAGGAAATCGCGTTTACCCGTGAAGGGCGCAAGGCGATCCTGAACAAGCTGGTCGAGGCCGAGGGCTTTGAGAAATTCCTGCATGTGAAATACATGGGGACCAAACGGTTTGGTCTTGATGGCGGCGAAAGCCTGATCCCCGCGATGGAGCAGATCATCAAACGCGGTGGGGCGTTGGGCGTGCAGGATGTCGTGATCGGCATGCCGCACCGGGGCCGTTTGTCGGTTCTGGCGAATGTGATGCAAAAGCCTTACCGCGCTATTTTCAACGAGTTTCAGGGCGGTAGCTCCAAGCCCGAAGATGTTGGCGGTTCCGGCGATGTGAAATACCACCTCGGCGCGTCAAGCGATCGGGAATTTGATGGCAATACGGTTCACCTGTCGCTGACCGCAAACCCGAGCCACCTTGAGGCGGTAAACCCCGTCGTTCTGGGCAAGGTCCGCGCCAAGCAAGACCAGTTGAACGACCCCGATCGCGAAAAAGTGCTGCCAATTTTGCTGCACGGCGATGCCGCCTTTGCGGGCCAAGGTGTTGTTGCGGAATGTTTCGGTCTTTCGGGCCTGCGTGGGCACCGGACGGGCGGCACCATCCATGTGGTGGTGAACAACCAGATCGGCTTTACCACCGCGCCGCATTTCAGCCGCTCTTCGCCTTATCCGACGGATATTGCGATGATGGTGGAAGCACCGATTTTCCACGTCAACGGCGATGATCCGGAGGCGGTGGTCCATGCTGCGAAAGTGGCGACCGAATTCCGGCAGAAGTTCCACAAGGACGTGGTTCTGGATATCTTCTGCTATCGCCGCTTTGGTCATAACGAAGGCGATGAGCCGATGTTCACCAACCCGGCGATGTACACGCAGATCAAAAAGCACAAGACGACCTTGTCGCTTTACACCGAGCGGTTGGTCAAAGATGGCCTGATCCCCGAAGGTGAGATCGAGGATATGAAGGCCGCATTCCAAGCGCATATGAACGCGGAATTCGATGCGGGCAAAGACTATAAGCCGAACAAGGCCGACTGGTTGGACGGTCGCTGGAAAAACATGACCCATAAGGGGGATGATTACCAATCCGGCCAAACCGCGATCAGCAAAGAGACGATGGCAGAGGTCGGCGCTGCCCTGACCGCCGTGCCTGACGGATTCAATTTGCATCGGACTGTTGGCCGCCAATTGGCAGCAAAGGCCAAGATGTTCGAGGATGGCGTCGGCTTTGATTGGGCCACGGCCGAGGCACTGGCCTTTGGCAGCCTTGTCTCCGAAGGATATCCCGTGCGCCTTTCCGGGCAGGATTGTACCCGTGGGACATTCAGCCAACGCCACTCCGCCTTTGTGGATCAGGTGACCGAAGACCGTCATTATCCGGTGAACCACATCAAGCCGGGTCAGGCGCGGTATGAGGTGATCGATTCCATGCTGTCGGAATATGCGGTGCTGGGCTTTGAGTATGGCTACTCTTTGTCCGAGCCGAATGCCCTGACGATTTGGGAAGCGCAGTTTGGCGATTTTGCCAATGGCGCGCAGATCATGTTTGACCAGTTCATCAACTCGGGTGAAAGCAAATGGTTGCGGATGTCGGGCCTCGTTTGCCTGCTGCCGCATGGCTATGAGGGGCAGGGGCCGGAACACTCCTCCGCCCGTCCAGAGCGTTTCTTGCAGATGTCGGCGAATGACAACTGGATCGTGGCGAACTGTTCAACCCCGGCCAACTACTTCCACATTCTGCGCCGCCAAATGCACCGCGATTTCCGCAAACCGTTGATCTTGATGACGCCGAAATCCTTGCTGCGCCATCCGATGTGCGTCTCAACTGCCGCCGAATTCACTACGGGGTCCAGCTTCCACCGCGTGTTGTGGGATGATGCACAACAGGGCCATTCGGACCTGACGTTGAAGGCAGATGACAAAATAAAACGTGTCGTCATCTGCTCTGGCAAGGTTTATTTTGATCTGTTGGCCGCGCGTGACGCGCAAGATTTGGACGATGTCTACCTGCTGCGTTTGGAACAGTTCTATCCGTTCCCCGCAATGTCGATGGTTAAAGAGCTGGAGCGTTTCAAGAACGCCGAGGTGATCTGGTGTCAGGAAGAGCCGAAAAACCAAGGCTATTGGACCTTTGTGGAGCCTAACCTTGAATGGGCTTTGGGCAAGGTGAATGCGAAAAGCAGCCGCGCGCGCTATGCCGGTCGTGCGGCCTCGGCCTCGCCCGCTACGGGGCTGGCCAGTCGCCATAAAACGGAACAAGAGGCGCTGATTGCTGATGCGCTGACGGGGGAATAGGGCGCATGGCTACCGAAGTACGGGTTCCAACTCTGGGTGAAAGCGTGTCGGAGGCGACGGTCGCCACTTGGTATAAAAAGCTGGGTGACACGGTCGCAGTCGATGAAATGCTGTGTGAGCTGGAAACCGATAAAGTCACCGTTGAGGTGCCGAGCCCCGTTGCCGGCACCCTGACAGAGATTGTCGCCGCTGTTGGAGAGACCGTGGGCGTTGCGGCCCTTCTGGCCCAAATCGGCGCGCAATCCGCAGATACCGGGGCCAGCGCCCCGACAACCAATGACAAAGGCGCAAAGGCCGAGGCCAGCGTGAAAGAGGGTAAAATGACCGATGTAAATGTACCGACCCTTGGCGAATCCGTTTCCGAGGCTACCGTTTCCACTTGGTTTAAAAAGGTGGGCGACGCGGTTGCCCAAGACGAGATGCTGTGTGAGCTGGAAACCGACAAGGTCTCGGTTGAGGTTCCAAGCCCCGTCGCAGGCGTGCTGAAAGAGATCGTCGCCGCCGAGGGCGAAACTGTTTCCGCCAATGCGAAACTGGCCATTATCGCCGAAGGCGAAGCGGGCACCGTCGCGATTGACGCAGGCCCGGAAGAGACGAAACCACGCAAGGCTGAGGACACCGTCAAAACCAAGGATGTCGAGGATGCACCCTCGGCCAAAAAAGCGATGGCAGAGGCCGGTTTGAACCGCGATCAGGTTCAGGGTTCTGGCCGTGATGGTCGTGTGATGAAGGAAGACGTGGCCAAAGCTGCGGCTGCCCCGGCCCCTGTCGCGGCCGCCCCGCGTGCGCCTGTTGCGGCAGATGATGCTAGCCGCGAAGAGCGTGTCAAGATGACCAAGCTGCGCCAAACCATCGCGCGCCGCCTGAAAGAAAGCCAGAACACCGCCGCCATGCTGACCACCTATAATGAGGTGGATATGTCCGAGGTGATGTCGCTGCGCAACCAGTACAAAGACCAGTTCGAAAAGAAGCACAAAGTTCGTTTGGGCTTTATGTCCTTCTTTACCAAGGCTTGCTGCCACGCGCTGAAAGAAGTGCCTGAGGTAAACGCCGAGATTGATGGCACCGATGTTGTCTATAAAAACTACGTCCATATGGGCGTGGCGGCCGGTACACCTTCGGGGCTCGTCGTGCCGGTGATCCGCGACGCCGACAGCATGTCCTTTGCCGAGATTGAAAAAGCGATCTCCGAAAAGGGTCTGCGCGCCCGTGATGGCAAGCTGACCATGGCAGAGATGCAGGGCGGCACGTTCACCATTTCCAACGGTGGTGTATATGGCTCGCTGATGTCCTCGCCCATCCTGAACCCGCCGCAGTCGGGTATCTTGGGGATGCACAAGATCCAGGACCGCCCTGTTGTGGTGAATGGTGAAATCGTTATCCGTCCGATGATGTATCTGGCGCTTTCTTATGACCACCGGATCGTCGACGGCAAAGGCGCCGTTACCTTCCTCGTGCGTGTTAAAGAAGCACTGGAAGATCCACGCCGGTTGTTGATGGATCTGTGAACGGGGGCGGTTTTCCCGCCCCTCGCTTTCCGCTTGCCTAAGGAATGTGCGAAGGGCGGGGTTTTACCCTGCTTTTTTTGCCGAGAAGGATTTGATGATGTGGCCATTCACAACGAAAAAAACTTCCTTTGCAGGCAGCGCTATTTTACCGTTTAAAAGCGGAAAAGCATTCTTTGAATATCAGTGTGAGGTTGGGATTGTAGATCTAAAGCCGAAGCAAGGTATTGTTGGCCTTGTAAAAAAGGTTTCACTGGAGCCCGAAACTAATATTCAGAATGCAACTCTCCAAATAGCTTCGCGCGATGGTGGTTTTGAAACTTTTAGTCAAACAGCGAATGGCAAAGGGGACAGATTAGTGGATGGTGATATCGTAATATGGGTGCCATTGCATCCCGATCCTATACTAGCTTCCGTATACAAAAACGATAAGAGATCACAATGGATGGGCTTAATCGTTGCGCGGGTCGCCCCAGAAATCGACACTCAACGCTCTCAGTTTAGGTTTTATTGTAAATACACATGACCCCTGAACTCACCACCCTCGCCCTAGCGGCCCTGCTCCAAGCCGTCCAATTCATCCTGTTCGCCATCCCCGCGAACAGGGAGCTTGGCACCGGCTACACCTCCTCCTCTCGTGACCGCCCACCTACCCGCGAGCTTTCGGCCCGCACCGGACGGCTGCAGCGCGCCTTGAATAACCACTTTGAGGGGTTGATCTTGTTCACCATCGCCGTGGTCGTGGTCACGTTGGGTGATAAGTCGACCGGCTTCACCGCCGCCTGCGCGTGGGTTTACCTAGCGGCACGGGTGTTGTTCATTCCCGCCTATGCCTTTGCGTGGCGCCCTTGGCGTTCTGCGATTTGGGGCGTAGGCTTCTTTGCGACTGTGGCCATGATCGTGGCCGCGCTCTTGTAATTTATCCGCCCGAAAACTCCTCGGGGTTCGGGGGCAAACAGCCCTCGACGAAACAACAATAAGGAACCCTATCCATGGCAAGTTTTGACGTCATCATCATCGGTGCTGGTCCCGGCGGCTACGTTTGCGCCATCCGCTGTGCACAGCTCGGCCTGAAAACGGCTGTGGTTGAAGGGCGCGAAACGCTGGGCGGCACCTGCTTGAATGTGGGCTGTATTCCGTCCAAGGCGCTGCTCCACGCGACCCACTCCCTGCATGAGGCAGAGCATAACTTTGCCAAGATGGGCCTGAAGGGCAAGTCGCCCTCGGTCGATTGGGACCAGATGAAGGCCTACAAGCAGGAAACTGTTGACGGCAACACCAAGGGCATCGAATTCCTGTTCAAAAAGAACAAGGTAACCTGGCTGAAAGGTTGGGGTTCCATCCCTGAGGCGGGCAAGGTCAAGGTCAACGATGAGGTGCATGAAGCCAAAAACATCGTGATCGCTTCGGGTTCAGAGCCGTCCAGCCTGCCGGGCGTCGAGGTCGATGAAAAGACGGTTGTCACATCGACCGGCGCTTTGGTGTTGAATAAGGTGCCAAAGTCGCTGGTGGTGATCGGGGCTGGCGTGATCGGGCTGGAGATGGGTTCGGTCTATGCGCGATTGGGGTCCGAGGTGACGGTGGTGGAATATCTTGACGCCATCACGCCGGGAATGGATGGCGATGTCGCCAAAACCTTCCAGCGGATTCTGACCAAGCAAGGGATCAAATTCGTACTCGGGGCTGCGGTTCAGGGCGTAACGACCAAAGGCGGCAAGGCCAAGGTTACCTACAAGCTGCGCAAAGACGATTCCGAGGCGGTTCTGGATGCCGATTGCGTGCTGGTTGCCACGGGGCGCAAGCCGTTCCTCGATGGCCTTGGCCTCGATACGTTGGGCGTAGAGATGGAGCCACGTGGCCAAATCAAGACCGATCATTTCGCCACCAACATCAAAGGCATCTATGCGATCGGCGATGCGATTGTCGGGCCTATGCTGGCGCATAAGGCCGAAGATGAAGGCATGGCGCTGGCCGAGATTCTGGCAGGCAAGGCGGGTCATGTGAACTATGATGTGATCCCCGGTGTGGTCTATACGACGCCAGAGGTTGCATCGGTTGGCAAAACCGAAGAGCAGCTGAAAGAGGCGGGTCGCGCCTATAAGGTTGGCAAGTTCTCCTTTATGGGGAACGCGCGGGCCAAGGCGATTTTTCAGGCAGAAGGCTTTGTGAAAATCCTTGCCGACAAAGATACCGACCGCATTCTGGGCGCGCATATCATCGGGCCAATGGCGGGTGATCTGATCCATGAGGTGTGCGTTGCGATGGAATTTGGCGCCTCGGCACAGGATCTGGCGCTAACCTGCCATGCGCACCCAACCTACAGTGAGGCGGTGCGCGAAGCTGCCCTTGCTTGTGGCGATGGGGCGATCCACGCCTAAAGGCAATATAAGGGGGCCCAATGGCCCCCTTTTTTCATTCCGCTGGAACTGGGCTGGGGTCCACCAAGACCACGATATCCATCATGATCTTGTTCAGTTCAAAATCTTTGGGCGTATAGACTGCGGCCACGCCCATCTTGCGAAGCGCCTCCGCATCATTTTCGGGGATGATACCGCCAACGACCAGCGGAATTTCTGCGAGGCCGTGTTCGCGCATCATCTGCAATGTCTCGGTAATCAACGGCAGATGTGATCCCGACAGGATCGACAGCCCCACGATATGGGCATCTTGTTCAATTGCAGCGTTCACGATTTCGGATGGTGTCAGGCGGATACCCTCATAGTGAATGTCCATGCCGCAATCACGCGCACGTGCGGCGATTTGCTCGGCCCCGTTTGAATGGCCATCAAGCCCGGGTTTACCCACCAGAAACTTCAAGGGCCGCCCCAGTTTCGATGAAACCGCTTGCACGGCCTCGCGGATCGGTTCCAACCCTTCGGTACGGTTCGATGGGCTTTGTGAAACGCCCGTTGGCGCGCGATATTCGCCAAAAGCCGCGCGGATCGTGGCTCCCCATTCGCCGGTCGTCACCCCTGCTTTCGCGCAAGCAATAGAGGGGGGCATGATATTGGCGCCACTCTGCGCGGCACTGCGCAGCGCAGCAAGAGCGGCCTCGATGGCCGCCGCGCTGCGGGCTGTTTTCCATTCGGCCAGCCGTTCCAGCTGATCCGCCTCGGCCTCTGGATCGGCGGCCATAATCGAACCGTCCCCTGCCGTTAGCGGGCTTGGGGTGGTCTCGGTCCAGCGGTTTACGCCGACGACGGTGGTCTCGCCGGTCTCAATCCGGCCAATGCGCTCTGCGTTCGCCTCAACCAACCGCCCCTTCATATAGCCGATCGCCGCCACGGCCCCGCCCATATCGTCGATGCGGGCCAGCTCCTCACGCGCGCCTTCTTTCAAGGCCTCTACCTTGCGGTCCACGGCGGGGTTGCCGTCAAACAGGTCGTCGTACTCCAGCAGATCGGATTCGTACGCCAGAATCTGCTGCATCCGAAGCGACCATTGCTGATCCCAAGGGCGCGGCAGGCCAAGCGCCTCATTCCATGCAGGCAGCTGCACGGCGCGCGCGCGGGCCTTTTTGGAAAGCGTGACGGCCAGCGCCTCAATCAAAATCCGGTAGACGTTGTTTTCGGGCTGCTGCTCGGTCAAGCCCAGCGAGTTGACCTGCACGCCATAGCGGAACCGGCGATATTTCGCATCCTGCACACCATAGCGGGTCAGGCAAATCTCATCCCAAAGGTCAACAAAGGCGCGCATTTTGCACATCTCGGTGATGAAGCGGATGCCTGCGTTCACAAAGAAGGATATGCGGCCGACCATATTTGGAAAATCATCCGCCGACACTTTGCCCTTCAGGTCATCCAGCACCGCACAGGCCGTGGCCAGCGCAAAGGCCAGTTCCTGCTCTGGCGTCGCCCCCGCTTCTTGCAGGTGATAAGAGCAGATGTTCATTGGGTTCCATTTTGGCAGATGTTTCTGCGTATAGGCGGCCACATCGGTGATCATCCGCAAGCTGGGTGCGGGCGGGCAGATATAGGTGCCACGCGACAGATACTCTTTGATGATGTCATTTTGCACGGTGCCGTTCAGCTTGGATATATCCGCGCCCTGTTCCTCGGCCGCCGCGATATAAAGCGACAAAAGCCACGGTGCGGTGGAATTGATCGTCATCGAGGTATTCATCTGTTCCAGCGGGATATTCGCAAACAACGCCCGCATGTCGCCCAGATGAGAGATGGGGACGCCTACCTTGCCCACTTCGCCGCGTGCCAGCTCATGGTCGGAATCATATCCGGTTTGCGTGGGCAGGTCGAAGGCGACCGAAAGCCCGGTTTGCCCCTTGGCAAGGTTCCCGCGATAAAGCGCATTGGAGGCCTTGGCCGTAGAGTGGCCTGCATAGGTCCGAAACAGCCAGGGCTTGTCTTTGGTCGGGGCGGTCATAGGGCCTCCTTAAATCTTGCGCGCAATTTTATTACCTAGAAGGATTGATAAGCGACATATTGCGTCATTGTCAATTCGCCGCAGCGCAGCAGTGTGAATTTGACCGGTTGCTTTGCGATTTTGCAGGATGATGCCTCGGCTGAAAACCCAAGCCTGTCTTGTGCAGGTGGGGCTTGATGGGTTTCGCACGCGTTGGTTTTTGCAAAAGAACGTGCTGCAACGCGGCGGACATAAAATTACAAAATAGGGCCGTTTGGCATTGCAATATTGCGTCAGTCCTTTTATCTCTTGCCCCAAGGCCGCGCGATTCTGCGACGCGGCATGATCACGCCAAAAGGAGGCCCGCATGGCACTGGATACGCAGCACGATATCGTTGCCTATGATGCACCGAAAAAGGACCTTTACGAAGTCGGTGAAATGCCGCCCTTGGGCTATGTGCCAAAGCAGATGTATGCTTGGACCATCCGTCGCGAACGCCACGGCGATCCTGACAAGGCAATGCTGGTCGAAACGGTCGACACCCCCAAGATCGACAGCCACGAAGTGCTGGTTCTGGTGATGGCTGCCGGTGTGAATTACAACGGGGTCTGGGCCGCGTTGGGCAAGCCGATCAGCCCGTTTGACGGCCACAAGCAGCCATACCACATTGCCGGGTCCGATGCGGCAGGCATCATTTGGGCCGTGGGTGACAAGGTGAAACGCTGGAAAGTCGGCGACGAAGTGGTGATCCACTGCAATCAGGACGACGGCGATGATGAAGAGTGCAACGGCGGTGATCCGATGTTCTCGACCAGTCAGCGGATCTGGGGATATGAGACGCCAGACGGCTCTTTTGCGCAGTTCACCAACGTGCAGGCGCAACAGTTGATGCCGCGCCCCAAGCATCTGACATGGGAGGAAAGCGCTTGCTATACGCTGACCCTCGCCACCGCCTACCGGATGCTGTTTGGCCATGAGCCGCATGATTTGAAACCGGGCCAGAACGTGCTGGTTTGGGGCGCTTCGGGGGGGCTCGGCTCCTTTGCGATCCAGTTGATCAACGCGGCGGGGGGCAACGCGATTGGCGTGATCTCGGAAGAGGACAAGCGAGAGTTTGTGATGGGGCTTGGCGCGAAGGGCGTTATCAACCGCAAGGATTTCACCTGCTGGGGCCAGCTGCCCACGGTGAACACGCCCGAGTATAAGGAGTGGTTCACCGAGGCGCGCAAATTCGGCAAGGCGATCTGGGATATCACCGGCAAGGGCAATAACGTCGATATGGTGTTCGAGCATCCGGGCGAGGCGACTTTCCCCGTGTCGACGCTGGTTTGCAAAAAAGGCGGTATGGTGGTTATCTGTGCGGGCACCAGCGGCTTTAACTGCACCTTTGATGTGCGCTATTTGTGGATGCACCAAAAACGTGTGCAGGGCAGCCATTTCGCGCATCTCAAGCAGGCATCCTCGGCCAATAAGCTGATGCTGGAACGGCGGCTGGATCCTTGCATGTCCGAGGTCTTCCCTTGGGAGGATATTCCGGCGGCCCATATGAAAATGCTGCGCAATCAGCATAAGCCGGGCAACATGTCGGTGCTGGTGCAGGCACCCCGTACGGGCCTGCGCACCTTTGAAGATACCCTTGAGGCAAGCAAAAACCGCTAATTAGTGATTTATTAATTAAGATAGCCGCGACTTCCATTATGGAAGCGCGGCTTTTTTTTGCTTGCGCAGGGGGGGCCTTATTGTGGTTACTATTTATTGACGGATGGGTGATTAGTGTTGGGAGAGCCGCCTACGTCTTGGGTGACAATTTCAACGTCTTACATTGGGGGCGCAATGCGCCATGATTGGATCTTTGACGTATTGGCCGATCTGCAGGTCTATGCGAGTGAAAACGACCTTCCCGCCCTTGCGGCGCAGGTTGTAACGGCATTGCAGATAGCAGAGCTTGAAATCGGTGCGGAGGCTGGGCAAGCGCCGCCAGCATTGGATGTCGTGGCTGCGGTCATTGCTGAAAAGCGGCGTCGCGCGCATTAATACGATTTTCGCTGTGGCCGGTGTGAAAACCTGCCTTGCTCGCTGGTCTTGGCGTGCGGGCGCAGCTATGGTCGCGTGATGGAAAATACCGCGCTGACATTCTCCGACGATCAGGCAGAGGCTTGGGACAGGCTTTCCGACCAGCTTCGGGGGATGGGCATTGATCTGCAAGGCGAAGTGCTTGTTCCCGCGATGGAGGGCAAGGCCAGTGTCACGGCCGTGATCGGCAAGGCGGGGTCGGGTAAAACCATGCTTTTGGCCAGCCTTTATAAGGCGATGGTCGCGGCGGGCGTGGATATCGTCTCGGGCGATTATGAGGGTAAAAAGCGCAAGGACCGTCGCACGTTGGCCATTCTGGCGCCAACGAATAAGGCCGCATCGGTGTTGCGGTTGCGCGGGGTGCCTGCGACCACGATCCACCGTATTCTTTATACCCCGCTCTATGATCCGGAATACGAAAAGATTGCTGAATGGCTGGCAGGCAACGGCCCAAGACCCGAGGTGGAGGGGCTGAGTGAGCTGGCGTTGGACCGCGCAAAGGCGTTTTACGATACGGTTGCTTCTATTCCCGGTGCCTTGGCGGCGGCCGGCCTGCGTGGGTCCGATTTCATCAAGGGCTGGAAACGGCGCGAAGAGCCGCTGGATGTGGGCTTCGTTGATGAATCCTCGATGCTCGACCAACGCCAGTTCGATGACCTGCGTGAGATTTTTCCAACATTGGTGCTGTTTGGCGATCCGGCACAGCTTGCCCCCGTTGGCAACTCCGGTGAGATGGTCTTTGATAAACTCGGCGCGACACGGCGGTTGGAGCTGAGCCGTATCCACCGCCAAACTGCGGGCAACCCGATCCTTGATCTGGCCCATGCTTTGGCGGACCCCGATCTGACCTTTGAGGCTTTTGAGCGGATGGTCGAAGAGGCCGCCGCCCGCGATCCGCGTGTCGAGGTGGCACAGCGTGTGGACAGTGATCTGATGGCGCGCTCTCCGGTTCTGGTGTGGCGCAATGCAACGCGCATCCGCCTGATAACCGCCTTTCGTGCCGCCCATAGCGCGCCGGAATTTGCGCTGATCCCCGGTGAGCCGCTGATCTGCGACGGGATTGAGCTGCCGGTGAAACACCGCAAGAAACGCATTGATCTGGAGGCGCGGGGCCTGATTAAGGGCGCTCAGGTGATCTATATGGGGCCGGGCAACCGTGACGGCTTTGCCCGCCTGCATGTGGTCGGCGCAGAGGAGCCGCAGGTCTCGGCCGCCAGCATCATCAAGATCGAAAAGCCGGATGAGGAGGAGCCGTTTATCCCCTCGGCCGCCACGATGGGGGCTGCGTTTTTGCACGGGGCAGCGGTGACCATCCATAAGGCGCAGGGCAGCCAGTGGGATACCGTACAGGTGTTTGCGCCCGATCTATGGGCCGCTGCAAAAGCGGGCCGCACCGAGGCCGGGGTGCCTTTGTGGAAACGTTTGGCCTATGTTGCGATCACCCGCGCACAAAACCGGCTGCTTTGGGTGGTGCGAAACCGCTTGGCCCGTCCCGTAGGGGTATTGGGCGTATCGGATCTGTCCGCCAAACCCGCGCCGTTGAAATTGCAAGCAGAGGAATAGGGCTACCGTTGGCCCAGATAGGAGAATGTTATGACCGCCGTTTTTGTCCAGTTTCGTTGCACCCCCGGCAAGACCTATGAGGTGGCCGATGCGATCTATGACCGTGAGGTGGTGTCAGAGCTGTTTTCCACCAGTGGCGAATATGACCTGATCGCCAAGATCTATATCCCTGACGGTCAGGATGTGGGACATTACCTGTCCAAGGCCTTGTTCGACATTCCGGGCATCGTGCGCACCCTAACCACGATGACCTTCAAGGCGTTCTAAAGCCAGCTTTCGCGCGCTGTCCCTACGGCGTCATTGATGCTGCTGTGACCATCACGTTGCAGCAGCGCATCAAGACCTTGCGCGATCTCACCCGCGATGCTGATCCCTTGATAAACCATCGCCGTATAAAGCTGCACCGCCGATGCGCCGGCGCGGATCTTGGCATAGGCCTGATCTGCATTGCTGATCCCGCCAACCCCGACCAAGGGGATCTTGCCCTCGGTCAGCTTGGACAATTGCGCCAGAATACGGGTGGAGCGTTCAAAGAGCGGCGCCCCCGACAGCCCGCCGGCCTCATGCGCATGGGCGCTTTGCAAGCCTTCGCGCGACAGGGTGGTATTGGTTGCGATGATGCCGGAAATGCCGGTGGTCAGCGCAACCTCGGCGATCTGTGCCAGCTCATCCGGGGTCAGGTCCGGCGCGATTTTCAGGAACACGGGGATCGGGGTTGCAAGACCCGCACGCACCTCCATCACACCGGCCAAAAGGCCCGTCAGCGCCGCCGCCCCCTGCAGGTCTCGCAGCTTTTCGGTGTTGGGCGAAGAGACATTGACCGTTGCAAAATCGGCATGCGGCCCGCAATGCGCCAGCACTTTTGCGAAATCGGCAGCGCGGTCATCCGAGGTTTTATTTGCGCCAAGGTTGAGGCCGACCGGCACCCCTTTGGGACGTGCGGCCAGACGCTTTGCGATCGGCCCCATCCCTTGGTTGTTAAAGCCGAAACGGTTGATGGCGGCGCGGTCCTCGGTCAGGCGGAACAGGCGCGGTTTGGGGTTGCCGGGCTGGGGAAGGGGGGTTGCGGCCCCCACCTCCAGCCAGCCAAAACCCGCGCGCATCAGGGCGGGCAGACTTTCTGCATTTTTGTCATAGCCCGCCGCAAGACCCACCGGGTTCGGCAAGGCCATGCCCGCCAACGTGGTCTGCAATCGCGGTGACGTAAACGGCCCCGGTGTCGGCACCAATCCGGCACGCAGCGCCAAAAGCGAAAGCGTATGCGCACGTTCGGGATCAAGCAGATGCAGGGATTTGAGCGCGATCCGTTCCAGTGGTGTCATGATTTGCCCCCGGCAAACATATGGCCTTCGGGGAAAATATGGCCCGACGCGCCCAGTGGCAGCGCCTTGTCCCACAGCACATCCGTCATGCGCAGATTGCGATAAAGGTGCGGAAACAGCGCCCCCGCACGCGCAGGTTCCCACTTCAGGTCATCACCCAAACTATCGGACTCGATCGCAAGCAAAACCAGATCGGACTGATCGGCGAAATGCTTGGCGGCCGTTTCGGCGGCCTGAGCGGCGGTGGAGAAATGCACATAACCATCGATCAGGTCAATCGGTGCGCCAGCGGTTTCGCCCGCAGCTTGTAAGGCGTTCCATTCAGCGCGGCGGAGGATTTTGAATATAAGCATGGCTGCGTTCATGCACTGCCGCGAAATCAGCGTCAAGGCGCGGAAGGCTTTGACAGAAGGGGATGCGGGCGTAAAGATACGGGCATAAACCGATAGGAGTACGGCTATGACCATCCTGACCAAGGGCTTTTTAACAGTGGCACTGGGGGCGAGCGCTTTGGTGGCGCTTCCGCAGGCCACGCTGGCCGAGACGGTAAAACTGACGCTGCTGGGCGTGGGCGATATTTACAACTTTTCCGATGACAACGGGCGCGGCGGCTTTGCGCGGCTGAACGCGGTGGCAAAGGCAGAACGCGCGGCCAACCCCAATACGATCTATGTGTTTGACGGCGATATGCTGTCGCCCTCGATCCTTTCGGGGTTCGACAAGGGGCAAAACACGATTGAGCTGACCAACCTAGAGCCCTTCGATTTGGCGGTTCCCGGCAACCATGAGTTTGATTTCGGGCCAGAAAATTTCTCGGCCAAGATGGAGGCGTCGAACTACCCTTGGGCGGCGGTGAATATCTCGCAGGCGGATGGCTCGCCTTTGCCCGGTCTGGGCGGTGTGATGATGAAGGAGGTGGCGGGGCTGACGGTCGCGCTTATTCCGGTGGCGCAGGATACCTCGCCCACGGTTGCCTCGACCGGTGATCTGATCTTTGGGCCAACGGTGGATATGGGTGTCGATGCGGCGCGTCAGGCGCGGGAGGATGGCGCGGATCTGGTGATCGGTGTGGTTCAGACCGACAAGCGCAATGATGAGCTGTTGATTGCTTCCAAGGCTTTTGACGTGATCCTGTCGGGCGATGATCATAGCTATGGCACCTCATATGACGGGATCACGGCCTATGTCGAAACCTCGATCGATGCGCGGTTTGTGGCGCCATTGGACCTTTACGTCGATGTGACCGAGAAGGACGGCAAGCGGACCGTGTCCTGGACGCCGATCTTTCGCTTTATCGACACGGTGAATGTCGAACCCGATCCCGAAAGCCAAGCGATGGTAGAGGCCTTTCAGGCGCAGCTTGACGACAGTCTCAACATTGCCTTGGGCACGACCGAGAATATACTCGATTCCCGCCGCAACGTGATCCGCGGAGAGGAATCCGCGATGGGAAACCTGATTGCAGATGCGATCCGCGATGCGACTGGGGCCGATATCGGGCTGGCCAATGGGGGCGGTATTCGTGGCGATACGACCCATGAGGCAGGCAAAGAATTGACCCGCCGTGATATCTTGACAGAGCTACCCTTTGGCAATGTGACCGTTTTGACCGAGCTTCCGGGCAGTCAGGTGCTTGCCGCCTTTGAAAACGGCGTAAGCCAGTTTGAAAAAGGGGCAGGGCGTTTCTTGCAGCTTTCGGGCGCATCGATTGTGTTTGATCCGACCGCCCCCGCCGGTTCGCGCATTGTCGAGGCGCTTGTGGATGGTGCGCCTTTGGATGTCGACAAGCTCTATAAGGTTGCGGCCAATGATTACATCTTGGATGGCGGTGACGGGTTTGACGCCTTGGGCGGCGGCAAAGTGCTGATCAATGCCGGTAACGGCAATCTGATGGCGAATGACGTGATGGATTACATCACCAAGATGGGCGGTGTGAACAGCAAGGTCGAGGGCCGGGTAAAGCAACTGGGCCAGTAACAGGTGTCGCACAGGCCGCGCAGATATTGCGGCCTGTGCTTTTTAGGATGCGTGTTTTCCCAATGTGTGCTTGCACAGGGCTGGCGGGTTGATTATATCTACCCCAGCGCGGGTGTTGTGTAATGGTAAGACCCTAGCCTTCCAAGCTAGAGACACGGGTTCGATTCCCGTCACCCGCTCCAATCCTGAAACTTTGATCACGCAGCCGCTTTACGCGGCCACGCGAAGGTCGTTAGCTGATGTTTTCGGCGCGGGGCATGCCCAAGACGTGATAACCGCCATCAACGCGAACAATCTCGCCGGTGGTGTGCATTCCGTAATCGGACGCCAGAAACACCGCCGTACCGCCAACCGAATCGAGGGTGGCGTTGGTTTTCAGGGGCGCATTCGCCTCGGTGTGCCGGTAAGTTGCGCGTGCACCGCCAATGGCCGCCCCCGCCAGCGTTTTCATCGGGCCGGGGGAAATCGCGTTTACACGGATCTTTTGCGACCCAAGGTCAGCCGCCAGATAGCGCACCGAGGCCTCCAACGCCGCCTTGGCCACACCCATGACGTTGTAATTTGGCGTCACACGGTTGGAACCGCCATAGGTCATCGTCATCAGGCAACCACCATCAGGCATCAGCTCCGCCGCACGGCGCGACACGTCGATGAAGGAAAAGCAGCTGATATCCAGCGATTGCTTGAAGTTCGCGCGGCTGGTGTTGCTGATCCGGCCTGTCAGCTCGTTCTTGTCGGAATAGGCGATGGCATGGACCAGAAAGTCGATGCTGCCCCATTCGTCCTTGATCCGCTGGAATGCCAGATCAAGCGAGGCATCATCGGTGACATCAACATCCACCATCAGGTTGGACCCGACGCTTGCGGCCAGCGGCTCCAACCGCTTGCCGAAGGCCTCGCCTTGATAGGTGAAGGCAAGCTCTGCCCCCTCGGCCGCCAGCGCGCGCGCGCAGCCCCAAGCGATGGATCGCTCATTGGCGACGCCCATCACAAGGCCCCGCTTGCCCTTCATCAGATCGGCCATGGATTAACCCTTGTATTTGCTCATCAAAAGCGTGGCATTGGTGCCGCCGAACCCGAAAGAGTTGGACATAATGCTATCATGATCTGCGTCACGATATTCGGTGGCGATTTCCTCGGGCTTCAGCTCGGGGTCCAGCTGGGTGATATTGGCGGATGCGGTGATAAAGCCGCCCTGCATCATCAAGAGCGAATAAATCGCCTCATGCACGCCGGTCGCACCCAGCGAATGCCCCGTCAGCGATTTGGTCGAAGAGATCGGCGGAACCGAGCCGTCGCCAAAGACGCGGCGGATGGCCTTTACCTCGGTCACATCGCCCGCAGGGGTCGAGGTGCCATGCGCGTTGATATAGGTAACGCGGCGGCCCTCGGGCAGGGTGGACATCGCCAGCTTCATTGACCGTTCGCCGCCCTCACCTGACGGCGCAACCATATCGGCTCCGTCGGATGTGGCACCATAGCCGGTCACTTCGCCGTAAATTTTGGCACCGCGGGCCAGCGCGTGGTTCAGTTCCTCAAGCACAACGACACCGCCACCGCCGGCAATGACAAAGCCGTCACGGGTGGCGTCAAAGGCGCGGGCGGCCAGCTCTGGCGTGTCGTTATACTTGCTGCTCATCGCGCCCATGGCGTCGAAGAGGCAGGACAGCGTCCAGTCGAGTTCCTCACCACCGCCGGCAAAGACGATGTCTTGTTTGCCCATCTGGATCAGTTCGGTGCCGTTGCCGATGCAATGCGCCGAGGTGGAGCAGGCGGAGGTGATGGAATAGTTCACGCCCTTGATCTTGAACGGCGTGGCAAGGCAGGCCGAGTTGGTCGAGGACATGCAGCGGGTGACCATAAACGGCCCCATCCGCTTGGGCGCGCCCTTTTCGATCACAATGTTATGCGCCTGGAAGAAATTCGAGGTCGACGGCCCGCCGGACCCCATGATCAGGCCGGAACGCTCATTCGATACGTCCGAGGCTTCAAGCCCCGCATCCGCAATCGCCTGTTCCATCGCGATGAAGTTATAGGCCGCACCGGGGCCCATAAAGCGCAGGTCACGCTTGTCGATATGATCCTCGAGCGTGATCTGCGGCATGCCGTGGATCTGGCTACGAAAGCCATGTTCGGCATATTGGGGGGCCGCAACGATGCCGGATTTTCCGGTCCGCAAGGAGGCCTCGACCTCGGCCGCGTTATTGCCGATGGATGACACGATACCGAGACCGGTGATGACGACGCGACGCATGGGCGCTCTCCTTATTTCAAATCGTTTGGGATCAGCTCTTGGACCGTTAGCTCTCGGACAGGGCGACCTTCATATCCTTGACGAGGTAAATCACCTCGCCATCCGCTTCGACGCGGCCATCAGCGACACCCATGGTCAGGCGACGGGTCTGGATGGCCTTGGTAAAGTCGACGTAATAGCGCAGCATCTTACGCTCTGGGCGCACCATGCCCGTCAGCTTGACCTCACCGACGCCAAGCGCATAGCCGCGCCCCTGCCAGCCGCGCCAGCCAAGGTTAAAGCCGGTCAACTGCCACAAGCCATCAAGGCCAAGACAGCCGGGCATGATCGGGTTGCCCGGAAAGTGGCAATCAAAGAACCACAGGTCGGGGGTGATGTCGAATTCCGCCACGATATGGCCCTTGCCGTGTTCGCCGCCATCGCCCGAAACCTCGGTGATGCGGTCCATCATCAGCATGGGGGGTGCAGGCAATTGTGCATTGCCGGGGCCGAACAATTCACCGCGTGCGCATTTCAGCAGGTCTTCTTTATCGAAACTTGTTGGATATTGCGTCATGCGGCAACGTCCCTCCCTGTGACTGGTCTTTGTACTCCATTATCATCCGGATTTACCGACTGGCAAGTGCGGGTAGGCCGTGGGAATGCGGTATCGGCTTGAAAATTGGTGCAGAAGCGCCCTATATAGGGGTTGAAAATAAGGTAATTGACCCATGTATGAACTGGCACTGAAACGCGGAACGGAATGGCTGGCCATTGGCGGCTTGCGTCCGACACGTCAGCGCGTTGCACTGGCCAGCCTGCTTGTGGGCGATGGCGAGGATCGTCACGTCACCGCCGAAAGCCTGTTTGCCGCCTCTACCAAGTCGGGCGAAGGGGTCAGCCTTGCCACGGTTTACAACACCCTGCGCGCCTTTTGTGAGGCGGGGTTGATGCAAGAAGTCGTCGTGGACGGGTCGAAAAGCTATTTCGATACGCGGATGGATGATCATCCCCATTTCTATTGGGAAGACACCTGCGAGCTGACCGATGCCCCTGTTGACCAGCTTGAGATCACGCGCCTGCCCGACCTGCCCGCGGGCACAGAGATTGCCAAGGTCGACGTGGTGATCCGCCTGCGCAAGGTATAATGCGCGGCAATGGTGCCCAAACGCGAGGCAGATCTTTACGCCCCCCTCAAGGCCTATCTGATACAGCAGGGCTATGACGTAAAAGCCGAGATCGGCGATTGCGATATCATGGCACGGCGCGGCGATGAGCCGCCGGTGGTGGTGGAGATGAAGCTGACGTTCTCGCTGCAACTGGTGATGCAGGGGGTGGCGCGGCAGGGGATGTTCGACCATGTCTATCTGGCGGTGCCGGTCTCCAAGGGGTGGAAGCTGCGCTACCGTGATATCATCACGCTGTGCCGCAGGCTGTCGCTGGGCTTGCTTGCCGTTGGTCCCAAGGGGGTAGAGGCACATCTGGACCCCGCCTCCTATGCGCCCAAGATCAAGACCAAAGCCGCTGCAAAACTGCTGCGCGAATTTGACCGCCGTGTGGGCGATCCGAATGAGGGCGGGATCACCGGTGTCAAAAAGATGACCGCTTACCGTCAGGATGCGATCCGCTGTGCGCGGCATTTGCGCGCGGGGCCCTGCAAGGCGGCGCATGTGGCTAAGGCCACCGGCGTGACGCGGGCGGGTAATTTGATGCGCCACGATCACTATGGCTGGTTCGAACGTGTTTCGCTGGGGATTTATACACTGACGCCAAAGGGCAGCGCCGCCCTGCACGATTATGCAGGGCAGGCGGTTGAAGCCGACCTCTAGGTCAAAGCTTGACCGGAAGCCCGGATGCAAGCGACTCTGTCGCGGCATCGGCCAGAAGCTGTGCCTGTAAACCATCCAAGATTGAGGGCGATTGTGCGGTGCTTGTCTGTAGCGCCGTGATAAATTGCAGCAGCTCGGCCATATAGGCCGCTTGATAGCGTTGCAAAAAGAAATGCTGCGCTGGCGCGGTGCGAAAACCGGCCTCGGTCGCAAGTTCCACCATATGCTCGCGCTGGTTTTCGGCCCGCAGCATACCTTTTGCACCATGCACCTCGATACGCTGATCATAGCCATAGCTGGCCCTGCGCGAGTTGCTGATCTGGCAGATCTTGCCGGTGGCCGTGGTCAGCACTACCGCCGCCGTATCAACATCCCCCGCCTTGGCAATTTCCGGATTAACAAGGGCGGCACCGGTGGCAAAGATGGTGACCGGGTCTTCCCCCAGCAAGAAGCGCGCCACGTCGAAATCGTGGATCATCATATCGCGGAAAATCCCGCCCGAAGATTTGATATAGGACAGCGGCGGCGGAGCAGGGTCGCGTGATAGGATGGTCACGATTTCCACCGCGCCGATATCGCCCGCCGCGATCCTTGCCTGCAAATGCGCAAAGCTGGGATCGAACCGGCGGTTGAACGCGGTCATGAAAGGGGTGTTATGCTTGGTCACCACGGCGATGCAATCGCGGATACGGGCAGCCGACATATCAACCGGCTTTTCGCAAAAGATCGCTTTGCCGGCGCGGGCGGCGGCTTGGATGATGTCGTAATGCGTGTCGGTGGGGGTGCCGATGATGATGGCGTCAATGCCTTCATGACCGATGATCTCATCGGTCGAAAGCACCGCGGCACCGGTCTTTGCGGCCAAGGCCTGTGCGGCATTCGGAAAGGCATCGGCAACCGCGACCAGCTGCGCATCGGGGATCCGCATGATGGACTCCGCATGCACTTGCCCGATGCGGCCACAGCCCAAGAGACCGATTCTTATCATGGTTCAAACCTTTGCTTTTGCGGCGCCGAAGGCGCGCAGGACGGTACGGGTGGCGGCGACCAGCGGCGCATGGGTTTCCGACAGGATCTGCACCCGGTCAAAGCGGTTCGGGTCGCTGTTGACCGCCTCGCGCAGGGCGGCCCCGAAGGCCATGCGCAATTCGGTGCCGATGTTGAATTTGCAGATCTTGGACCCTTGGGCAAGCGCGATACGCTGCGCCAGCGGCACGCCAGAGCCACCGTGAATAACCAGCGGCACGGTTGTCACCGCCTCGATCGCGCGGATGCGGGCCATGTCCAGCCCGCCCTCCTTGTCCTGCTGCAAATGCACATTCCCGACCGAGATCGCCATGGCATCAACCCGGGAATCGCGCGCAAAGATCGCGGCCTCTTCGGGGTCGGTGCCGGTGGAATGTTCGCCACTGGCATAGCCGACAAAGCCGATCTCACCCTCGCATGAAATGCCGGCAGCATGGGCCATTTCCGCAACTGCCGCCGTTTCATCGATGTTTTGCTGCAAGGGTTTGCGCGACCCGTCATACATCAACGAGGTAAATCCCGCATCAAGTGCCTCGCGGCATTCGGCCATCGTGTATCCGTGATCGAGGTGGGCGACGACCGGAACGCTGGCACCCTCGGCCAGATGCCGGAACATCTTGCCCAAGATCGGCAAAGGGGTGTGGGCGCGGCATGAGGGGCCTGCCTGCAAAATGACGGGGCAGCCCTCTGCCTCGGCGGCGGCCACATAGGCGCGCATATCCTCCCATCCAAGGGTCACCAGCCCCGCCACCGCATAGCCACCTTTGAGCGCAGGCTGAAGCGCCTCTGATAATGTGACAAGGCTCATTTGAACTTGGCCACCATGTCTTTGATCCCGGGGATCGTTTCGATCTGATAGGCGTGGGTGGGCTGGAAATATTGCACCAAGGACCGCTGGCTCAGACCGCCGAGGATGGTGAAATAATACATCTCATAGCCGGGCATCACGGCGCAGGGGTGATAGCCCTTGTCGATACAAACGGTGGAGCGGTCCATAAGCTGATAGGCGTCGCCGGGCTTGCCCTCTTCGCGCTGAAGGATTTGCACGCCCGAACCGTGGTTGGGCTTGAACCGGAAGTTATAGGTTTCATCGTGACGGGTTTCATGCGGAAGCCGGTCGGTGTCATGCTTATGCGCCGGAAAGCCGGACCAGCCGCCTTGGCCAACGGTGAACAATTCGCTGACCAGCAGGCGGCCGACTTTGTCGTGCTGTTTCTGGCCAAGGATGTGCTTGATTTTACGGTGGGTTTTGGTGTCATCGCTGCCGTATTGCACCTTGTCCAGCTCGGCCACGCGCACATCGAAGGGGTCCAGTACCTTGTCATATCTTGCGCCGGCGATGAAGGTTTCGGTGTCACGGGTGGCCACAATCGTCACCTTGGCGCCGACGGGCACATAAACGCCCTCGGGCTCTCCGTCCCAGACATCTTGCGTGCGGTTTCCGATTGCTTGGAACGTCACGCCCTCAACATCGATATCGACGGTGCCGGTGGCGGGGACGATGCAGGTTTCATAGCCGGGCACCTGATATTCAAAGGCCTCCCCCGCCTTGAGCGTCACGATGTTGAAGTAATTGAGCGGGACTGTCGGATCGTCGGCATCCACGATGGGTTTGTTCTTATTGTCATGGGGCGCAATATGCATTGGACGTTCCTTTAAATGGCATCAGTTGGGCCGGGATGACCGGCAAGAAAGTGATCGAGATCGGCAGGGTAGGGCATAGCGGGGGCGCAGCCTGGCTTGGCCACCACAATCGCTGCACAGGCCGAACCGCGCAGCACAGCCGTTTTCAGGTCATGGCCGCCTGCAAGCCCGGTCAGGAAACCGGCCATAAAGCTGTCGCCCGCGCCGGTGGGTTTAAGGGCGGTTACGGGGTAAATGCCGGTGCGCAGGGCCTCGCCGTCGCGAAATGTCACCGCGCCATGCTCGCCCATTTTATAGACGACGATCCCCGCGCTGCTGAGGGATAATTCGCGGGCCATCGCAAGGCCCTTATCCTTGTCACCGGCCATAAAGCCGAACTCGTCGTCATTGCCGATGATCACATCCGACATCGCCCCCGCCTTGGACAGAACCTCGGCAGCGACTTCGCGGCTGGGCCAGCTATAGGGGCGGTAATCGACGTCAAAGATGATCGGAAGGCCTGCCGCGCGGGCCAGCTCAAACGCGCGGAAGGTGGCGCTGCGCGAGGGTTCAGCGGCAAAGACGGTGCCTGCCGTAATCAGCGCGCAGAACTGGCTGTAATCCACGGCCTCGACGTCTTCTGCGGTCATTTCAAAATCAGCGGCACCGTTGCGGTAGATCACGGATTGATGCCCCGCCACACGACTTTCATATAGCGCCAGCGAGTTGCGCGCCTCGCCGCCCACGGGGGTGACATAGGTGGTGTCAACGCAGTAATGACGCAGCTTGTTGATGCAGAACCGGCCAACCGCATCATCAGACACACGTGTCACCAATGCGGCCTGACCGCCCAGTTTGACAATCCCCGCCGCAATATTGGCCGATGATCCGCCCATATCGGCGGTGAAGGTATCGGCATCCTCGGTCGCGATGCCGGGGCCGGGAAAGAGATCCATGCCGACGCGGCCGACGACGACGAAACGGTTCTTCTTGATGGCGGCGATCAGGTCCATTCAGACGCCCTTCCGCTGTTTGCTGCGCGAGGATTCGACCTCAAGGTGCTTTTCGGCGACTTTCGGGTTGTTGGTGATGTGCGGTGTGCCAACCTCCCACCAAGTGTGGCCTTGGGTTGTCCAGCCGTCATAAGGGTCGACCTGCATGACGATAACGCTGGTCTTATCGGCGGCTTTGGCGCGCAAGAACGCCTGCCCCAGTTCGGTGGCATTAGAGACGGTTTCAGCATTGGCCCCCATGGCCCGCGCATGGGATTCGAAATCCACGGCAAAGGGGGCGGGGACGGTCGGGCTGTCGGCGATCAGGTTGTTGAAGCTGTGGTTGCCGGTGTTGTTTTGCAGCTTGTTGATGACCGCGAAACCGCCGTTATCCAGCAGCAGAACGATCAGTTTGCGCTGGGTCAGAACCGATGAATAAATATCGGAGTTAAGCATCAGATAGGACCCGTCACCGGTAAAGACGATAGTATCCTGTTCCGGTTCCCGCTCATGTTGTGCGATGCGTGCGCCCCAGCCGCCTGCGATTTCATAGCCCATGCAGGAAAAGCCGAATTCGACATCGACGGTGCCGATGTCTTTGGTTTGCCAATGTGCGGTTACCTCGGCGGGCAGGCCCCCTGCGGCGGCAACGACCCTGTCGCGCGGATCACAAAGGTCGTTCACGGCGCGAATGGCTTGGCAATAAGAATTGGGGCCGTTGCCAGCGGTGGTAATCTCGTCCGTATAACCCACCCATTTTCCGCGTTCTGCCTTGGCAAAACCCGTCCAGTCATCCGGCGCACCGTAGCCTTTGATGGCCTCGGCCATTGCGGTCAGGCCCAGCTTGGCATCCCCGATTACGGGCATCGAGAGGTGCTTCATCGCATCATGCCGCCCCACATTCAGCCCGATGATCTGCGCGTCCTTGGCAAATGCGGTCCACGAACCGGTGGTAAAATCTTGCAAGCGGGTGCCGACGGCCAAAATAACATCCGCACGCTCGGCAATCGCATTGGCGCTGTCGGAGCCTGTTACGCCGACCGGCCCGATATTAAGTGGATGGTCCTGATGCAGGTTCGCACGGCCCGCGATGGTTTCCACGACGGGGATGTTATGGGTGGTGGCGAAATCTGTAAGCTCTGCCACCGCGCGGGAATATTGCACGCCCCCGCCTGCGATGATCATGGGGCGTTTGGCCGATTTTAGCAGGGCAGCGGCATCGGCAACCTCGGCCAGATCGGGGGCTTGCCTGCGGATGCGGTGAACACGTTTGGCAAAGAAGCTTTCGGGGTAATCAAAGGTCCAGCCCTGAACGTCTTGGGGCAAGCCGATAAAGGCGGGGCCGCAATCGGCGGGGTCCAGCATGGTTGCCAGTGCTGCGGGCAGGGACTGCAATATCTGCGCCGGATGGGTGATGCGGTCCCAAAACCGGGTGACGGCCTTGAAGGCGTCATTCACCCCAAGTGTCGGGTTGCCGAAATGCTCCATCTGTTGCAGCACCGGATCGGGCAGACGGGTGACATAGGCATCGCCGCACAGCAGCAGCATCGGCAGGCGGTTGGCGTGGGCAAGGGCGGCGCTGGTCAAAAGGTTGGTCGTTCCCGGCCCCGCACTTGCGGTGCAAAACATGAACCGCTGGCGCAGCCATTGCTTGGAATATCCCGCGGCGGCAAAGCCCATGCTCTGCTCGTTCTGGCCGCGATAAAGCGGCAGGGCATCGCGGGCATCATAAAGCGCCTCGCCCAGACAGGTGACATTGCCGTGGCCGAAAATGCCAAAGCCGCCGCCACAGACGCGCATCTCTTGCCCGTCCACGACGATATATTGATTTGCAAGATATTTGATTATCGCCTGCGCTGTCGTCAACCGAAGGGTGCTGTCCGCCATTTTGTAAATCTTTCTTAAAGCCGCTTGCGCGTTTTCGAATCTCAGGATACAAATTTTGCAACCGGTTGCAAACCAAATTTTTAGTGTCGGGGGGGAATATGACGGAAATCGGGATCGGCATCATTGGTGGCGGCTATATGGGTAAGGCGCATGCCGTGGCCATGTCGGCCGTTGGCGCAACCTTTAATACGACTTTGCGCCCACGGCTGGAGATGATCTGCGCCAGCACGGCTGCCTCGGCCGAACGCTACCGTGCAGCTTACGGATTTGCGCGCGGTACGGATGACTGGCGGGTGTTGGTTCAAGATCCGAAGGTCGAAGCGATTGTGATTGCCTCGCCCCAAGGCACCCACTGCCAGATTGCGCAGGCCGCCTTTGCGCTGGGCAAGCCGGTGTTTTGTGAAAAGCCGCTTGGCGCATCGCTAGAGGATAGCCGTGCCATGGTTCTGGCCGCCGAGGGGAAGGTCAATATGGTTGGCTTTAACTATATTCGCACCCCGGCCAGCCAATTTGCCCGCCAGCTTATTGCTGATGGAGTCATCGGCGATATCACATGGTTTCGCGGCGAGCATACCGAGGATTTTCTGGCCGATCCCGAAAGCCCCGCGACATGGCGCACGGATGGTGCAGCAAATGGCACGATGGGCGATCTTGCCCCCCATATGATAAATGGTGCGCTGGCCTTGATCGGCCCGATTGCCGCGCTTGTGGCCGAGGTGGAAACCGTTCATGCGGCGCGTCCCGGCGGCGCTGTGACCAATGACGATCACGGGCAGATGATGTGCCGTTTTGCCAATGGTGCAATGGGGCAGATGTATTTCAGTCGCGTCGCACATGGACGGAAAATGGGCTATGCCTATGAGGTTACAGGCACAAAAGGCGCGATCCGCTTTGATCAGGAAGATCAGAATGCGCTGTGGCTTTACCGTGCAGATGAGCCCGAGGCCACACGCGGATTTTCGAAAATCCTAACCGGCCCGGCGCATCCCGATTACGCGGCCTTTTGCCAAGGGCCCGGTCACGGTACCGGATATCAGGACCAGATTATCATCGAGGCACATGACTTTTTGCGCGCAATAGAAACCCGAACCCCGGTCTGGCCAACCTTCAAGGACGGCTTGGATGTAAATCAGGTTATTGCGGCGGCAATGGCGTCGTCCCATGCGAAGGCATGGGTTGATGTCACTTCCTTCTGACATTGTGAAAGGCAGTTTAATGACCATTAAAATTGGTAATGCCCCCTGCTCATGGGGTATCGAGTTTCCCAGCGACCCGGCCTATCCCACGTGGCAAAGCGTGTTGGATCAATGTGCTGGCGCGGGCTATAAGGGGATAGAGCTTGGCCCCATCGGCTTCATGCCCGAGGACCCTGCAATCCTTGCGCCCGCCTTGGCCGAACGTGATTTGCAGATCATCGGCGGCGTTGTGTTTCGCGCCTTTCACGACCCTTCGATGTGGGATGACGTAAAGGATGCAAGCCTTCGGACCTGCAAGGCGCTTGTGGCGCATGGCGCGCAGCATTTGGTGCTGATTGACAGCATCTCACCCCGCCGCGCCCCCACTGCCGGACGCGCCGATGAGGCCGAGCAGATGGACGCCGCAGAGTGGGCTGCCTACCGCGACCGCATCGCCACCATCGCCAAAATAGGCGCTGAGGAATACGGGCTGACCGTCGGCATTCACGCCCATGCCGCGGGCTTCATGGACTTTGAGCCGGAGCTGGAGCGCCTGCTGGACGAGGTTGACGAGCGCATCCTGAAAATCTGCTTCGACACCGGCCATCATTCCTATGCGGGCTATGATCCGGTGGCGTTTATGAAGCGTCACATCGACCGGATTTCCTACATGCATTTCAAGGATATTGACCCTGTCGTGAAGGCCGATGTCGTGGCCAGCCGCACCGGTTTTTATAAGGCTTGCGGTCAGGGTATTTTCTGCAACCTCGGGCAGGGGGATGTTGATTTTGCAGCCGTTCGGCAAGTGCTTTTGGATGCCGGGTTTGAGGGATGGTGCACGGTCGAACAAGACTGCGACCCATCCGTTCCCGGCACCCCGTTAGAAGATGCGCGCGCGAACCGTGAATATCTGCAATCTATTGGTTTCTAAGGAATATAACATGACAAAGCTGAAATGGGGCATGATCGGTGGCGGTGAAGGCAGCCAGATTGGCCCGGCCCACCGTTTGGGCGCGCAGGCCGATGGGTTGTTTGAATTTACCGCCGGCGCGCTGGACCACCGTGCCGATGCAGGCCGTGCCTATGCGCAGACGTTGGGCATCGCGCCGGACCGCGCCTATGGCGACTGGCAAGAGATGCTCGCGGGCGAAAAAGACCGTGCCGATCGGGTGGATCTTGTGACCGTGGCAACGCCCAACGCGACCCACTTCCAGATCACCAAAGCCTTCCTTGAGGCTGGGTTCAACGTGCTGTGTGAAAAGCCGATGACCATGACCGTTGAGGAAGGCGAAGAGATCGTGCGCGTGGCCGAAAAGACCGGCAAGATCTGCGCGGTGAACTACTGTTACTCGGCCTATCCCATGGTGCGCCAAGCCCGCGCGATGGTCCGCGCCGGTGAGCTGGGCAAGGTCCGGCTGGTCGTCACTAACTTTAGCCATGGGCACCACGGCGATGCCACGGATGCCGACAATCCGCGTGTGCGCTGGCGCTATGATCCGGCGATGGCGGGGGTGTCCGGGCAATTTGCCGATTGCGGTATTCATGCGCTGCATATGGCTGGTTTCATTGCCGATGATGAGGTGCAAACTCTGTCTGCCGATTTTGCCTCGACAATTTCCAGCCGCGTGCTGGAGGATGACGCGATGGTCAATTTCCGCATGGCGGGGGGCACCGTCGGGCGGCTTTGGACCTCTTCGGTGGCGATCGGGCGTCAGCACGGGTTTGATATCCAGATCTTTGGCGAAACCGGCGGCCTTCGCTGGGCATCCGAGCAACCAAACCAGTTGATCTATACCCCCGTTGGCGGGCGCACGCAGATTATCGAAAAGGGCGAGGGCGGCTTGCACGCCGATGCGCAGCGGCTGTCGCGTGTGTCAATCGCACACCCCGAAGGGTTCCCGCTGGCGGTGGCGAATATCTATTGCGACCTTGCCGATGCGATCCGTGGTGAGCTGCGTGACGGATTGCCAAATGCGGCTGATGGCGTGCGGTCGATGGCGGCGGTTTATGCCGCTGTCGCCTCGGCCAAAGAGCATGGCGCCTGGGTCGATGCCCGCCCGCCGATGTTCCGTTAAACGTCAGGCGCGGGGCCGAAGTGTCCCGCGTTCTACCACATGGCAGGGGAACAGGCGCGCTTCGGGATAGCGGTCGGGTTCATCCAACATTGCGACCATCAGCTCCACCGAGGAGGTGATGATCTGCTTGATCGGCTGGGCAACCGTGGTCAAGGATATGCTTTCCCAACCGGCCATTTCCATATCATTAAGCCCAATGATGCCAATGTCTTGCGGCACCTTTTTGCCGATGTCGCGCAATGCGCTTAACACGCCGATGGACAGCACATCATCGCCACAGAAATAGGCTTCTGCCAGCGGTGCCTTTGACAGGCGGAGCATTTCCATGCGGCCGGCCTTGAAGGAATACGCCTCGGCAAAACTGTGCTGCATGGTAATTTCAGGATGGGCAGCGATGCCGTCACGAAACCCTTGCAGGCGGTCTTGGGTAGAGGTGGCAGATTCCGGCCCGCCCAGAAACCCGACCGTTTTATGGCCCCGCGCGACCAGCTCATACGCGGCCATCCGTCCGGCCTCGATATTGTCGATTCCGACCACATGCACCTGCGGGCTGCTGGAATAGCGGCCAAAGGTATTTACCACGGGAATCATCTTGTCCCGGAACGCTTTGGAAAACGCGGGGGGCAAGGTTGAGGAGGCGACAATCACCCCGTCCACCGAATATTGCTGCAACATGCGCACCGAGTTTTCGGGGTCGGTTTCCGTGCTGAGGTTCACCAGAAGCGGGCGCAATCCTCGATCTTGAAGGCTGCGGGTGAACAGATCAAACACCTCGAGAAAAATCGGATTGTGGAAGTTGTTGGACACAAGCCCGATAAGTTTGGTCCGGCGGGTGGTCAGGCTGCGGGCCAGAAAATTCGGGCTATACCCCAGTTCGGCGGCGGCTTTTTGTACCTTGCGCCGCATCTTTACGGAAACCGATGCGCCGTCGGTAAAGGTCCGTGATACCGCCGAGGTAGAGACGCCCGCCCTGTTTGCCACATCTTTTAGCGTCACTGCCATGTCTTTATTCCATTTTCCGGCTTTTGGTTGGGTATGAATACCCTGTGCAAGATACCTGTGCAGTAGAAAACGTATTGATTCATTTTGCAACCGGTTGCAAATTAATTGGAACCGTGCTTTGGTTAATGCGGGAGAGGGGTCAGCCCAACTCTCGTGTCAAAAAAAATGGCATCTTAGGGAGGAATAAATGAAATTGATTGTGAAGAATTTGACGTTGACGGCTGCCGTCATCGCATCCCCGCTTATGGTCTCTGCGCAGGAAAACACCGATAGCCTGACCTACATAATGGTCAGCCATGCGCCCGATTCCGACAGCTGGTGGAATACGATCAAAAACGGCATCGCCCTTGGTGGCAAGCAGATGGGCGTTACGGTTGAATACCGCAACCCGCCCACCGGTGACCTTGCCGATATGGCGCGCATCATTGAACAAGCCGCCGCCTCGCAGCCTGACGGCATCATCACCACGCTGGCCGATTTTGACGTGCTGGCCGGCCCGATCCGCAATGCTGTGGATCAGGGGATCGATGTCATCATCATCAATTCCGGCACGGCAGAGCAGGCCCGCGACGTGGGTGCGCTTATGTTTGTCGGCCAGCCCGAATATGACGCAGGGTTTGCGGCGGGTGTCCGGGCAAAAGGCGACGGGGTGGGCAGCTTTGTTTGCGTGAACCACGTTATCTCCAATACCGTTGTGGCCGAGCGTTGCCGAGGTTTTGCCGATGGTCTGGGCATAGAGCTTGGCGATAGCATGATCGACACGGGCCAGGACCCTGCCGAGATCAAGAACCGCGTTATCGCGTATCTTACGGCCAATCCCGAAACGGATGCGATCCTGACCTTGGGGCCGACCTCTGCCGATCCGACGATTTTGGCGGTGCAGGAGATGGGCATCGCGGGCGATATTTATTTTGGCACCTTCGATCTTGGGGATGAGATCGTGAAAGGCATCAAAGAGGGCATCATCCAGTGGGGCATCGACCAACAGCCGTTCTTGCAGGCGTATCTGCCAGTTGTGATCCTGTCCAACTATGACCGCTACGGCGTTTTGCCCGGCAATAACATCAACTCCGGTCCCGGTTTCGTGACGGCTGATGCGCTGGAGAAAGTCGAAAAATACGCGGGTGAATATCGCTAGAGCAAAAACCCGAGGGGCGGTCTGGTAAGCCGGACCGCCTCTTTTGTCCGCATCTACAGGGGTTGATACGACCATGACAGACACTTCCACCAATGACGAACGCGTCAAAGAGATGTCCGGCCTGCGCCGGGCGTTGATCCGCCCCGAATTGGGCGGCATCGTTGGCACGATCGCCGTTTTCACGTTCTTTTTGCTGTTCGCCTTTGATAGCGGCATGTTCAGCCCGCAAGGTGTGTTGAACTGGACCACGGTTTCCGCGCAGTTCATGATTATCGCCGTTGGGGCCTGCCTTTTGATGATCGCGGGGGAGTTTGACCTTTCGGTTGGGTCGATGATCGGCTTTGCGGGGATGATGGTCGCGATTTTCGGCGTGGTTCTGGCCTGGCCGATGTGGCTTGCGATTCTGGTGACCTTTGCGATTTGCATCGCCTTCGGCGCGCTCAATGGCTACATCGTCGTCAAGACGGGGCTGCCAAGCTTTATCGTGACGCTTGCCACGTTGTTCATCCTGCGTGGCTTTACGATTTTTATTCCCCAGACGGTCGAAAGCAAAACCATCATCGGCGGTATCCGCGAGGCTGCGGAAGGCGATTGGCTGGGTGCGCTGTTCGGGGCAAAAATCGGCGGGCCGTTCTTTCAATGGCTTGGCGATAATGGGTGGATCGGCGTTTTCACGCGCGGCAACCGCGAGGGGCAGCCGGTTGTTGACGGCATCCCCATGTTGATCGTCTGGGCGGTGGTTCTGGTTGTGATCGGGCATATCGTCCTGACGCGCACACGCTTTGGCAACTGGATTTTCGCGGCTGGCGGCGATGCCCAAGCTGCGCGCTATGCCGGGGTGCCGGTGGACCGCGTCAAGATTTTGATGTTCATGTTCACCGCTTTTTGCGCCACGGTTTTTGCGGTGTGTCAGGTGATGGAATTCGGCTCTGCCGGTGCGGATCGCGGTATCTTGAAAGAGTTTGAGGCGATTATCGCCGTGGTTATCGGCGGCGCGTTGCTGACGGGTGGCTATGGCTCGGTGATCGGGGCGGCCTTGGGGGCGTTGATCTTTGGCGTGGTCCAGCAGGGGCTGTTTTTCGCCAATGTCGAAAGCTCGCTTTTCCGCGTCTTCCTTGGTGTGATCTTGCTGCTTGCGGTTATCTTGAACACCTATATTCGTCGCCTGATCACAGGAGAGCGCTGATGCAACCGATCATTCAAATGACCGATATCCAAAAGCATTTCGGGTCTGTTATCGCGCTGGCGGGGGTTACGATCGACTTTTTCCCCGGTGAATGCCATTGCCTGTTGGGCGATAACGGCGCGGGAAAATCGACCTTTATCAAAACCATGTCCGGCGTTCATAAACCGACCCATGGCGAGATCAAGTTCGAAGGCAAGCCGATGCATTTCGAGGACCCGCGCGACAGTATCGCGGCAGGTATTGCCACGGTTTATCAAGACCTTGCGATGATCCCCTTGATGTCCGTAAGCCGTAATTTCTTTATGGGCAATGAGCCGATCAAGAAAATCGCAGGCATCCCGTTTTTCGATCACGATCATGCCAATGAGGTGACAATGCGCGAGATGCGCGCGATGGGCATCAACCTTCGCGGTCCCGATCAAGCCGTCGGAACCCTGTCAGGCGGGGAGCGCCAGACCGTTGCCATCGCCCGCGCGGTGCATTTCGGGGCAAAGGTCCTGATTTTGGACGAGCCGACCTCGGCCTTGGGCGTACGCCAGACGGCCAATGTTCTGGCCACGGTGGATAAGGTGCGCAAGCAGGGCATTTCGGTGGTTTTCATCACCCATAACGTCCGTCATGCGATGGCTGTGGGGGACCGCTTTACGGTGCTGAACCGTGGCAAAACCTTTGGCACGGCCAAGAAGGGCGAGATCACCCCCGAAGAGCTGCAAGATATGATGGCGGGCGGGCAAGAGCTTGCCGTTCTGGAAGGCTCGCTCGGCGGGACGGTTTAGGTCCGCAGCCCAAGTACCATCAACACCTGTCGCGGGTGAAAAAAACGCGCGGCAGGGCGCCACATGACATGCGCCCCATGGTTTCAACCTCTTTCCTCGGCCCTGATTCGCAGATATAGGGCGCATATGTCCCAGAACCCACCCAGCCTTCGCCCCGATCTTGCCCCCAAAGCGCGGATCTCCGCCCCTCGTCGTGAGGGGCAGCCCATGATCGGCATGGTCAGCCTTGGCTGTCCCAAAGCGCTGGTGGATAGCGAACGGATTTTGACGCGTCTGCGTGCCGAAGGCTATGCCATCTCGCCCGATTATACTGGTGCGGATGCGGTGATCGTGAACACTTGCGGCTTTCTTGACAGTGCCAAGGCCGAAAGCCTGGATGCGATTGGCGAGGCGTTGAAGGAAAACGGTCGTGTGATTGTGACGGGCTGCTTGGGGGCGGAACCTGATTACATCCGCGAACATCATCCCAAAATTCTGGCCGTCACCGGCCCGCATCAATATGAGCAGGTGCTGGATGCGGTCCATCTTGCCGTGCCGCCGTCGCCCGATCCGTTTATCGATCTGCTGCCTGCGTCTGGCGTTACGCTGACGCCGCGGCATTACAGCTACCTCAAAATCTCGGAGGGTTGTAACCACAAGTGCAAGTTCTGCATCATCCCCGATATGCGCGGCCGACTGGCTAGCCGTCCGGCCCATGCCGTGATGCGCGAGGCGGAAAAGCTGGTCGATGCCGGTGTGCGCGAACTTTTGGTGATTTCGCAAGATACCAGCGCGTACGGCGTTGATATCAAACATGCAATTGACAAGGGGCATCGCGCCCATATCACCGACCTTGCGCGCGATCTTGGCTCGCTTGGCGCTTGGATCCGGCTGCATTACGTCTATCCCTATCCGCATGTGCGCGACCTGATCCCGCTGATGGCCGAAGGGTTGATCCTGCCGTATCTGGATATTCCGTTCCAACATGCGCATCCCGATGTGCTGAAACGGATGGCCCGTCCGGCGGCGGCGGCCAAAACGCTGGATGAGATCGCCGCGTGGCGTAACGTCTGCCCTGATATCACCCTGCGGTCGACCTTCATCGTCGGCTATCCTGGTGAGACCGAGGCAGAGTTTCAAACCCTGCTGGATTGGCTGGATGAGGCGCAGCTCGACCGCGTCGGCTGTTTTCAATATGAAAACGTGAATGGTGCGCGATCCAATGCGCTGCCCGATCATGTTGCGGATGAGGTAAAGCAGGACCGCTGGAACCGCTTTATGGAAAAGGCCCAAGCGATTTCCGAGGCCAAGCTGGAAGCCAAGGTCGGCACCACGATTCAAGTGATCGTGGATGAGGTCGACGAAGAGGGCGCCACTTGCCGCACCAAAGCAGATGCGCCGGAAATTGACGGCAACCTGTTTATCGATGAGGGTTTCGACGGGCTTTCCCCAGGTGATATGGTGGCGGTCGAGGTCGAAGAGGCGGGCGAATACGACCTTTGGGGACGGCTGGTTTAGGACTGGCCGGTTGCCGAACCGATCAAGCACGCGTAGAAATCCCGTAATAGCAACGGGAAAGGGCGCATGATGCGGTGGTTGGTTCGGATAGGTGCGGGTCTGTTGATGCTCATCGTGGCGCTGGTGGGCGTGGTGTTTTTGATCCCGTCGGAAAAGGTTGCCGATGTTGCCGCCGCGCAGTTTTTCAAAGCCACGGGACGCACCCTGACGGTTGAGGGCGGCGTAAGCCCCTCGGTCTGGCCAGTGCTGGGCGTCAAAACCGGGCTGGTGCGCATCGCCAATGCCGACTGGTCGCGCGAAGGCCCGATGCTAGAGGCAGAGGCGCTGGCGATCGGCGTCGATATGGCCTCATTGTTCAAGGGCGATATCAAGATCACCAAGATTGAGGCGATCCGCCCGCAGATTATTCTGGAGCGCAACAAAGACGGGGCCGGCAATTGGGAAATTGCGGTGGCCGGTGCGACCACGCCAGACACGCCCGCAACCGGAAATGAGACCACCGCGCAGGTGATCACGCTGGATCATGGCGTGATCGAGGGCGGGTCGGTGCTTTTTCTGGACCATAGCTACGGCACACGGATGGAGCTGCGTGATATCGCCGCCGAGGCGCGTCTGCCCGATTTTGCTGGTCCGGCCACCCTTAACCTTTCGGGGGTGAAGGACGGCGTGAAGGTGGTGATGGATGCCCGCGTTGCGGCATTTGATACGTTTCTCGCGGGCACTATTAGCGATGTGACATTGAACACACAGATCGGCGGATCCGAGGTCGGTTTTGACGGCCGGATCGGCACGGCCCCCTTGGTGGCCGAGGGCGCGTTGACGGCTGATTTTGCCGATCTGGCGGCGGTTGCGGGCGTGGCTGGTCAGGCGGCCCCCGCGCTTCCGCAGGGTTTGGGGGCAACGGTGCGCAAGGTCTCGGGCACTGTCACCCTGGCCGAGGCGGGGTCGCTGCATCTGCGCGGCGGTTTGATCGAGCTGGACAGCAACCGTTTTTCTGGCGATCTAGACATGACCTTTGACGGGGCGCGCCCCAAGCTGACAGCCAAGATCACTGCGGGTGCTTTGGATTTCTCGGGATTGGCGGGTGACACATCCGCAGGTGGCAGCGGAGGTGGCGCGGCCTCGGGGTGGTCGCGTGATCTGATTGATGTAAGCGGCCTTGGTGCGCTGGATGCCTCTGTGGCCCTGACGGCCGATAGCATTGATCTGGGAACTGCCAAGCTGGGGCGCACGCGTTTGCTGGTCACGCTGGACCGCGCCCGGATGGTGATTGAATCGCAAGAGTTGCAGGCTTACGGCGGCAATGTCACCGGCAATTTCGTGGTCAACGGGCGCGGTGGCCTATCGGTCGGCGGCGATCTTCGGCTTGCCGGAATCGCGATGCAGCCCTTGTTGCAGGATGTGGCTGATTTTGACCGGCTGATCGGCACCGGTGATATTAGCCTGAAATTTCTGGGTGTTGGCAATCGCATGTCCGATATCATGAATTCGCTTTCCGGCGACGGCTCTTTGCGCTTTGGCAAGGGGGAGCTGCGGGGGCTTGATCTGGCGGGGATGCTGCGGTCGCTGGATGTGGGCTATGTCGGAGAGGGGCAAAAGACGATCTTTGATGCGATCACCGGATCATTCACGATGAAAGACGGTGTTTTGCGCAATGATGATTTGCAGTTCAGCGCGCCTTATATCACGGCTGCTGGGACAGGTCGGGTTGGCATTGGCGCGCGCGATCTGGATTACCGATTGACAGCGACGGCCTTGGCCAAAAGCGATGGCACTGGTGGTGTGACCGTGCCTTTGCTGATTTCCGGCCCTTGGGCGAAGCCGAAATTCCGCTTGGATATGCAGGGCTTGATTGATCAGAACCTTGCCGAGGAAAAGGAACGCCTGAAAGAAAAAGCCCGCGCCGAGGAGGTTCGTGCCAAGGCCAAGCTGGAGAAGGAGCTGGGCATCCAGCGCGAGGAAGGCGAGCGGCTGGAGGATGCCGCTAAACGCCGTGCGCAAGAAGCGTTGGAGGCAGAGGCCGCCCGCGCCTTGAAACGGTTGCTGGGCGGGAATTGATCGCCGGGCAGCGCGCTGTTGGGCGCAAATCAGATTGCTTCAACCGCAAGAAGGGCGTAATGTCCGCGCTATGATACGCTTTTTCGACATTGATGATCGCGCACGCTTGCCTTGGCGGTTTTTCGGCCAGTGCCGGTCTGTGCTTGCGCGACTTTGATCGCGCCCCAATGTCTTTGCGCAGGGCTGTCCCTTGCGCGTCTATTCCCCTAGCCAGATGAGAGATCAGAGCCATGACTGCTCGTACCCTGTATGACAAGATCTGGGATGACCATGTCGTCCATCAAGCCGAAGACGGCACCTGCCTTTTGTATATCGATCGGCATTTGGTGCATGAGGTCACCAGCCCGCAAGCCTTTGAAGGGCTGCGGATGACTAACCGCAAAGTGCGCGCGCCGGAAAAAACCATCGCGGTGCCGGACCACAACGTCCCCACCACGCTGGACCGTGCCAAAGGCATCGAGAATGAGGAATCCCGCATTCAGGTCGATGCGCTGGACAAGAACGCGCGTGATTTCGGCGTGCATTACTATCCCGTGTCGGATGTGCGCCAAGGCATCGTGCATATCGTCGGCCCCGAACAAGGCTGGACCCTGCCCGGCATGACCGTGGTTTGTGGCGACAGCCATACCGCCACACATGGCGCGTTCGGATCGCTGGCGCATGGTATCGGCACGTCGGAGGTGGAGCATGTTCTGGCCACCCAAACGCTGATCCAGCAAAAATCCAAGAATATGAAGGTCGAGATCACCGGCAAGCTGCCGCATGGTGTGACCGCCAAAGACCTCACCATGACCGTGATCGGCAAAACCGGCACCGCGGGCGGCACCGGCTATGTCATCGAGTATTGCGGCGAGGCCATTCGCGACCTGTCGATGGAAGGCCGCATGACCGTGTGCAACATGGCCATTGAAGGCGGCGCACGCGCGGGCCTGATCGCGCCGGATGAAACGACCTTTGCCTATTGCATGGGCCGCCCCCACGCCCCCAAAGGCGCACAATGGGAGGCAGCACTTGCCCATTGGAAAACGCTGTTCACCGATGAGGATGCGCATTTCGACAAGGTCGTCACCATCCGCGCCGAAGATATCGCCCCTGCGGTCACATGGGGCACCAGCCCCGAAGACGTGCTGCCAATCACCGCAACCGTCCCTGCGCCTTCCGATTTCAAAGGTGGCAAGGTAGAGGCTGTGCAACGCGCGCTTGACTATATGGGCCTGACACCCGGCATGAAGCTGACGGATATCGAGATTGACACCGTCTTTATTGGGTCGTGCACCAATGGCCGGATCGAGGATCTGCGCGCCGCGGCGGCGATCCTGAAAGGCAAGAAGATCAAGGACGGTCTGCGGGCGATGATCGTGCCCGGCTCCGGCCTTGTGCGCGCACAGGCCGAGGAAGAGGGTCTTGCCGATATCTTCAAAGAGGCCGGATTTGAATGGCGGCTTGCGGGTTGTTCCATGTGCTTGGCGATGAACCCGGACCAGCTTTCGGAAGGCGAGCGTTGCGCCGCCACCTCCAACCGTAACTTTGAGGGGCGTCAGGGCTATAAGGGGCGCACGCATCTGGTGTCGCCTGCAATGGCGGCCGCTGCGGCGATCACCGGCAAGCTGACAGATGTACGGGAGATGATGTAATGGAAAAGTTCGAAAAGCTCTCGGGCATCGCGGCCCCTATGCCTTTGGTCAATATCGACACCGATATGATTATCCCTAAGGTGTTCTTGAAAACCATCAAGCGTTCGGGCCTTGGCGCGAACCTGTTTGATGAAATGCGCTTTGATCGTGAAGGCAATGAGGTCGCTGATTTCGTGCTTAACAAGCCCGCCTACCGCGAGGCGCAGATCATTGTGGCCGGCGATAACTTTGGCTGCGGGTCGTCGCGCGAACATGCCCCTTGGGCGCTGGCGGATTTCGGGATCAAGGCGGTTATTTCCACCTCTTTCGCGGACATCTTTTACAGCAACTGCTTCAAGAACGGCATCCTGCCCATCGTGCTGCCGCAAGATGTGGTGGATGTGTTGATGCAGGACGCTGAAAAAGGCGCGAACGCGCGGATGGATGTGGATCTTGAGGCGCAGACCGTCACCACCTCGGATGGTGAGGTGTTCAGCTTTGACGTGGACAGCTTCAAAAAGCATTGTCTGATGAACGGTTTGGACGATATCGGCCTGACGATGGAAAAAGCCGCAAGCATCGACAGCTATGAGACCAAGGCAGCAACCTCCCGCCCTTGGGTTTGATTTAGCGAGACCGCACTGCATTCAGGGCCGCCCACATCGGGCGGCCCTTTTGCAATCACAGGTTGATGCAGGCGGGCGACACATGCGGGCATTCCATACCTCGGGGATTGCCTGAACCGCTGAAAGACGCCACAAACTGGACCCCGAACATGGGAAGGCCCGCAGTGCTGTCAAAACCTCTTTGTACATTGATCTGTTGTCTGGCGTTTTTGGCAACATCTGCCCAAGCGCAAGATCCCGCATCGCTACGCATCGCCACCTATAACCCGGATCTGAGCCGTAAGGGGCCGGGGTTGCTTTTGCGCGATATCCTTGCGGGCAAGGACAAGCAGATCGAAGCGGTGATTGCCACTTTGGTTGACCTAGATGCCGATATTCTGGTGCTGACGGATGTGGATTACGACCACGGGCGCGCGGCCCTGACGGCCTTGGCGGGTGCGCTGGACGCGGCTGGTATCGCCTACCCCCACCGCTTTACCGCGCGGCCCAACGGTGGCATGGCCACCGGCCTCGATCTGGATGGGGACGGGCGCTTGGGCGGGCCGGGGGATGCGCAGGGGTTTGGCTTTTTCGCGGGCAGGGGGGGCTTGGCGGTGCTGTCTCGCCTGCCGATAGATGAGGCGGGGGTGCGCGATTTCAGTAACTTTCTATGGCAGGACCTGCCGGGAAATATCATCGACGGCAGCTTGGCAGAACCCGTTCGCGCCATTCAGCGCCTGTCCAATACCGCGCATTGGGATGTGCCGGTGGTCCTGCCCGATGGCACGCCGCTTCACTTGCTGATCTGGCACGCCACGCCGCCGATCTTTGACGGCCCAAAAGATCGCAATGGTCGCCGCAACCATGATGAAAGCGCTTTTTGGTTGCGTATGCTGGATGGAACGCTGCCCCACCCCCTGCCGGACGCGCCTTTCGTACTGCTGGGGGAGGCCAAGCTGGACCCGATTGACGGCGATGGCCGCAATGGCGCGATCAACGCGCTGCTGGCCCACCCCAAGCTGCAAGATCCGTCCCCCAAAGGCCAACATGGCCGGACGGAACCGGACCATAAAGGCCCCGCCGCGCTGGATACCGCGCTTTATGATTTTGGCGGGCTGCGGGTGGATTATGTTTTACCCTCGGCGGAACTGACCGTCCGCGACGCCGGTGTTCTTTGGCCCGAGGATGACGCGCCAAATGCAGAAACCTTGGCCCGCGCATCGCGTCATCGACCGGTTTGGGTGGATATCACCCTGCCTTTACCTTGACCATGCATGACCAAAACGCTAGGCCAAACATACCCTTTTCCCTTGAATTGCAGGAGCGTATTTTGGCCAATCCTTCCCTTCTAATCCTTGCCGGTGACGGCATCGGCCCCGAAGTCATGACCGAGGTCAAAAAGATCATCACATGGTTCGGCGACAAACGTGACATGCAGTTCGACGTCACCGAAGATCTGGTCGGTGGCTGCGCCTATGACAAGCACGGCACGCCTTTGCATGACGATACGATGGCCCGCGCGCTGGAAGTGGACGCGGTGCTTTTGGGTGCCGTTGGTGGCCCGAAATATGACGACCTCGACTTCTCGGTCAAGCCGGAGCGGGGGCTGCTGCGCCTGCGTAAGGAAATGGACCTTTTTGCCAATCTGCGCCCGGCCCAGTGCTTTGACGCATTGGCTGATTTTTCCAGCTTGAAGAAAGATATCATCGCGGATCTTGATATCATGATCGTCCGCGAATTGACCTCGGGGGTTTATTTCGGTGAACCGCGCGGGATTTTCCCCGATAACGAAGGCGGCCGGGTTGGCGTGAACACCCAGCGCTATACCACCAGCGAAATCCGCCGCGTTGCACGCTCTGCCTTTGAACTGGCAAAGCGTCGCGGCAACAAGGTCTGCTCGATGGAGAAGGCCAATGTGATGGAATCCGGCATTCTGTGGCGCGAAGAGGTGCAATTCATCCATGATACGGAATACCCCGAGGTGGAGCTGTCGCATATGTACGCCGACAATGGCGCGATGCAGTTGGTGCGCTGGCCCAAGCAGTTTGATGTGATCGTGACCGACAACCTCTTTGGCGATATCCTGTCGGATTGCGCTGCGATGTTGACCGGTTCGCTTGGCATGTTGCCCTCGGCCAGCCTTGGTGCGCCGCGGGAAAATGGTCGCCCACGCGCGATGTATGAGCCGGTACACGGTTCCGCGCCTGACATCATGGGCCAAGGCAAGGCAAACCCGATTGCTTGCATCCTCTCCTTCGCGATGGCGCTGCGCTATTCGTTTGATCAGGGCGATGAGGCAACACGTCTGGAGCAGGCCGTGGAAAAAGTGCTTAGCGATGGCGCACGTACCGCCGATCTGATGGGCAAAGAAGGCGGCACCCCGATCAGCACTGGTCAGATGGGCGATGCTATTCTGGGCGCGTTGGACGCCAGCCTATAAATGCATCAAGGCGCGGGGATGTCCCGCGCCTTGTCACTTTTCCGCCAATGCGGATAACGAATTGTGGCTTCAGGCCCGCAATAAACCAGCGTTATGCCGCCAGCCCCTTGGAGCCCATAGAGATAAACTTTTGTCGACGATCCTTGATCAGGGCATCGGGCTTCATATCCTTCATCTCATCAAGCATGGTCTGGATGGCAGTGCCCACAGCGGCGATCTGGGCGGTCAAATCGCGTTGCGCACCGCCCATCGGCTCTGAGATAATGCGGTCAATCACACCCAGCTTTTGCAGATCCTGCGCGGTCAGGCGCAGGGCCTCGGCCGCCTCACGCATCTTCTCGGAGTTTTTCCACAGAATGCTTGCACAGCCTTCGGGGCTGATCACCGAATAGACCGAATGTTCCAGCATCGCGATGCGGTTCGCCGTCGCAAAAGCCACCGCCCCACCAGAGCCACCTTCACCGATAACAACCGAAATCAATGGCACGCCGATTTCCAGACATTTCTGGGTAGAGCGGGCAATCGCCTCGGATTGGCCACGCTCTTCTGCGCCCTTGCCAGGATAGGCGCCGGGGGTATCCACCAGCGTCACGACGGGCAGGCCGAACCGATGCGCCAGATCCAGCAAGCGCACGGCCTTGCGGTAGCCTTCGGGGCGCGACATGCCGAAATTACGTTCAATCCGGCTTTTGGTGTCATTGCCCTTTTCATGGCCGATCACGACAACGGGCACATCATTAAAGCGGGCCAGACCGCCCATGACGGCATGATCGTCGGCAAAATTCCGGTCGCCCGCAAGCGGCGTGTACTCGGTGAACAGCGCCTCGATATAATCTTTGCAATGGGGCCGGTCGGGGTGACGTGCCACAAGGCATTTTTGCCATGGTGACAAGCTTTTATACAGATCGCGCAGCATGGTTGCGGCTTTGGCATCAAGGGCCGCCGCTTCCTTTTCCACATCCATCTCTTTGTTAGACCGCGCCATCGCGCGCAGCTCTTCGGCTTTGCCTTCAATCTCTGCCAAAGGCTTTTCAAACTCGAGATAGTTCATTGCATACTCCTGATCGGACCAAAGGATATATGAACGTAGTAGGGGGCGATTGCAACTCGGCAAGATTTACGAAAAGGGCGTATGGCGTAAAAATATGGTTATCAAGGGTTCGGCCTGTCGGTGTGCGCCTTAAACTGCCCATGCAAAGCCTTTCCTTGCCGTGCCGTCCGTGCGACCTTACGGCCAAGCGATTGACAAGGGGTTCCCCCATGCATCTTCCTTCATGGCTGCGCGCGTTTATCGGGCGGCCTTCGCCACCCGCGCCGCCCGGCGTGGATAATGCTGTTCGCATGCATATCGCCGCCAGTGACCCGGACTTTCCGGCAAAACGAGAGGCTGCCGTTAGCGCCGTTATTGCCGCGATTGATGAGGTGGCCCTGCATCATGGGTTTGATAAAAAGCCGAAGTCCTGGGCCAAGAAGGGTGCGCTGGGGCTTGTCTCTATTCACCTGCAACGCAGCCGTTTCGGGTTTTACTGCCAGATCAACCTTGGTTTTCAACCGGCTTCACACAGGGCCGAGGGGCCTTGGGCACAAGATGATTTCGTGCTGCTTGGCCTGTTTTTCCCGCCCGACCCCTCGCTGATGGAAGAGCGTGGCACCATCACCTATCTGGATATCTTTAAGGATGAGGCCAGCCTAGCCCCGACCATGCGGGTTTTGGACGATCTCGCCCTGCCGTGGCTTGTGGCGCATCTGACTGATGTTGAGGCGCATAACAGGCCGATGCGGCCCTGATTTATAGGGACGGCAGGGGGTGCAATAAAAGAATTATCTTGTCCTCCAATTCGATTTCTGGTCCATATCGCAAAACTAATGGGAGAGAAACGAATGAATATTGCCCTGAAATCCGGTTTAGCCGCCATATTTGCAACGACGATCCTGTCAGGTGCTGCAATGGCAGAAACCCTGCGCCTTTCGCATAACGTCGGCGATACGACCACTTGGCAGCAAGGCGCGGTCCGCTTCGGAGAGCTGCTTTCCGAGAAAACCGACGGCGCTTTTGATGTGCGCGTTTTCCCGAATGCGCAGCTTTCGGGTGGCGACCAGATGCGTCAGGCCGAAATGGTAGGGCGCGGTGCGCTTGATCTGGTGGTGACCTCGGCGATTAACGTAACCCCCTTGGTGCCGGAAATGGCCGTGTTCTCGTTGCCCTATCTTTATGGCGGCTACGATCAGGTTGACGCGACAACGCAAGGCCCTGCGGCCGGTTTGCTGGAAGATATCCTGCGCGAAAAGGGGATCGAGGTTCTGGCTTGGGGCGAAAACGGCTTTCGTGAGGTGACCAACAACACCCGTCCGATCAAATCACCCGCCGATATGGAGGGGCTGAACATGCGTGTTGCGGGCCCGATGTATATCGACGTGATGAATGCCCTTGGTGCCAACCCGCAGCAGATGCAATGGGGCGAAACCCTGACGGCCCTGCAACAAGGCGTGGTTGACGGGCAGGAAAACCCGATCGGTGCTGTGATCATCCCGCAGCAGGTCTATGAGATGCAGAAATATCTGACCACATGGCACTATTCCTATGACCCGATTTTCCTTGGCGTTTCTAAAAAACGCTGGGAGTCATTGGATGCCGAGACCCAAGGCCAAATGCGCGAAGCCGCAGTTGAGGCGATGGAATATCAGCGCCAGATCACCCGTGAAGGCACAGATGCAGGCGTCGCCTTCTTGCGTGAAAAGGGCATGGAAGTATATGAGCCGACCGAAGCAGAGCTGCAGGCGTTCCGCGATGCCACCAAACCTGCCTTTGACGAATGGGCCGCCAAGGTTGGCGATGAGATCGTAGGCGCCTTCCGCAAGGCGATTGACGAAGCTGGCTGATTGAAACTGGCGCGGCACCCTGCCGCGCCACCCGTCACACAAAGGGGAACGCCTTGCGGTTCATTCTGCGAGACTTTGAGAAAATTGTCTGCGCCGTGCTTTTTCTGGGCATGACGCTGCTTGGTTTTACGAATGTGCTGGTCCGTTATGGCAGCAACTTCTCCTTTGCTGCGACCGAGGAAATTCTGACCAACGGTTTTTTGCTGCTGACCGTGTTCGGGGCGGCCATCGCGGCGCGTCGCGGTGAACATCTGGCCGTGACGCTGATCCATGACCTCTTGCCCAAGCGGGTGGCGCAGGTGGTTTTTATGCTGTCGGTGGTGCTGAGCGTGGGGCTTCTGGCGGCCTCGGCATGGTTTTCGTGGGCGTCGCTGATGAACCTGATGGATAACGGTATGCGCAGCTATGCGCTGGGGGTGCCTGCGTGGTGGTATCAGGCGGCGCTGCCTTTTGGTTTCGCGCTGGTGATTGTCCGCTACTTGCAACATGCCGCAGAGGTATTCGGGGCAAGTTCCGATGTCTGAGGTGTTTGGCATGGGTGCCGGAACCCAGATGATTGCGGTGTTTTTCCTGTTCATGGCATTGCGGGTGCCCGTGGCTTTTGCGCTTGGGCTGTCAGCGCTCTATGCGATGTGGCAAATCGGTTTCGGGTTTGAGCTGGCGGGTGATCTGATCGCAACCGGCATTGCCAAATATGCGCTGCTTGCGATCCCCTTCTTTATTCTGGCCGGAACCTTGATGGGGTCGCTGGGCATTGCCGAACGTATGATCCGGTTTTTCCGTGTGCTGATCGGGGATTTGCCCGGCGGTATGGGCGTGGTTGGCACGGTTGTGTGCCTGTTTTGGGGCGCGGTTTCGGGCTCGGGGCCGGCCTCTGTGGCGGCCATAGGCCCGATGATCATTCGCGGGATGGAAGAGGACGGCTATCCGCGTGCTGCCGCTGCCGCGTTGGTCTGTACGGGGGCCGCACTTTCTATTGTCATTCCGCCCTCTATTGGCTTGGTGATCTACGGGGTGATTGCCGAGACCTCGATTTCCTCGCTGTTTATTGCCGCCATTATCCCCGGGCTTTTCATGGGGTTGTTGATGCTTTTGGTGCTGCCTTTCATCAAATCCAAAGGCCGCAGCAGTCTTGACCGGCTTGCCCCTCCACCGACCTCGGCGGGCTATTTCCCAGACCTTTGGCGCAGTTTCCGAGAGTCCTTTTGGGGCTTGATGACGCCCGTGGTTATTTTGGGCGGCATCTATTCCGGTATTTTCACCCCGACCGAGGCGGCGCTGGTGGCCACCGTTTACGCGCTGGCGGTGGGGGGCTTGGTTTACCGCACCCTAACCCTGCGCGGGCTTTATGATGCGCTGACGGATGCAGCTGCGTCATCTGCGGTGGTGATGCTGGTGGTTGCCTATGCCAGCCTGTTCGGATGGGTGGTCACGGTAGAGGATCTGGTCGGCCAATACTCGGGCCAGCTTTTGGGGCTAAGCGATAATTCTGCGGTAATTTTGGCCGTGATCATGCTGATTTTCCTGATCGCAGGGATGTTCATGGACCCTGTTACGGTGATGTTCATCGCCCTGCCGATCATCTTGCCGGTGGTGCGCGAATTGGGCTGGGATCCGGTCTGGTTCGGCGTGCTGGTCATGGTGAACCTTGCCATCGGCCTGATTACGCCTCCGGTCGGGATCAACCTTTATGTGGCCGCCAATGTCACGCGCTTGCCGATCGAACGCATCGCGCGTGCCAGCCTTCCGTTCTTGCTGGTCAGCATTGTGGGGCTTGGCCTTGTGGCGGCCTTCCCAAGCCTGTCGCTGGTCCTGCCGGCATTGCTGAAATAGCGACTTATGGTGCGGGTTTGGTCAAACCCGCCGCAATATCCAGCAGGCGTGTTTGAATCCTGAAAAGCCTGTGCAATGTGGCGGCCTCGGGAAGTTGCCTTGCCATGGCAGAGACACCTTTTAAGGTTACGGCGGTATGTCCTTCGGGAAGGTCAACGGTAAGGCTTGTGGTGGGGGCACCGGGAACAGTGCGCAAGCGCAAACCGCTGTCGGCAACCTCTGCCTCAATTGCCTTGGTCGTGATCGCCAACGCAGCGTCATCGTCAATCAGCTCTTGGAAAAGTGCGTTTCTGGCAGCCTCATCCAAATGGGAAATTACAGGTGGGTCCCCGGGCCGTGTGGCGCGCGCGGTGATGGTGCCATCTGCTGCAATGGCCAGAATGGGCGCTTCGCCAGTGCGGGGTTTTTGGCCCCCGCTCATGTTGAAGGTCAGAACAATTGCGTCAGGTGTCATGCCGAAATCCCGTGCTTGGACGCTTGTCGTCAATCCCTGCCATACCAACACCAGCATCAAAAGAAATCGCATTCCTGCCTCCTGAATAAAATAGGGCGATGCCTGATGGCACCGCCCGTAAATCGAAACGCGTCTATATGTTATTACGCACGTTTGGACTTGCGGCGAAGGGCCGGTACAAACCCAAGGGCGCCAAGCAGCAACAGACCGCTTGCAGGCAATGGAACCGGGCTTGGTGTGGTGCCGATATTGGCAGCCAGCGGGATCGACACGGCAGCGTATGGGTCGATGGTTTCGTAGCCAAGGTCCCGGAATGCAGCGATGGTCGTTGGCGAAAGCGTTGCAGGGATATCCACGGCAAAGGGTGTCATCAGCTCGGGGTCGTTAAAAAGGCCCAAAGCGGGGGTGCCATCTTCGGGCAAACATGCCGCGCCGTCCAGACCTGCAACCCAGCATTCGTTCCAATGCCCGCCGCCATTTTCAAGCAAGATGGACGAAACAGATGTGCCGTTTACAGCGTTGAACACAGCCAACGCGTTTTCGCCGATGTAGTTGTTGCCTGTGGCATCGACCAGATCGTTGAACTCAAACTGGGTGCCAAAGCCGAGGGCGTGGGCAACCTCATGGATGGCGGAATCGAGGAAAAGCTGCTCGGACTGCGGGAATTCGGCATCAGCACCGAAGTCAGCCGAGTCGAACTGCATGAACCCGCCAATAGCGCGATCAAAGCCGGACTGCGTTGCAAAGGACCGAGGACCAGCGAAAGCAAGCGACCCGTCGGAGCCGTCTTCATAGGTCATCCAAGCATCAAGCGTATAGACCGCGTTGGTCAATCCGGTGAAGCCGGTCAGAACGGTTTCCCAGAATGTCTCTGCCGCGCCGAAAAGCTGGATTTGACGTGCCGAGAAAGCTTCGGTCGGGTTTTGCGCGCCAGTTGCGGTGTTTCCGTCGCCGTCACTGTCTATGATGACGCCGGCCGGCAGGTAGTTAACAATCAGGTCGAAGGTGGCGGCATTTGCAGAACCGGCGTTCATTGCAAGGACCGCACTAAATGCAGTTAAGACGATTTTTTTCATATTTTATACCTTTGTTATCAGGGTCGTGCCCCTCGCCCCCCCGCAAAGACCTGCTGCGACCTAAAATAGCCTGCTGGTTAATTTTCTTGCTGACGGCTGAATTACGTAATCACGGTATTGTTACAACTTCAAGAAGATTTGACTAAAAGTCGCGACTTATGGGCGCCAAAATGCACATTTTGGGGCTGCCCTTAGGTCAATCACCCCAAGGATCAACGCATGCAATCACCGGTCCTTTAAGCGTTGGCGAGGGGGGAGATTACCTCATGATAGGGACAAGCCACCAGATGCCCCGGCGTGGCCTCTTGCAGAGCGGGACGGTCCGTGGCGCAATCGGTCTGCGCTTTGGGGCAGCGGGTGCGGAACACGCAGCCCGAGGGCGGCGCGAGGGGGGAGGGCAGCTCTCCGCCCAGAACGGGGCGTTTGCGGGCGGCTTCGCGCAATGGGTCGGGGATCGGCACCGAGGCAATCAGCGCCTGCGTATAGGGATGGCGCGGTTCGCGGACCAGTTGGCGCGCCTCGGCCTGTTCCATCTGGCGGCCCAGATACATCACCAAGGTGCGGTCGCTGATATGCTTCACCACGCTAAGGTCATGGGCGATAAAGATCATCGACAGCTTCATCTCGCGCTGCAACTGTTTAAGCAGGTTCACCACCTGCGCCTGCACCGAGACATCCAGCGCGCTGACCGGCTCATCGCAGATGACCAGTTTCGGGTTCAGGATCAGGGCGCGGGCGATACCGATGCGCTGGCACTGCCCGCCCGAAAACTCATGCGGATAGCGGTTGAGGAGATTGGGCAGCAGGCCCACCCGTTCCATCATCTCACCGACACGGGTGCGGGCGTCTTTTTTGCTGACGTCAGGCTGATGGGTGGTCAGGGGTTCGGCGATAATCTCACCCACGGTCATGCGCGGGTTAAGGGCGGCAAGCGGGTCTTGGAATACCATTTGCACATCGCGCCTGTGGGTACGCCGGTCGCGTGGCGACATGGCGCGCAGGTCGTCGCCGTTCCACAAAATCTGCCCGCCGGTGGTCGGAATGGTGCCGACAATCGCACGGGCCAGCGTTGATTTTCCCGAACCGGATTCCCCGACCACGCCCAGCGTTTGGCCTTCTTCAAGGTCAAAACTCATCTTGCTGACGGCTTGCAATTTGCCCGGTTTGGTCCACGGCCAAGCGCCGCGCGGGGTCACGTCAAAGGTCACATCCAGATCACGCACTTGCAGCAGGGTCATTTCACCACCTCAGGATCAGCATGGCAGGCGCGGCGCACATCGCGGTAGGGCAGCAGTTCAGGCTGCACATCGCCGCAATGGTCCAACCGGAAGGCACAGCGCGGGGTAAAGGGGCACCCTTTGGGCAGGCGCGACATATCGGGCGGATCGCCGGGGATTGTTGCCAGCTCATCCTGATCGATATCCAGCCGCGGCACGGCGCGCAAAAGGCCAAGGGTATAGGGGTGCGAAGGATTGGCAAACAGGTCGGTCGTCGCCCCCTGTTCCATCACCCGCCCGCCATACATCACAACCGTGCGTTCGCAGGTATCGGCGACGATACCAAGGTCATGGGTGATCAGGATCATCGCGGTGCCGAACTCTTGGCGGACCTCGGCCAGAAGCTCCATGATCTGGGCCTGAACGGTGACATCCAGCGCGGTCGTCGGCTCATCCGCGATCAACAGGCGCGGGCGGCACAAAAGCGCCATGGCGATCATGATCCGCTGGCGCATTCCGCCGGAAAACTCATGCGGGTACATGCGCAAACGCCCCGCCGCATCGGGGATGCGCACCGCATCCAGCATGGCGACACAGTCCTTGAGCGCGTCACGTTTCGACATGCCTTTGTGCAGGGTCAAGACCTCGGCCATCTGGTCACCGACCTTCAGGTAGGGGTTTAGCGAGGTCATCGGATCTTGAAAGATCATCGCCATCTGCTGCGCCCGCAGCTTGTTCAGCGCCGATTGCGACAGGCCCAACAGCTCATCCCCGTCCAAGCGAACAGAGCCGGTGGCAAAGCCGTTGCGCGCCAACAGCCCCATCACCGCAAAGGCCGTCTGGCTTTTGCCCGAACCGGATTCGCCAACAATGGCCAAGGTCTCGCCCGCCTCAATGGAAAGCGACAGCCCGTTCACGGCATTCACCGTGCCATCAGCGGTGCGAAAGGTCACCGCAAGGTTTTCTACGTCAAGCAAAGCCATTATCTGTCCTTTGGATCGAGGGCATCGCGCAGCCCGTCGCCAATGAAGAAAAACGCAAACAGCGACACCACAAAGAACGCCAGCGGAAAGCCCAGCATCCAAGGGGTTTTGTTGCGCATGTTATCCGCACCCATGTTGATCAGCGCCCCCCAAGAGGTGCTGGGTTCCTGCACGCCAAGGCCCAGAAAGCTGATGAAGGATTCAAAGATAATCATCTGTGGCACCAGCAAGGTGGCATAGACGATCACCACCCCCAAAAGGTTCGGCACGATATGGCGCGCGATGATGCGCGGGGTGCTGACGCCGGTGGCGATGGCCGCCTCGACGAATTCCTTGTTCTTGATGCTTAGGGTCTGGCCGCGCACGATCCGCGCCATATCCAGCCATGAGATCATCCCGATGCCGATGAACAGCATGACGATCGACCGCTCAAACACCACCAGCAAAAGGATCAGCACGAACATATAGGGGATCGACATCATCAGATCGACGATCCGCATCATCACCGTATCGGTGCGCCCGCCGACATAGCCCGCAACCGCCCCCCATGCCGTGCCCACCACGACCGAGATCAGCGCCCCCACGATCCCCACCATCAAGGAAATCCGCGTACCCTGCACAACGCGGGCGTAAAGGTCGCGACCGGATTCGTCGACGCCGAAGTAATGCCGGTTTTCCCATGACGGCCCGCCCACCTCGGGGATAGAGCCAAGCATGGACCAGTCAATCTCTTCATTGCTCCACGGGGTTGCGAATTGGCCAAGGGTGGCGAAAAGCGCCACCAGCACCAGTATCGCCATGCTAACCACGGCGGCCTTATTGTGGAAAAACCGTACCCGCGCGTCTTCCCATAATGACCGGCCCTTGACGGGTTCGATCTGGGCTGCGGCCTCGACTGTTGCGCGTCCTGCAATCATTGGCTTGCCCCCTTTAATAACGGATCTTGGGGTCGATCCAAGCATAGATCACATCGACCAAAAGGTTGAACAGAACCGTCAGCGCGCCAATCAGGATGGTGATCCCCATAATCACCGAATAATCCCGCGCCAATGCGGAGTTGACAAAGAACTGCCCGATCCCGCCGGTTGAAAAGAACACATCAATCAGCACCGATCCGGTGATCATCCCCACAAATGCCGGCCCCAGATATGAGATTACCGGCAGCATCGCAGGCTTGAGCGCGTGGCGCAAAATAACGCGGTGCATCGGCAGCCCCTTGGCCCGTGCGGTGCGGATAAAGCCCGCATTCAGTACCTCCAGCATCGAGGACCGCGTGATCCGCGCGATGCTGGCCATATAGGATGTCGAAAGCGCTATCACCGGCAGGATCAGATACTCGATTTGCCCGCCGCGCCAACCGCCCCCCGGCAACCAGCCCAGCCAGAGCGTAAAGATCAGCACCAAGATCGGCGCCATCACGAAGTTGGGCAAAACCTGCGCGCCGATGCTGATGCCCACGGCCAGATAATCCAGCCATGAATTGTGAAACACCGCCGCCATGACGCCCAAGCTGCCACCCACCGCCACGGCCACCACAAAGGACCAGAACCCATAGGTCAAAGTGACTGGAAAGCCCTGCGCGATCAGGTCGTTCACCGTGCGGTCTTTGAACTTGAAACTGGGGCCAAAGTCGAAATGCGCGACCACATCCCAGACATAAATCCCCATCCGCTGAAACAAGGGTTTATCCAGCCCGTATTTCGCCTCTAGGTTGGCCAGAACGGCCGGGGGCACACCGCGCTCGGTGGCAAAGGGGCTGCCGGGTGCGGCCTCCATCAACAAAAAGGAAAACACGATCAGCAACAGAATCGTCGGCACGGCGATGGCAAGCCGTTTGAGGATGAATGCGGTCATGGCGTTTCCCTTTACGTAAAAGCAAGGGGGACGGCATACCGCCCCCCCGTCATATCAAGTGTCAATCAGCGACGCGGTAGAAGTCTTTGGCGTACCAGTTGTTTTCCACGTTGTTCATCGGGAACCCTTTGATTGCCGGATCCAACAAGAAAGTGTTGGCATAGTGGTACACCGGAATGATGCCCATATCGTCCGACAAGATCTGCTCGGCCGCCTTATATTCCGTCGCCGGATGGTCTGAGGTTTTCGACGCCGCGATCACCTTGTCATATTCGGCATTGGACCATTTCCCATCGTTTTGTTCCTGATCGGTGGTCAGGATATCAAGGAAGGTCGAGGCCTCGTTGTAATCGCCACACCATGCCACCCGCGCCAGATCAAAGTTGCCACCGCGCCGCACGTCCAGATAGGTGGACCACTCCATATTGGACAGGGTCACCGTGATGCCCAGCTTTTGTTTCCACATCTGGCTCAGGACGGTTGCGATCTTCTTGTGGTTCTCATCGGTGTTATAGATCAGCTTGAGCTCCAGATCCTCAACGCCTGCCTCCGCGATCAATTCCTTGGCTTTGGCGTCACGCTCTGCCTGTGTCCAGCCTGCATATTCGATGTCTGGCATCTCAAAGCCCGCCGTTGCGGCATGGGCAAAGTTATAGCCGGGCAGTTCGCCACCCTGCAAAATCTGATCGACGATCACATTGCGGTCGACGGCATAGCTGAGCGCTTGACGCACGCGGGGGTCGCGCAACTCGGGCTGGGCGTCGGCGCGCTGGTTGATCGCATAGTAATAGGAACACAGACGTGGCACGGATTTCGCCTCATCCGGGCGCTCGGTTTTCAGGCGGGGATAGGTGCCTGCGGGAAGCGGCTCCAGCATGTCATATTCGCCGGATTCGTAGCGGGTCAACGCCTGGTTCACGTCATTGATAACAAGGCCGGTGACCTCCTCAATAATCACGCTGTCGGCGTCCCAATAGGTCGGACTTTTGACCAGCGTGAAATATTCGTTCAGCGCCATTTCCTTAAGCGTATAGGCCCCGTTGCCGACATAGTTTTCCGGCGCGGTCCAGTCGCTGCCGAATTCTTCAACCGTTGGCATATGGATCGGGGACAGCGTTGCATAGGATGTCATCGCCGGAAAATACGGAACCGGCTGGTTCAGCGTCACTTTAAGGGTGTGATCATCCACCGCTTCAACGCCAAGCTCGGTCGGGTCCATAGTGCCTGCGACAATCTCGGCGGCGTTTTTCATCTGGGTCAATTCAACATACCACGCATAGGGCGAGGCGGTTGCCGGATCGGCGGCGCGGCGCCAGCCGTTGACGAAGTCTTGTGCGACGACGGGGTCGCCATTGCTCCACTTGGCGGTGTCGCGCAGGGTGAAGGTATAGACGGTATTGCCCTCGCTCGCCTCAAACCCGGTGGCCACGCCGGGGCGCAGGTTGCCATCGGCATCTTGGGTCATCAGCCCTTCCATGATCTGGCGTAACACATGGCTGCCGGCCGTTTCCTCGTTCAACTGTGGGTCCAGCGTGGGGAACTGGTCCAGCAAGCGATAAGAAAAGACCTGTTTTTCAGCCAGCGTATCGCCCTCCGCAACGGTCGCGGCGGTGGCCGTCGAGAAACCCAGGGCAAGTATGGACGCGGTCGTCATGGCAAGAATGGTGCGGCGTTGCATTGAAATCCTCCTAAGATGGGTCGTCACGCAGTTCGCGTGCCGACGACATAAACTTGACCATCATGGTGGATTTTAACCACTTTGCAAGTATTGTGAAGTGGTTACGCGACGCCACTTTTATGTCTCGTCGTTTTGCGGGCTTGTGCTGTTTTAGGTTGCGGGGGACGGGAACGCATTGCGGGTCCAAAGCGTTGAGGAGTAAGGTTTCCAACGAGACAGCCAGCCCCACCCGTTCTCACGCGTCTTAACAAGGCCGCACGACCCGTACCCCCAAGAGGAAGCCCTTAAAGTGATCTCACTCCCCGTTGAATACACGCCTTTTGTCGCGCTTTTCCTTGTCGGTTGCCTGTTTGTGCTGTTCATCCTTGAACGTTATCCGCCCGAGGTCACGGCGGCCGGCGTGGCGGCGATGTTCCTGATCCTTGGACTGGTCAGCCATGACGCCGCCCTTTTGGCGTTTTCCAATCCGGCCCCGCTGACGATTGCGGCGATGTTTGTCATTTCCGGCGCTTTGGTGCGTACGGGGCTTTTGGATGCGCTGGCGGGGCGGATATTGGCTTGGGCCGAGGTGTCGCCGGTTGGGGCGGCGCTGGGGTTTGTGCTGGCGATTATCATCAGTTCCGGCATGGCGAATAATACGCCGGTTGTTTTGGTGCTGATCCCGATTGTGATCAAGCTGGCGCAAAAGCTGGGATTGGCGGAAACGCGGGTGCTGATCCCGCTGTCCTATGTGGCAATTTTGGGGGGCACACTGACGCTGGTTGGCACCTCGACCAATATCCTCGTGGCCGGTGTTGCCCGCAATGAGGGGCTGGAGCCGTTCTCGATATTCGAGATCACGCCGATCGGCATGGTTGTTGTTGTGGTCGGGCTCTGCGCTTTGGCCGTGCTTGGCCCGTTTCTTTTGCCCAAGCGGCACAGCGGTGGCACGGCGCTTTCGGAACATGACACGGTTTATATGACGGAGGTGAAGATCGCAGAGGGCTTTGACGGTATCGGCACAGTGCTTGCCTCGGTGACGGCCTTTAAGCGTGCAGGGGTTAAAATTGTCGCCCTGCGTGATCAGGGCGTATTGCGCCGCGATGTGATGGAGGATCATATCCTTGCGGCGGGGGATGAGGTGATCCTGCGCGTCGATGCGGCAGAGTTGCTGACCCTCAAAAGCCTGCCAAAGCTTGCCTTGGGGGCGATACGCGGCGCGGCACCGGTCAAGGATGCGGAGGGCGAAGAGGAGCTGATCCTGGGGCAGGTGATGGTAAAGCCCAATCGCCACCGGCGTGAGGGTACTTTGGCAAGCCTGTCGCTGGGCCACCGCTACGGCTTGCAGGTCTTGGGGGCGTTCCGGCCGGGCCATAAGTTTGGCCCCGATCTGGAAACCGCCACGCTGCGCGCTGCCGATGTCTTGCTGGTCGAAGGCCCCCGCGCAGGGTTTGAGCGGCTGGAGCGTTCGGTCGATGTGGTGTCGATCAGTCGCCCCACGATCCGCCCCTACCGCCGCAGCCATGCCCCGATTGCCGCTTTGGCCATGCTGTTGGTGATTGTTCTGGCTGCGCTGAACGTGGCGGATATCGCCATTCTGTCGCTGATCGCTGTGGCGATTCTGCTCATCACCCGCTGCATGGACAGCGATGAGGCTTGGGGCTTTCTGGACGGCGGGATTTTGGTGTTGATCTTCTCGATGCTAATCATCGGTTTTGGCTTGCAAGAAACCGGCGCGGTTGCGCTTGTCGTGGGCGCTATGGCCCCCTTTGTGGAGGGGTTGCCGCCCATTGTTATGCTGGCCGCGTTCTATTTGATGACCTCTATCCTGACCGAGATTGTCAGCAACAATGCCGTCGCCATTATCGTCACCCCCATCGCCATCAGCCTTGCAACGGCGGCAGGGGTTGATCCGCGACCCTTTGTTGTGGCGGTGATGTTTGGTGCAAGTGCCAGCTTTGCCACGCCCATCGGCTATCAAACCAACACGCTGGTTTATGGCGCGGGCAACTACCGCTTTTCGGATTTTCTGCGCATCGGGGTGCCGATGAACCTGATTGTCGGGGCGGCAAGTGTGTTGGTAATCCCGATCTTCTTTCCGTTCTGATCACAACGGATCAGCGACGGCTTAGCAGGTCCGAGTAAAACGCTGCGTCCAGCTGTTGCATAGAGGTCTCGGCACAGCACATGTGTTCATCCATCGCCTTGGCGACGGCATCACGGTCACGGGCCTTGAAGGCGGCTAGGATCTCTTTGTGATAGGCGACATTGCGTGCACCAAAGGCTTCGTGCTCTTGCAGGCTGCCGGCGCGGTAATCCACCAGATCGCGGATAAGCCCGTTAAGGAACTGGCAAATGAAGACCAAAATCGGATTGTCGCTGGCCTCGGCAAGAATGTCGTGAAATTCGACCTCGGCTTGCCGCGCCAGCTCACGCTCTTGTTCGTTGTTGGCGTTTTCGCACAGGCGGATGTTGTCCTCCAGCGCGGTCAGATGCTCTGCGGTCAGTCGGTCCACCACATTCAGCGCCAGCGCCACTTCCATGGATCGGCGCAGCTCATAGACATGCTTGAAATCGAGCTTTTGGAAATGCAGGAATTGGCGCAATTGCCGCGATGCGATCTCGGCCGAGGTTTGCTGCACCTCGGGGCCGCCATTGGGGCCGGAATGCATGATCAGCAGCCCTTCCACCTCAAGCGCCTTAAGCGCCTCGCGCATGGTCCCGCGAGAGCAGCCGTAGTGGTCTTGTAGCGCCCGCTCATTCGGAAGTCGGTCCTTGGGGCCAAGGTTTTCCCGCACAATCCAGCGGCGCAGATCTTCGGCGATCTGGTCCGACAGTTTGACCCTGCGCATCTTGGGTGCAGAGGATGTGGGCAGTGTGCGGCTCACGCGGGCCACCCTGTGATACTGTCCAAGGGGTAGATCGGCCTTGTCAGCCGTTCAAAGGAAAACAGGCTGTAGTCAGAGCTGGTTATCCCGCCGCTGGCGCATTCGATCATTGCGCGAGACAGGGGCGAGAACACCGGGCGGCAGTACATCCGCGATTTCAGGATCAGGTAACGTGCCTTTAGCGGGTCGATCCCCGCCGAGGTGAATACCCCCAGATCCCACGGCTCATGCGGGCGCTCGGTGATCAGGATGGTCGCTTGCGGCGTTTGCAGCACCACGGCGCGCCCCATGTCACAGGTCTGTCCGGTATAGATCGGGCCGGTGACCACATAGCGTCCGTCGCTGCATCCCGTAACCTTGCCACGCAGGGGCAGGGGGGGCTGTGGCGCGATGAAGCCCTTGGCGATGGCCTTATTGCCAAGCGTCACATCTACTGTGGCGCCGGGGCCTGCTTGGGTCAGGGTTGCGACCAGTTCAGGGTCACATATCGGTCCTGCGATGATCCCGTCCATCCCCTCTGCCAGCGCGGCGGCCAGCACATCCATATTGTCACAACTGCCCCCCGACATGCAGTTATCGCCATGATCAAGCAACAGCACCGGGCCGGTTCCGGGTTGATCGGCGGCACTGCGCGCCTCTTGCAGGGATTGGGCCAAGGGCTGTTCGACATAGACGAAATCCTCGCGCCGGTCCCAAGCGCTGCGGGCCAGTTCATTTGCGAGACTGGTGGCCTTATCGGTGGCCGTGGCGACCGTCACGATCGACAGCCCCGCAACGGCAATATCGGACAGGCCAAAGCCGCCGAATACCGTGGCGGCCAGAACGCCGTTCTTGCCCTCGGCGGCGCGCGCCTGTGCAATCAGATCGGTCATCGCGCAGTCGACCTCGGTATTCATCTTCAACGTATGCGGCAGCATCGGCGGATGCGAAAGCGCCATGTGTGGGCGCAGCCCGTCGGACAGCATTGCCTCGATGATGCGGGTCACATGCGCGCCGGTGGCATACATATCGATATGGGGATAGGTCTTGAACCCGACGATGCAATCACAGTTTTCAACGATTTTCGCGCTGATATTGCCATGCAGATCCAGCGCCACGCCCAAAGGCACATCGGGGGCCAACGCGCGAATACGGGCAAGCAGCTCCCCCTCGCAATCCTCATGGCCCTGGCTGACCATCGCGCCGTGCAAGTCCAGCAAGATCACATCCACACCGCCCGCAACCGCGCGCAGCAATGGGGCGATCAGCGCCTCAAAGACATCATCGGGGCAGGGGCCGCTGGGGTTGGCAGTTGCCGCCAGCGGGGTGATCAGGTCGGCGTCGCGCTTGGTGGCATAATCGACAAAAGCCCCGAATGCGGTGTTTGATCCGGTGCCGAAAGTGCGCGCGTCCCCATCGTATTTCGGCTCAAACGACGCAAGGGGTGTGGGCACCGGTGAGAAGGTGTTGGTTTCATGGTTGAGCCGTGCCGCAAGAATACGCATCAGATGGCCTTTCATTTCGTGTTACAGCGACCGGTGTCAGGCATTGACGCCAAGATAGCGGTCGCGCACCGTGTGATCGGCGATGAATTCCGCCGCTGTGGCGTGATGCACCACCTTGCCAAGCTCGATAATATAGTGCCGGTCGGCCAGTTCGGCACAAACGGCAAGGTTCTGTTCGACCAGCAAGATAGAGACACCCGCGTCACGGACCTTTTTGATCTGGGCGACGATTTCCTCAACGATGATCGGGGCAAGCCCTTCGACCGGTTCGTCCAGCATCAAAACCTTTGGGCCGCCCAGCAAGGCCCGCGCAATCGCCAGCATCTGTTGCTCCCCGCCCGACAATTGCCCGCCGCTGTTCTTGCGCCGTTCCTCCAGCCGGGGAAAGATCTGGTAAATATCGGCAAGCGACCATTGCGCGCCCCGCCGCTGCGAGATGCGCAGGTTTTCCTCTACCGTCAGCAGCCCGAAGATGCCGCGATGTTCCGGCACCAGCGCCAGCCCGTTTTGTGCCGCGCGGTAGGCGGGCCAGCCGGTGGTCTCCTCTCCCGAAATCCAGACATGCCCGCGTTTGGGGGCCAACAGCCCGCTGATGCTCTTGAGCGTAGAGGTTTTGCCGGCGCCATTGCGCCCCAGAAGGGTGACGATCTCGCCCTCCTCTACCTTCAGGGAAACGCCCTGAATGATATGGCTTTTGCCGTAATAGCTGTGAATATCCTCGATGCGCAGCGCCTCGCTCATGCGATGTCTCCGGTTATCATATTGCCAAGATAGGCTTTTTTCACTTCGGGGTCGTCACGCACCATGGCGGGCGGCCCCTCGACCAGTTTGCGCCCAAGACGCAGCACGGTCACGGTGTCGCTGATGTTCATCACGATGCCCATGTTATGCTCGATGAACAGAACGGTATGATCGGTTGCCAGCCCTTGGATCAGGTCCTTCATCGTCTCGATATCGTCGATGCCCATCCCCGAGGTCGGCTCATCCATCAAGATCACGCGGGGGCGGGCGGCCATTGCCATGCCCACCTCCAGCCTGCGCTGCTGACCATGTGCCAATTCGCCGGCCGCGCGGTGCGCCACGCGGGTCAGCGACAGCCGCGTCAGCATCTCGTCCGCGGTGGCCATCGCATTACGGTTGCTTTCGGCACGACGCCACATCGCAAGGGCCTGCCAAGGTGTGCGGCCCTGTGCGGCCAGACGCAGGTTTTCATGCACGCTCAGGTCGGGAAACAAGCTGGTGACCTGAAACGACCGCGCAATGCCGCGCCTTACCCGTTCGTTATCCGACAGGTTGGTGATGTCGCGCCCGCCCAACGTGATCTTTCCGCTAGAGGGGCGCACGCGTCCGGTCAGCGCATGGAACAATGTGGTCTTGCCCGCGCCATTCGGGCCAATAATCGAATGCACACTGTTTTCGCGGATGTTGAGGTCGACATCGGCCAAGGCCACGAATTTATTATAGGTGACGCCCAGCCCGCTCGTGACAAGCGCATCTTTGGAAGTTGTTTGTGTCATGCTCTCACTCCCCCTTTGCCGGTGTGTCGGTGCCAAGGTTTGCCGGATCGACCTCTGGCGGGACGCGGCTGTGGGTCAGCAGGGCATAGACCTTCTCGACCAATCCCCACAGGCCTTTTTGCAAGAACAAGGCCACAACCACAAGCATCAGCCCCAAAAGCAACAGCCAGCGCGGCCAGATCGAAGACAGCGTATCTGCCATCAGCAGATAAAAGCTTGCCCCCAGAACGGACGCATAAAGCGAGGAGCTGCCGCCGATGATGGTCATCACCAGAATGATCTCGCTGGTGTGATATTCGATGGAGGACAAGGGCGCCACGCCGATCAGCATCGCATGAAGCGCGCCCGCAAAGGCCGTGACCGCGCCGGAAATTGCAAAGGCTGCGATCTTGAACACCCGCACCGGAAAGCCGATGGCGGCGGCGCGTTCTTCATTCTCGCGCACGGCGATTAAGGTCCGCCCGAAGGTGGATTGCGTCACCATCAGCATCGCCGCAAAGACCAGCACGAAACAGACCCCGACGTAAGCGTAATAGGACCACGGATCGACAAGTTGCACCCCGTTCAGCGTTGGGCGTGGCAGATCCAACAGCCCATTATCGCCGCCGGTCAGATCACTGAACGTATAGGCGAGAAAGTAGAACAGCTGCGAAAAGGCCAGCGTCAGCATCACGAAATAGACCCCCTGACGCCGGATAGAGAACCCGCCGACCAGCGTCGCGATTACCGTGCCAAGCACCGCCGCCATCGGCAGCATCAGCCCCACCGGCACCCCTGTCCGCGTCAGGACAATCCCCGCCAGATAGCTGCCCGCGCCGAAAAAGATCCCCTGCCCAAAGGACAAAAGCCCAGTATAGCCCAGCAACAGGTTGCTGGCGGCAACGACCATGCCATAGATCAAAATCTCGCTGGCCATAATGCCCGAGCGCAGAAAGAACGGCAGGGCAAGGACGGTCAGCACCACAAGGCCGAATTGGAAAAACGGTTTGTTGATCAACATCATTCAGACCCTTCCAAAAAGGCCGCGAGGCATTGTGATAATGACAAAAGCCATGGCGACATAGATCATCAACCGCGCGCCCTCGGGCCAGATCGTGGCCATCAAACTTTGGATCACGCCGACTAGCAAACCGGCCGCTAATGCGCCGACATAGCTGCCCATGCCGCCGATGACGACAACGACAAAAGCAACGCTTAGGGCCTCGACGCCCATGAAGGGTTCCACCCCGCGAATGGGGGCGGCCAGCGCGCCCGCAAGCCCTGCCAACCCCGCCCCAAAGGCAAAGACGGCAGTGTTGATGCGCAGCGTGTCATAACCCAGAAGGGCCATGGTCTCGGTCGATTCCGAGCCGGCCCGCACGATTGCGCCAAGCCGCGTCCGCTCCAGCGCCCAATAGAGCACGAAGGCCAGAACCGCCGTAAAGCAGATCGCGAAAATACGGTAATAGGGGTAGATGAAATCCCCGATGATCATCACACCGGCCAAGGATTTCGGCGTGGCCACGCTGCCGCCCAACGGGCCCCAGACCACGATAACAAACTCTTGGATGATCAGCGCAAGGCCGACGGTCACCAGAATGTGGAACGTATGGGGCAGCTTGTAGATCCGCCGCAACAGTGACGCCTCGGTCAACCCCGCGACCAAAGCCACGATGATCGCCGCTGCAGGCATCGCCACCCAAAAGCTGACATCACGTTCGACCAAATCATAGGTCAAATAGGCGCCCAGCAGATAGAACGCACCATGTGCGAAGTTAACAAATTGCAGCAAGCCGAAGATAATGCTCAGCCCGACGGCAAGCAGAAAATACAACATGCCAAGTCCGATGCCGTTAAGCACCTGAAAAAGGTAGATCACCGATTGCTCTCCTATGACGGGATAAGGGTCGGGCGCCGCAATTGCGCGGCACCCGAAGGGGCATCAGCCCAATTTGCAGCCTGAATCGGCCGGTGAGAGGAAGGACTGCCCGGCGCTGACCACCTCGGCATAATCGTCTTCGTCTTGCATATCGGCCTTGGCTTTGCCCTTGAGCAGGTAATAATCCTTCATCACCTGATGATCCTCGGCGCGGATTGTCTCAGGGCCGGTCAGGCCGTCATAGGCCATCCCGCTAAGGGCTGCGGCCACGGCGGGGCCGTCAGTGGTGCCTGCCTTGGCCGCCGCATCCAGCAGCAATTTGGTACAGATATAGGAACCCGCCAGCGAGTAGTTCGGGTTGGCGCCATATTTTTCCCGCACCTTGGCCCGCAGCGCATTGTTCAGCGGCGCATCGACGCTGTGCCAATATTGCGCGCCGAAATAAACGCCCTCGCAAACATCCGCGCCCAGACCTTCGAACTGCTCCAGACCCGAGGCCCAAGCGATCACGATGGTCATGCGTTCCTTCAGGCCAAAGCTGATCGCCTGCCGCAAGGTATCCGAAGATTGCGAGCCGAAGTTGAGCAGCAGCAAAACATCGGGCTTGGCGGCAATAGCATTGGTGATATAGCCGCTGAACTCTTTCTCGACCAGCGAGTGATAGCTGTTACCGACATGCTCCAACCCTTTTTCCGCGAGTAGGTTGGTTGTCGCGCTCAACAACCCCTCACCAAAGACATATTGCGGGGTGATGGTGTACCAGCGCTTGGCGTCGGGAATGGCGTCGATGATCGGGCGCAGGGTTTGCTCAATCGCGCCAAAGGTTGGCACGCTCCACCGGAAGGTGGCGGAATTACAATCGCTGCCGGTGATCTCATCCGCGCCCGCAGTGGTCATAAAGACGCCGCCGCCACGCTCGATTTCCTTGCCCATCGCAAGGGATTCCGAGGACAGGATACCGCCGGCAAAAAGTTTGACCCCGTCTTGCGCGATCCCGTCCTGGACGCGGCGCACGGCGGTTGCGGGCTTGCCTTCGGTGTCCATATCCAAGGTCGAGATGTCGATGCCCAGATTTTCGGCGGCCTCTTCGGCGGCGATGATCGCGCCCATGCTGGCGAATTTTCCGTTGGCGGCAAAGGCCCCCGAGATCGGAACCGGAATGCCGACGGTCATAGCACCGGTGGCTGCCGATGCGCGCCCGATGATGCCCGGAAGCGCCGTGGTTGCGCCCAATGCGGCAGTATACCTTAGAAAATTGCGTCTGCTGGTCATATGTCACCCTGTTGTTTTATTGGTTGATAGTCTTTTTTATCGTTGTCGAACCGCGGCCCTTAAGAGCCGTATTATTATAACCATCATCATAAATACGATTCTGTCCAGAAGTTTTCGACCACCTGCGCGGGGGGCACTACGCGGGACATGCTGCCCGACAGTAAAGAAAGCTAACGCTGCGTCAATTTCCAGCGCGACTGCTGCCCCCCACAGGGTGGGACGCCGGCCCATGCGTTTGCCGTTGAAATAGGATATGCAAGGCCCCCAAGCCCCGCTAAGCTTGCTTTCCCGCCAGACCTGTAAGGAGCGCGTAAAACGCCTATGGACCCGCTTAACCAAGAGATCGTGAATGCGACCCAAGGCCTGCTGGTCCAAGCAGAGGCATTTATACGGTCTTTGTTGTTGCCAAGACGGCTTTATCAGGTTGCGGGCATTATCGCGATTTTGCTGTTTGCCAGGCTGTTGCGCGTGCCATTGTCACGGCGTCTATCGGCGAGGGCGCGCGCGCATGAGGGTTTACAGAAATGGCAGTTGCGCTTGGTGGTCACGCTGGACCGGAACCTGACGCTGTTGATCTTTACGGTGCTTAACTGGCTGGCGTTCTGGGGGTTGAGCCAGGTCACATGGCCGTCGCGCATCCAGTTGCTGGAGGTGGCGGGCACCATCGGCGTCATGCTGCTGTTCGTGAATTTTGCGGCTAAGCTGATCGGCAACCGGTTCTTGTCACGTGTGGTGACTTGGGGTGCCGGATTTTGGGTGGTCGCGGTGATCCTTGGTTTTGATGCCGAGGTGCTTTCCTTCCTCGACAGCCTTGCCATCAGCTTTGGCGATTTCCGGCTGACGGCGCTGACGGTGATAAAGGCGCTGATTGTGACGGGCCTTTTGGTGGCGGGCGCACGGATGTTGACGCGCGGTGCCACGGGACGGATCAAGGGCAATGCCGATATCAGCCCCTCAATGCAGGTTCTGGCGATCAAGGCGACACAGCTTTTCTTGTTTGGGGGCGCGTTTTACATCGGGCTGAAGGCGGTGGGCTTTGACCTGACGGGGCTTGCGGTCCTGTCCGGTGCGATTGGTGTTGGCCTTGGGTTCGGGTTGCAAAAGGTGGTGTCAAACCTTGTGTCTGGCATCATCATCCTGCTGGATAAGTCGATCAAACCCGGCGATGTCATCAGCCTTGGCACCACCTTCGGCTGGATCGAGGCGCTGGGCGCGCGCTATGTGTCGGTGGTTACGCGGGACGGTAAGGAATACCTGATCCCGAATGAGGATCTTATCACGGGCCAAGTGGTGAACTGGTCGCATAGCAACCGGTTCGTACGGCTCGATCTGTTCTTTGGCACGGCTTATGATGATGACCCCCATCTTGTGCGCAAACTGGCAATAGAGGCGGCGCTGGGCGTGGATAGGGTGCTGGGTGACCGCTTGCCGGTGTGCCATATCGTCGGTTTTGGCGATAGCTCGGTTGATTTCATTTTGCGGTTCTGGATTGCGGACCCGACAGCGGGGCTGACGAATATTCGTGGCAACGTCTATCTGGCGCTTTGGGATACGTTCAAGACCAACGGCATTTCCATCCCTTTCCCGCAGCGCGAGGTAAAGGTTCTGGAAGGTTCTAAGCTGACAACACGCGCGCGCCGCAGTCATCGATGACTTGGGGTGATTCGCGGTCCATTGGCGCAATCGGGCGTGTTTTTGTGATTTAGCCCCGTCGCAACGCGCCAAACCGCCACTGTTCCCTTGCACAGACCGGCTGCCTGTGATTGAGATTTGCGCCGCAGGGTGATATTCTGCATGTACCGCCCTGCGTCGGGGGCGTGTTGGCATCAAGCCTTATGTCCGGCGCGTGAAATTCTGGAGGACAATGTCCTGTCTCATTCTGATCCTGCGACCGGGCTTCCGGTCGGACCAAGGGCCGCGCGTATGACAACTGCGGCCAATACTGAAAACCATCCTACCCCTGAAAAGCTTTTGGCCACTGTCTTGGCCTCTGTCGAAGATGACAAAGCCGAGGAGGTCGTACAGATCGATCTGCGCGGTCGGTCCGATATGGCTGACTATATGGTCATCTGCTCCGGCCGGTCCTCGCGTCAGGTTGCCTCGATTTCCGAGCGTCTGGCCGACCGGATCAAGCAAGATTACGGCATCTTGTGCAAGATGGAAGGCAAGGAAACCGGCGATTGGGTTCTGGTCGATACGGGCGATGTTATCGTTCATATTTTCCGCCCCGAAGTGCGGGAATTCTATGACCTTGAGAAAATGTGGCAACCGGGTGGCCATATGGGCATAGGTGTGCGCGAGGAAGACTGATGCGGGTGCATCTTTGTGCCGTGGGCCGGCTGCGTGCCGGGCCAGAGCGCGAATTGATCGACGACTATGTGACGCGATTCAACCGGACGGGCCGGGCCTTGGGGCTTGGCCCTTTTGCGCTGACCGAGGTCGAAGACCGCAAAGGTGGCGGGATGGAGGCTGAGGCTGCGTTGCTGTCGCGCGCCGTGCCTGCCGGTGCGCTGACGGTCGTGATGGATGAACGTGGGCGTCAGCTGACCAGCCCCGAATTTGCCGACCAGCTTGCGAAATGGCGCGATGCAGGGCGGCAGGATGTGGCCTTTTGTATTGGCGGTGCCGATGGTCTTGCGCCTGCTTTTCGCGATTCCGCCGATTTTGCGCTGTCGTTTGGCGCGATGGTCTGGCCGCATATGTTGGTGCGGGTGATGTTAGCGGAACAATTGTACCGCGCGGCATCAATTCTGGCGGGAAGCCCCTATCACCGTGAGTGAGGCGGTTGCCCTATGCGTAGGCTGGGCGTAAAACCTGCGTAACATCAGCGAAAAGGGCACTAAAATGACCGTGAAACCCGTAGTTCTGTGCATTCTTGATGGCTGGGGGTTGAATGATGACCGCAGCGCAAACGCGCCGGTTCTTGCCGATACGCCGAATTTTGACCGTTTGATGGCAAACTGCCCCCATGCGACGCTGATCACCCATGGTCCCGATGTTGGCTTGCCACGCGGGCAGATGGGCAACTCCGAGGTGGGCCATACCAATATCGGCGCGGGCCGCGTGGTGGCGATGGACCTTGGCGCGATTGATCTGGCGATTGAGGAGGGCAGTTTTGGCCAAAACCCCCAGCTTCTGGATTTTATCGCACGGTTGAAGGCCTCGGGCGGGGTGGCGCATCTGATGGGCGTGATCTCGGATGGCGGGGTGCACGGGCATGTCGCCCATGTGATCGCGGCGGCGCGGACGGTTGCAAATGCGGGCGTTCCCGTGGTGATCCATGCAATTACCGATGGACGCGATGTGGCGCCCAGCTCAGCCCCCGAGCATATGGCGCGGCTGATGGACGGTTTGCCCGAAGGCGCGCGCGTTGGCACCGTGATCGGGCGCTATTGGGCGATGGACCGCGACAATCGTTGGGAACGTGTGGGACGTGCTTTTGATGCGATGGTTGCAGGGCAGGGGGAAAACGCATCCGATGCCCAAGCCGCGATTGCCGCCGCCCATGCGCGCGGCGAAACGGATGAGTTTATCGCCCCTACGGTGCTTGCCGGATATGCGGGCGCCAAGTCAGGGGACGGGTTTTACTGCCTCAACTTCCGCGCCGACCGCGCGCGCGAAATTCTGGCCGCTCTTGGCGATCCGGCATTTGACGGGTTTGATGCCACCGCGCGCCCCGAATGGGCGGCGATGCTGGGGATGGTAGATTACTCGGTCAACCATAACGCCTATATGACGACGGCCTATCCCAAACCGGTCTTGCAAAACACGCTGGGTGAATGGGTGGCCAAACAGGGCCGCACGCAATTTCGTTTGGCGGAAACGGAAAAATACCCGCATGTGACGTTTTTCCTGAATGGTGGTTCCGAGGCGGTGAATGTTGGCGAGGATCGCGCCATGCCGAAATCGCCAAAGGTCGCCACCTATGATTTGCAACCCGAGATGTCAGAACCCGAGGTGGCGGCCGAATTGGTGCAGGCGATCGAGCATGGCTATGACTTGATCGTGGTGAATTTTGCCAACCCCGATATGGTCGGCCATACCGGCGATCTGGCAGCGGCGATGAAGGCCTGCGAGGCGGTGGATAGCGGTCTTGGGTTGGCGATTGCGGCACTGGAAAAGGCGGGCGGCGCGATGATTATCACTGCCGATCACGGCAATTGCGAAACGATGGTGGACCCCGTGACCGGCGGGCCGCATACGGCACATACGACCAATCTTGTGCCGGTGATCCTTTATGGCGGACCAAAGGGCGCAGAGCTGCGCGATGGCCGTTTGGCCGATCTTGCGCCAAGCATCTTGCAGCTGATGGGCTTGCCGCAACCCGAGGAAATGACGGGGACAAGCCTGATCCAATGATCCGCGCTGCCGCCTTTGCTGCCGCCATGGTCTTTGCCGGGGCCGCCCCTGCGCAAACCGTGGGGGAGCAGGCGGCCAAGGCCTCTGCCGCGCTGGCAGAGGCTGTTACCGCGATGGAAGAAGCGCAAACCAAACGCGACCGTGTGTCGGCCCTGACCGATACTATTCAGGCCTATGAGCAGGGGTTGGGCGCGCTGCGCGAGGGATTGCGCCAAGCCAAGGTGCGCGAGGCCTCTTTGTTGATCCAGTTTGATGCTGAACGGAACCGCGTGGGCCAACTGCTTGGCGTGCTTGGGCAGTTGGAGGCAACACCGGGGCCCTTGTTGCTGTTGCATCCCTCGGGGCCTTTGGGCACGGCCCGATCAGGGATGATCCTCGCCGAGGTGACGCCCGCGTTGCAAGCCGAGGTGGCACAGTTGCAGGCCGAGGTGACCGAGCTGCGGGACTTGCGGGCCTTGCAGATCGCGGCGGGAACGGTGCTTGAAAACGGGCTGTCGGTGGCGCAAACCGCGCGCAGCACGCTGTCACAGGCGATCTCGGAACGCACAGCCCTTCCACGCCGCTTTACCGAAGACCCTGATGCCCTGCGCAGCCTGTTGGAGAGCGCCGACACTTTGGGCGCTTTTGTGGACGGGTTGGATCTTGATCTTGCCGGCAGCGATGCCCTGCGCAGCTTTGCTTCGGCCAAGGGCAATCTGGTGCTGCCGACGCTCGGCAGCCTGTTGCGCGGCGCGAATGAGGCCGATGCAAGTGGCACGCGCCGCCCCGGTATTACCCTTTCCACACGCTCGCAGGCCTTAGTGACGGCGCCTTGGGCGGGTACCATCCGCTACCTTGGGCCGCTGCTTGACTACGGAAACGTGATCATCCTTGAACCCGGTGGCGGCTATCTTTTGGTGTTGGCAGGGCTAGAAACAGTTTACGGAGAGGTTGGCGAAGTGGTGGGCATTGGCGCACCCTTGGGCTTGATGGGCGGTAGCACCATGGAAAATAGTACAGAGTTTTTGGCCAGCGCATCTGATGTGGGTGGTATACGCGAGACAGAAACGCTTTATATTGAGATCAGACAAGGCACCGAACCGGTCAACCCGGCCCCATGGTTCGCCGCAACAAAGGATTGACACGGGCAATGAAGAAATTCGCTATGGCCGCTTTGGGCGGCACTGTTGCAGGTATTTTGCTGACAACACAGATTGCAGGCCCCTTGCTGGCGCAAGAGGTCAAGAAAAACACAAGCGTATATGAGCAGCTTGACCTGTTTGGCGACATCTTTGAACGCATTCGCGGCCAATATGTCGAGGAGACAGACACCAATGACCTGATCGAGGCGGCGATCAACGGAATGCTGACCTCGCTTGATCCGCATTCCAGCTACCTTGCGCCCAAGGATTTTGATGACATGCGCGTGCAGACGCGTGGCGAATTTGGCGGGCTGGGCATTGAGGTCACGCAAGAAGAGGGCTTTGTCAAAGTCGTCTCGCCTATGGATGACACACCTGCGGATGCCGCCGGGATCGAGGCCGGTGATTTCATCACCCATGTCGACGGTGAGTCGGTGCTGGGGCTGACGTTGGATGCGGCGGTTGACCTGATGCGCGGGCCGGTTGGTTCCGAGATCATCATCACCGTGGTGCGCGAAGGTTCAGCCGAACCGTTCGACGTGTCGATCATCCGTGACACCATTAAACTGACCGCTGTGCGCACCCGCACTGTCGGCAGCACCATCGTGGTGCGGATGACCACTTTTAATGACCAAACCTATCCGGGGCTGGAATCGGGGCTGAAAGAATCCTCCGAAGAGCTAGGCGGCTGGGACAACGTAACCGGTGTTGTGCTTGATTTGCGCAACAATCCGGGTGGCCTGCTGAACCAAGCGATCCAGGTGTCGGACGGCTTCCTTGAAAAAGGTGAGATCGTTTCCACCCGTGGCCGTGAGGCCGGTGACGGCGAACGTTTCAACGCTGTGCCCGGCGATCTGACGGGGGGTAAGCCCTTGGTTGTGTTGATTAATGGCGGCTCTGCCTCGGCATCTGAAATTGTTGCGGGGGCGTTGCAGGATCACCGCCGCGCGATTGTTGTGGGGACCAAAAGCTTTGGCAAAGGGTCGGTGCAAACCATTATCCCATTGCGGGGCGAGGGCGCGATGCGCCTGACGACGGCGCGTTATTACACGCCATCGGGACGCTCCATTCAGGCGCTTGGTGTGGCACCTGATATTATCGTGAAACAACCCCCGCGCAAACCGCTGGAGGAAGAAGCAGAGCCGCTTTCCGCCGTTCAGGCCCGTACCGAAGCCTCGCTTCGTGGCGCTTTGGACAATGATTCCATGACGGAAGATGAGCGTAAGCAGCTGGAAGAGGATCGTGCCCGCGAAGAAGAGGCCGCGAAGCTGCGTGAGGAAGATTACCAGCTGGCCTATGCGGTGGATATCTTGAAGGGTATTAGCGCCCTGTCCGTGCAACCCTGATTTCAGTACCAAGGGGGCATTTTGCCCCCTTACCAAAGGCTATGATATGACAGATGCATCCCTTCTTCCTTATCGCCCTTGTGTGGGGGTGATGCTGATCAACGCCGAGGGGTTGATCTTTGCGGGCCAGCGGCTGGATTCCGAAATTGCCGCGTGGCAGATGCCACAAGGCGGAATTGATGATGGCGAAAAGCCCCGTGTCGCGGCCTTGCGGGAGCTGTGGGAAGAAACCGGTGTGACAGCCGATCTGGTGGAGAAAATCGCCAAGACCGAAGATTGGGTGACCTATGACCTGCCACCGGAATTGCTGGGCAAGGTCTGGGGCGGCAAATTTCGCGGCCAGCGGCAGAAGTGGTTCTTGTACCGTTTTACCGGCCGTGACGATCAAATCAACATCGCGACCGAACACCCCGAGTTTTCAAAGTGGCGCTGGATTGGTGTCGATGAGATGATTGCCTCTATCGTGCCGTTCAAGCGCGCGGTCTATACGCAGGTTGCCGAGGCCTTTCGCCCGCATCTTGGGTAAGGGTCGGTTGAAACTTTTATAATTTCGCGGAACCAAAGCGGCCGTCCGATTGTTGTGTTTGCAGAGCGTGGAAATTGCGCTGAGTGAAACAACGAACGGAGAACTGCAATGAAAAATCTTATGATTTCAACCGCTTTGGTGGCTTTCTCAACTGTGGCTGCACAAGCGCAAACTACAGATATGTTCCGGACCGGGGCTGTCGTTGGTGAAGTCTACGCATCGGAATTTATCGGTGAACGTGTCTATGCCTCCGAGGCTGACGTTGAGGGCAACATGGCCAATGGCGTGCAGGATGGCTGGGATGATATTGGCGAGATCAACGATGTGATCCTGTCCCGCGACGGCAAGGTTGAGGCTGTCTTGGTTGATATCGGCGGCTTCCTTGGAATGGGCGAGCGTCAGGTCGCGGTGAACATGAGCGCGCTGAAGTTTGTATCGGATGATGCGACTGGCGAGGACCCGGATGACTACTTTCTGGTGATGACGGCAGCGGATGCAAATATTCAGGAAGCCCCGGAATATGACCGCATGTCGCAGACAATGACCCCGCATGACCAAACCACGGGGACGGCTATGGCACCGGCTGAAACGGGTATGACCGGCGCCGATCCCTTTGCGCGGGATGGCTATATGACAGCCGAGCCTGAAATTTTGACCGCCGAGCGGCTGACCGGTGCGCGTGTCTATGATGCGAATGATGACGACGTGGGCGAAATTAGCGAGTTGGTGCTAAACGCTGACGGTCAGGTGAATGCTGCTGTAATTGATGTCGGTGGTTTTCTGGGGATGGGCGAAAAGCCGGTCTCGATGGATCTGGCCGAGCTGACAATTCTGCGGGCTGACGAGGGTGATGACATCCGCGTCTATGTCTCGCAAACCAAAGAGCAGCTGGAAGCGATGCCCGATTACGCTGAATGATCGCGTAAAGCTGATAGTGTTGGCCCGCGCCCCGTAATGGGACGCGGGCCAATTTCGTTAGTGGGCTATAAAGGCTAGTGGGCCATAAAGACGGGCACTTCAGCTGTTTCCAGCATGTTGCGCGTTGCCCCGCCCAAGATCGCCTCGCGGAAGCGAGAGTGACCATAAGCCCCCATCACCATCATGTCGGCGTTCATATCATTCACATGCCGCGCCAAAACATCCGAGACGCGTGGCATCGTGCGGGCGAGAACCGAAACCTCGGCCTTTACACCGTGGCGCACCAGCATCTGGCAAAGCGCCCCGCCGGGGTCGGACCGTTCGGCACCATGCTTTGGCGGATCGACAATGGTGATCCAGACGGTGTCGGCCTTTTTCAAGAAGGGCAGCGCGCGGCGAATGGCAATTAGCCCCTCGCGGCTTTGGTTCCATGCAACAACGATGCGCTTGCCGATATTGCTGGCATCAAGTGGCACATCAGGGACCACCAGAACGGGGGCCTGCCCCTCGAACATTGCTGATTCGATGATGGCCGCTTCTTCATCGCCGCGGTCCTCGCCGTAGGGTTTGCCAAGTACCACCAGATCGGCAAAGCGTGCCCGAAGCGCGACCAGATCGGCCAGACCGCCGACCATTGCCACGGCACCTTCTGACGACCAACGCAATGTCGGGCTGGCAGAACCGGCGGCGGTACGCACCGCATCTTCGATTACTTTTACGTCGTTTGTCGCGTTATCGATCGCCGCCTGCATGACAATTGCACCGGCGCCCACATAGGAATAGCCGATCTGTGTGCGGTCAACGCCCAAAGCCAGAACGTCCAGATGCGCGTCTTGGGCAACGGCGAGGGACGCGGCGGTTGCAAATGTTTGCGGCGCGCGCGAAGGATCGGCACAAATAGTGAGTAGGGATTTGTAAGCCATGATAGAAATCTCCTGCTGTGACATCACACCACCTTAACGAAGATAATTGTCTAGTGCATTGATACGGGTCAAGCGATTACAATGAACTCATTGACATGGATCAAGGCGGTAGCGCGCTTGGCATCTAGAAGGCAAAGTGTGAACGAATACCCGGTTGGGCATTGCACCCAAACTGGGAGAGGACGAAGGGACGCAAAATGTGGGATTATATTAAATTGATTGCGCTTGGCGTAATCGCGGTACTTGCCGCGATTGCTGCCAACTACGCGCGCGATCCGGCCTATATGGTCAATGCGCTAACAATCATGTTGGCTGCGGGGGCTGTATTTCTGTGGACCTTGCGCCACGCCGATGAGCCGAAAGCGGCAGCACCGCAAAATGAATATTTTGACGGGGTCGTGCGTGCAGGCGTGATCGCGACCGCCGTTTGGGGTGTGGTCGGGTTCTTGGTGGGGGTGATTATCGCCTTCCAATTGGCCTTTCCGGTACTCAACTTTGAATGGGCGCAGGGCTACGCCAACTTTGGTCGTTTGCGGCCTTTGCATACCTCGGCTGTTATCTTTGCCTTTGGCGGCAACGCGTTGATCGCAACGTCGTTTTATGTGGTGCAACGTACAAGTGCGGCCCGTCTTTGGGGCGGCAACCTTGGTTGGTTCGTCTTTTGGGGTTATCAGCTGTTTATCGTTCTGGCGGCAACCGGTTACTTGCTTGGTGCAACCCAGTCCAAAGAATATGCAGAGCCTGAGTGGCTGACCGACTGGTGGTTGACCGTTGTCTGGCTTGCCTATCTGGCTGCGTTCCTTGGCACGCTTATCAAGCGCAAAGAGCCGCATATCTACGTCGCCAACTGGTTCTATCTTGCGTTCATCATCACTGTGGCGATGCTGCATGTGTTCAACAACCTGAGCATCCCTGTGTCCATGTTCGGGTCCAAATCCGTGCAGGTCTTTTCCGGCGTGCAGGATGCGATGGTGCAATGGTGGTATGGCCATAATGCCGTGGGCTTCTTCCTGACGGCGGGCTTCCTTGGCATGATGTATTACTTTGTGCCAAAGCAGGCCGAACGTCCCGTGTTCAGCTATAAGCTGTCGATCATCCACTTCTGGGCGCTGATCTTCCTTTATATCTGGGCCGGTCCGCACCACTTGCACTATACGGCGCTGCCTGACTGGGCTTCGACCCTTGGGATGGTCTTTTCGATCATGCTCTGGATGCCAAGCTGGGGTGGGATGATCAACGGTCTGATGACGCTTTCGGGCGCATGGGACAAGCTGCGCACCGATCCGATCATCCGGATGATGGTGGTCAGCATCGGCTTTTACGGCATGTCGACCTTTGAAGGTCCGATGATGTCGATCAAGGCGGTGAACTCTTTGTCCCACTACACCGACTGGACCATTGGTCACGTCCACTCCGGTGCGCTTGGCTGGAATGGTATGATCACCTTTGGCGCGCTGTACTATCTGACGCCAAAACTGTGGAACCGCGAAGGGCTTTATAGCCTGAAGCTCGTTAGCTGGCATTTCTGGCTCGCTACGATCGGGATCGTTCTTTACGCATCCTCGATGTGGGTGACGGGCATCATGGAAGGCCTTATGTGGCGCGAAGTGGATGCGAACGGCTTCCTTGTGAACGCATTTGCCGACACTGTTGTTGCGAAGTTCCCGATGCTTGTGGTGCGTGGATTGGGTGGGGTTATGTTCCTGACCGGTGCGCTTATCATGTGCTATAACCTGTGGATGACCGTGAAAGCGCAGCCCGAACGGGCGAGCGACAACGCGTTCGTTCCTGCTGAATAACCGGAGGGAACAATGGCTTTTCTTGACAAACACAAGGTCATCGAGACCAACGCGACCTTGCTACTGGTTCTGTCCTTTCTGGTGGTAAGTATTGGCGGCTTGGTGCAAATCGTACCGCTGTTCTATCTTGAGAACACAATCGAAAAGGTGGAAGGGGTCCGCCCCTACACCCCGCTGGAGCTGGCGGGGCGTGATATCTATGTCCGCGAGGGCTGCTATAACTGCCACAGCCAGATGATCCGCCCCATGCGCGACGAGGTGGAGCGTTACGGCCACTACTCGCTTGCTGCGGAATCGATGTATGACCACCCGTTCCAATGGGGCTCCAAGCGGACGGGTCCCGATCTTGCCCGTGTGGGGGAGCGTTATTCCGACGCTTGGCATGTGGATCACCTGACCGATCCGCAATCGGTGGTGCCCGAATCGATCATGCCGAAATACGGTTTCTTGTCGCGCAAGGTGATCGACGGCGAATATATCGGCGATACGATGAAGGTGCACCGTTTTGTGGGCGTGCCCTATACCGACGATATGATGGAAAACGCAGTTGCGGATTTCCAGGCACAGGCCGATCCGGATTCCGATTATGACGGGCTGGTGGAACGCTATGGCAAGGCGACTGTGCGCAACTTTGATGGCTCACCCGCACTGACCGAGATGGATGCGTTGGTGGGTTATTTGCAAGTGTTGGGGACGATGGTCGACTTCTCGACCTTCCAACCCGACGCAAGCCGCTAAGGGGGGCCGATTATGGATACCTATAGCATATTGCGCGAATTCGCCGACAGCTGGATGCTGCTTCTTCTGACTTTGGTGTTTACCGGCGTGATCTTTTGGGCCTTCCGGCCCGGTAGCCGCGCGATCCACAAGGACGTTGCTGCATCCATCTTTCGCAACGATGACAAACCCGCCATCGACACGGCGGACCGACCCAATGAGGCGCGGAAATGAGCAAAAAATCCATACGTCACCAAGAGGGCGATCCGGAAACCACTGGCCACAGCTGGGACGGGATCGAAGAGTTTGACAACCCGATGCCACGCTGGTGGTTGTGGACCTTCTACGTCTGCATCTTTTGGGCGATTTTGTATTCGATCGCCTATCCGGCATGGCCAATGATCAGCCGCGCGACACCGGGCTTGCTTGGTGCCTCAACGCGGGCGGATGTCGCTGCGGAAATTCAAGAGTTTTCGGACCGTCTGGCCCCGATCCGCGCCAAGTTGGAAGCCACCGAGCTGACCGAGATTTCTGCTGATCCGGAACTGGTGGGCTATGCCAATAATGCCGGTGCGGCCGTGTTCCGTACTTGGTGCGCGCAGTGCCACGGTTCGGGGGCGGCGGGGGTTCAGGCTTCTGGCTATCCGAACTTGCTGGATGATGACTGGCTGTGGGGTGGCGATATTGAGGCGATCCACACCACGATCACCCATGGTATCCGCAACACCACTGACGATGACGCCCGTCTTTCCGACATGCCGCGTTTCGGTGCGGATGAACTGTTGGAGAAACCAGAGATCGCGCAGGTTGTGCAGCATGTTCTGGCCATTTCGGGGCAAGAGCATGACGCGGAACTGGCCTCGGCCGGTGCCGTGGTGTTCGAAGACAACTGTGCCGCCTGCCACATGGAAGACGGCACCGGCAATCGCGACTTGGGCGCGCCGAACCTGACGGATGCGATCTGGCTTTATGGTGGCGACGTCGCGGCGCTGACCGATTCGGTCTTTTACGCCCGTGGCGGTGTGATGCCAAACTGGGCGCCACGCCTGTCCGAGGCGGATATCCGGTCTGTCTCGATCTATGTCCACGGCTTGGGCGGCGGCGAGTAAGCCTTCGTGTTTGGAAATCAGGGCCCTCCGGTTTGCGCCGGGGGGCTTTTTGCGTTTTGATGGGGTTATGGAACAGCTATTGACCAAGGTACGGGCCTGCACGTTGTGCAAAGGCCTGCCACTGGGGCCGCGCCCTTTGGTACAGGCAAGCGCCACGTCGCGGCTATTGATCGCGGGGCAGGCGCCGGGGCGCGCGACCCATATCAAGGGGATCCCCTTTGATGATGCTTCGGGGCGGCGGCTTCGTGCGTGGCTGGGGCTGGCACCGGATGTGTTTTATGATCCGGCGAAGGTTGCGATTCTGCCGATGGGATTCTGCTTTCCGGGCTCGGGGGCGGGCGGCGATTTGCCGCCGCGCGCGGAATGTGCGCCACAGTGGCGTCGCCCGCTGTTAGATGCCATGCCGGATGTGGCGCTGACGCTGGTCATCGGGCGCTATGCCCTGGCGTGGCACCTGCCTGCTGCGCGCAAACGGTCCTTGGCGGATTTGGCGCAGGCCGTTGATCTGCCGCAAGGCGTGGTTGTGCTTCCCCATCCCAGCCCCCGCAACAACAGGTGGCTGGCACAAAACCCGTGGTTCGAGGCGCGGGTCCTGCCTAAACTTAGGGAAACCATCGCCAGCCTATGGGTTGATTTGCCGCAGAGCGACGGCAGGACAATATGCTAACCTGCGCCCTGGTTGGGTCGTTTTCCCGGCTTGCCACCGCCGCAGCTTTCCTAATGGGTGTCGGGGCATCATTTTTGCGACAAATCCGCCTGCCGTGCGCAGATGTCGCAGCGGAATAAGCCCCAAAATCTGTATCTGTGATATGGAGTTGATGCAGGTCAAAGCAACGGTGATACCAATGCGGGATACCAGCGCCTAAACCGAAGCCGGAGTATTGCCGTGAGCAGCCCAGATACCGAACCCCAAAGCCTATATGCCAAACGTGAGCCGATCTTTCCGCGCCGCGTCAAGGGTGCGTTTCGAAACCTCAAGTGGTGGATTATGGCCTTTACCTTGGGCCTTTACTACATCACGCCATGGCTGCGCTGGGATCGCGGGCCAAGCCTGCCCGATCAGGCGGTTCTGGTTGATATGGCCAACCGCCGGTTCTTCTTTTTGATGATCGAGATTTGGCCGCATGAGTTCTATTTCGTCGCGGGCCTGTTGATCATGGCGGGTTTGGGGCTGTTTCTGTTTACCTCGGCTGCGGGGCGTGTGTGGTGTGGCTATGCCTGCCCGCAAACGGTCTGGACCGATCTGTTCATTCTGGTGGAGCGTTGGGTTGAGGGCGACCGCAACGCGCGCCTGCGCCTGCATCGCAGCAAGTGGACCGCCGAGAAGATCCGCAAAACCGCGACCAAATGGGCTGCATGGCTTTTGATCGCGGTCGCCACGGGCGGGGCTTGGGTGTTTTACTTTACCGATGCGCCGACATTGGCCGTTGATCTGGTCACCGGGCAGGCGCATTTCATGGCCTATATGACCATTCTGGTGCTGACCGCGACGACCTTCTTTTTCGGCGGGTTTTTCCGTGAACAAATCTGTATTTACGCCTGCCCATGGCCGCGCATTCAGGCCGCGATGATTGACGAAGACACGCTGACCATCAACTATCGTCATTGGCGCGGAGAGCCGCGCGGCAAGCTGCAAAAGGGTGAAGTCACTGCCACGAACGGCGATTGCATTGATTGTATGGCCTGCGTCAACGTTTGCCCGATGGGGATTGATATCCGCGACGGGCAGCAGATGGCCTGCATCACTTGCGGTTTGTGCATTGATGCCTGCAACGATGTGATGGACCGGATCGGCAAGCCGCGGGACCTGATCGGTTATATGGCGCTGACGGATGAGGTTGCTGAAATCTCGGGGAAAGAGCCGAAATCGGTTTGGAAGCACGTCTTTCGTCCGCGCACGATCATGTATACGGTTCTGTGGTCGGGGGTTGGGCTTGCCCTTGTTGTCGCCCTGTTCCTGCGTAGCTCGATTGACCTGAACGTGACGCCGGTGCGCAATCCAACCTTTGTGACGCTATCGGATGGCACGATTCGCAACACCTATGATATCCGTGTGTTGAACAAGCTTGGACATGATATGGACTTGAATGTCTCGCTGACCTCGGATGCTGATCTTCGGATTGCATTGGAAGGTACGGATGAAACGACGATTTCGGTGCCTGCGAATGAACAACAGACCCAGCGGGTCTATGTCTTTGCCACGCCGGGCTCTGAGGCGGCGCTGAATGACCGGACCGATCTGCGGTTGTGGGTCGAAGATAATGATGGAACCAACCGGATCCACCACGACACGATTTTCAACGGAAAAGGCAAATAGCATGACGGATGATCAGGGTTTTCGTATCACCGGCCGCAAGGTGCTGTTTTTTACCGTCGGGGCTTTTGGCATCATCATCGCAGTCAATCTGTTGATGGCCTATAAGGCGATCAGCACCTTTCCGGGGCTGGAGGTGAAAAACTCTTACGTTGCCAGCCAGACCTTTGATGCCGACCGCAGCGCGCAGATCGGTCTGGGGTGGACCTTGGCACCTGAATATGACGCGAAGGCCAAGCAACTGCGGCTCGCCTTCACCGATGAGGCCGGTTATCCGGCCGAGGTGTCCGCGCTGTCGGTGCTGATCGGGCGCACAACCGAGGCAAGCGATGACATGCACCCAGAGTTCGTCCGTGAGTCCGGCGTTTTCGTGGCCTCGCTTGATCTGGCGATGGGCAAATGGATGATGCAGATTGAGGCGACAGCCCCCGATGGCACGGTGTTTCGCCAGCGTATTGACCTAAGCGTCAGGGGTTAGAAATGACATTGGCGGAGGAATATGACGCAGGCCATGTCAGCCCGTCGGCCTGTCCGGCCTGCGCCGTTGCCCCCTCGGCCGAGCGTCTGGCAGAGCTGAACCGCCCAAGCCACGCGCGCCTGATGCTGTCCTTGCCCACGGCGCATTGTGCGGCTTGTATGTCCACGGTGGAAAACGGGCTTCAGGCCTTGCCGGGGGTCCAATCGGCGCGGGTCAACCTGACCCAGCGGCGCGTCAGCGTGGATGCCGATCCGGATGTGACCGCCGCAAGCCTGATCCCCGTTCTTGCCAGCCTTGGATTTGAGGCGCATGAGCTGGACCCCGGTCTGCTTTCGGCCACGGAAACCGACAAGCAGGGCCGCGATTTGCTGATGCGGTTGGGCGTTGCCGGTTTTGCCATGATGAACGTCATGCTGCTTTCGGTGGCGGTCTGGTCGGGGGCGGGCGATGCGACGCGCGATCTGTTCCACTGGATCTCTGCCGCGATTGCCCTGCCAACGGTGGTTTTCGCAGGCCAGCCGTTTTTCAAATCGGCATGGGCCAGCTTGCGGGTTGGGCGGTTGGGCATGGATGTGCCGATCTCGCTGGCGCTTGTTCTGGCGTCTTCGATCAGCCTGTTTGAAACCTTTAATTCCGGTCATCACGCCTATTTCGATGCCGCGGTGATGTTGACGTTTTTCCTGCTGGGCGGGCGTTACCTTGATCATCGCACCCGCGCCGTCGCCCGCTCCGCCGCCGAGGAACTGGCCGCGCTAGAGGTGCCGCGCGCCACGCGTGCGGTGGACGGCGTCGAGGAAGAGGTTGCCATTTCCGCCCTTGCCGTCGGCGATATCGTGCGCGTGCGCCCCGGTGGCCGGATGCCGGTGGACGGTGTGGTCACGCAAGGCACGTCCGAGGTTGACCGCTCTTTGCTGACGGGCGAAAGCCTGCCGTCGATGGTGGCGCCGGGCATGCCGGTCGCGGCGGGGGAAATTAACCTGACTGGCCCGCTTTTGGTGCGCGTCACTGCGGCGGGCCGTGACAGCAGCCTGCACCGTATGGCCGATCTGGTTGCCGTGGCCGAAAGCGCCAAGACGAAATACACCAGCCTTGCCGAGCGTGCCGCCCGCGCCTATTCGCCGCTTGTGCATATCCTGTCCTTTGCCGCATTTGGCTTTTGGATGTGGCGGACAGGGGGCGATTTGCGTTACGCGGTCAATATCTCGGCGGCGGTGCTGATCATCACGTGCCCCTGTGCCTTGGGGCTGGCCGTGCCTGCGGTGGTGACGGCGGCCAGTGGGCGGCTGTTTCGTAAGGGCTTGCTGATCAAGGACGGCACCGCGTTAGAGCGTCTGGCCGAGGTGGATCATGTTGTGTTCGACAAGACCGGCACGCTAACGCTTGGCACGCCCAAGCCGGTGAACCTTGATGTCTTGCCCCCCGCCGCGCTGAAGGTGGCGCTGGGGTTGGCAGGGGCATCGGCGCATCCTTTGGCGGTGGCGCTGACCAAAGCATCAGACATTGCCCCGGCACAGCTTTCAGACGTGCAAGAAGTTCCGGGCTACGGGATCGAGGGGCGGCTTGACGGCGAATTGGTTCGTCTGGGCCGTGCTGAATGGGTGGGGGCGACCCCAGCGCCGGAAACGGCGACGTATCTTTCGCTGGGTGGGCAAACCCATGCGATCCTCTTTGCCGACAAGCTGCGTCCAGGTGCCGAGGTTGCCGTGGCCGCAATGAAGGCGGCGGGACTGAAGCTGACGTTGCTTTCGGGGGATGCCGCGGTGCCGGTGGCCGATCTTGCCGCGCGGATCGGGATTTCGGAATGGCAGGCGGGGCAGCTTCCGGCTGAAAAGGCAAATTATGTCAAAGCTTTGCAAGATCAGGGCCATAAGGTTTTGATGATCGGCGATGGCCTGAACGATACCGCCGCTTTGGCGCAGGCCTATGTGTCGATTTCCCCCGCGACGGCGCTGGATGCGGCGCGCACCGCATCCGATATCGTGCTTTTGGGGCAGGATATGGCACCGGTGGCCGATGCCCTGCGGATCGCCAAACAATCAACCCGCCGGATCCGTGAGAATTTTGCGCTTTCGGCCGCCTATAACGTGATCGCGGTGCCGCTGGCGCTGATGGGGCTGGCCACGCCTTTGCTTGCGGCCTTGGCGATGTCGCTGTCTTCGATTACAGTATCGCTGAACGCATTGCGGTTAAGGTGATCCCATGGAAATTCTGACGATCCTTATTCCGGTCTCCCTGCTGCTTGGCGGGGCTGGCTTGGCGGCGTTTTTCTGGGCGCTGAAAAGCAAGCAATATGACGACCCGCAAGGCGACGCCGCCCGCATTTTGAAAACCGATTACGACGATCGCCCCAAAAGCTAGGTCACTCGCCGTAGGGTACCCAGATCGTCTTTACCTCGGTCGCAGCCCGCAAGAAGGGCCGACCTTCGGCATTGGTCCAATCGGTGGCCAGACCATTGTTGACCCATGTGCGTTTCAGGTTGCCTGCGGCTTCACGCTCCACCACTTCTGACAGGGGTTTTGCGCCAAAGCACCACATGGCATCCACACCCAGATGCGCGGCCAGCGGTTTGGCCAGCTCCTCATGCGGGCCGGTCACGATGTTCACCACGCCCGCAGGCACGTCGGATGTATCAAGCACTTGATAAAAATCAGTGGCCGCCAGCGGATAGGCCTGTGACGGGACCAGAACGCAAGTGTTGCCCATCGCAATGGCAGGGGCCATCAAGCTGATCATCCCCAAAAGCGGTGCCTCATCAGGACAGATCGCGCCGATCACGCCGCAGGGTTCATTCATCGCCATGGCCACGCCACGGATCGGCACTGATTTCACCGCACCATCAAATTTGTCGGCCCAAGCGGCATAGCTAAAGAGCCGCGCGATGCTGGCCTCTACCTCATCCGTGCCGGATTTTCCGGTCATATCTTTCAGGCGGGTGGCAAATTCATCGGCGCGTGCCGAGAGGTTCTCGGCGATATAGTAAAGGATTTGTGCGCGCAGATGTGCCGAGGCGTTGCCCCAGCCCTTTGCACTATGCGCGGCCTCAACCGCGTTGCGGATATCCTTGCGATTGCCAAGGCCGGTATGCCCCAAAAGCTTGCCCTTGGACGACCAGACCGCGCGCGAATAGCCTCCATCCGGCCGCGCCTGTTTGCCGCCGATATAGAGCTTGGCGGTGCGGTCCAGACCCGATACCTCAGGCGTTGCGGGCTCCGCCATGGCCGCAACAGGGCGCAGCGCCCGCGCGGTGCCTTTGGGCCGCAGATAGGCCAGCAGGCCTTCCCAGCCACCCTCACGGCCAAAGCCGCTTTCGCGCACCCCGCCAAAACCGGCGGCGGCGTCAAACATATTGCTGCCGTTGATCCAGATCACGCCGGCCTTGACCTTGGGGGCCATGTCCAGCGCAAGGTTGAGGGTCTCGGTCCAGATGCTGGCGGCAAGCCCGTAGCGGGTGTTATTGGCCAGCTCCACGGCCTCAGCAGGCGTGCGGAAGGTCATGGAGACCAGAACCGGCCCAAAGATTTCCTCTTGCATCAAGGGATCGGCCGCACCAAGGCCGGTGATCAGCGTTGGCGGGTAAAAGCAGCCCTCGGGGCAGGGGATCTGGTATTTCTCACCCGCGCTGGCATCGACCATCGCGGTGATTTGTGCCAGTTGCACCGGGTCCACGACCGCGCCCACGTCGATGCATTTATCCATCGGGTCGCCAATGCGCAGCCCGTCCATCCGTGCGCGCAGCTTGGCATGGAACCGTTCCGCCACGCCCTCTTGCACCAAAAGCCTTGAGCCGGCACAGCACACCTGCCCGCCATTGAACCAGATCGCATCAACGAGACCCTCAACCGCGGAATCCAGATCGGCATCATCAAAGACGATATAGGGGGATTTCCCGCCCAGCTCCAATGTCAGGGCCTTGCCCGTGCCCGCCGTGGCCGCGCGGATTTTGCGCCCCACCTCGGTAGAGCCGGTAAAGGCGATCTTGTTGACATCCGCATGATCGACCAGCGCCGCCCCCGTCGCGCCATCGCCGGTCACCACGTTCAGCACACCGGGGGGCAGGCCCGCCTCTCGGCTGATCTGCGCAAACAAAAGCGCGGTAAGCGGGGTATATTCGGCCGGTTTCAGCACCACGGTATTGCCGGCGGCCAGCGCAGGCGCCACCTTCCATGCAAGCATCAAGAGCGGAAAGTTCCACGGGATAACCGCGCCGCAAACGCCCAAGGGCTCCATCTCCGGCTGCTCGGAGGTCAAAAGCTGTGCCAGCCCCGCATGATAATAGAAATGCCGTGCCACCAGCGGGATGTCGATATCGCGCGCCTCGCGGATCGGTTTGCCGTTATCCAGCGTCTCGGTCACCGCCAACAAGCGGCTGTGCTTTTGCACCAATCGCGCCAGCGCATAGAGATAGGCCGCACGCTTGTGCCCCGGCAGCCGCGCCCATTTCGGCTGGGCCTTGCGGGCGGCTTTGACGGCGGCATCGATATCGGCAGCGGTGCCTTGGGTAACTTGCGCCAATTGGGTGCCGGTCGCGGGGTTTTTGGTGGCAAAGCCGTCAGCCGGATCGGTGAACTTGCCGTTGATCCAATGGCCAAAGGGGGCGTTTTGCGTGATCCACGCCATTGCCTCAGTTCTGGATTCGGGGGCAGGGCCATAGGACATGGAATTGAAAATCTCTTTGACGGTCATGGTGTTATCCCATCGCATGGCGGTTGGCGGCGGAATAGGCGCCGGTGACGTGATGTTCCAGCTGCCGCTCAATATCGCCCAAAAGCGATGAGGCCCCGAAACGGAACAGATCGGGCTGCACCCATGGCAGGCCCAGCTCATCGCGCATCAGCGACAGGTAAACCAAGGCATCCTTGGCCTTGGAGATCCCGCCTGCGGGTTTGTAGCCAACCTTGATGCCGGTCCGGTCGCGGTAATCGCGGATCGCGCGGATCATGGTCAGAGTGACAGGCAGCGTGGCGTTTACCGGCTCCTTGCCCGTCGAGGTCTTGATGAAATCCGCCCCCGCCATCATGCAAACATATGAGGCTCGGGCGACATTGCGCAGGGTGCCCAGCTCTCCGGTGGCCAGGATCGCCTTCATATGGGCGGCACCGCAGGCCGCACGCATCTGGCGGGTCTCATCATAAAGCGCCTGCCAGTTTTGCGTCAGCACATGCCGACGAGAGATCACGATATCGATTTCCCGCGCGCCTGCCGCGACACTCTCGCCTATTTCGGCCAGGCGCAGATGTAGGGGCGACAACCCCGCCGGAAAGCCGGTAGAGACTGCGGCGACAGGTATCCCCGAGCCATCAAGCGCGCGAACTGCCGTTTCCACCATGTCGTGATAAACGCAAACGGCGCCGACGGTCAGCCCCTCCATCCCCAAGGCTGCCAGCAGATCGGGGCGCACGGGTTGGCGGGCCTTTGCGCAAAGGCGCTGCACGCGGCCCGCGGTATCATCGCCCGAAAGCGTGGTGAGATCGATGCAGGAAATGGCCTTGCACAGCCATGCCGCCTGATAGTCCTTCTTGACCGACCGCCGCCCTGGCAAGGTGGCTGCACGCCGCTCAATGGCCGAGGTATTGGCCTGCACGCCCGCGACCCAATCGAGATCAAGCGCCATGCCCTCATTTCGGGCATGGGTAAGCTGCGGCAGGTTTTGCGTCTTGGTTGGGGTGATGGTTTGCAAGATGGCCTCCGACTGCACCGACCTGCCAAAGCTCGCATGCAAACCGGCAAACGGCAAGGGCGCTTAGCGGGGTGGGGTGGTCCGTGTCATCACCGGTTCCATCTCTTTGGCTTCATCCTCAAATGTTGCCCAATCATCGGGGGTGCCGGTATCGGGCAAGGTTTCTTGGTCCCGAAAGCGGTGCAAATGCGCCTTGGCGATGAAATTGGCGGTGATCGGCGCAGTGAGCAGCAAAAACATGGTGATCAGCAGCTCATGCCAGCTTAACCGACCCTGAAACAGCAGAAAATACAGCATCGAGGCCAGCAGCGTGCTGCCAACACCCAATGTTGTCGCCTTAGTCGGCGCATGTAGACGCGTCATGGTATTGGGCAGCTTCAACAGGCCAAAGCTGCCGACCAGCCCGAACAACCCTGCTGCAACCAGCAATACGGACACGATGATTTCAGAGAGTAAAGTCATGACAGCCCCTTTATTCGATGATGTCGCCGCGCAGGATGAACTTGCAATAAGCCACGGTGGACACAAATCCGGTCATGGCAAACAGCAAGGCTGCCTCAAAATAAACGCCGGAATGGGAGGTGATGCCGTAAAGGATCAAGAGGGCGATGATGTTAATCACCATCGTATCAAGCGCCAGAACACGGTCCACCACGCCCGGTGCGCGGAAAATGCGGTAGAGGTTGAACAAAAGACCGATGCCAAAGCAGGCAAAGGCGAAGGTCAAGGCATATTGGATCATTCAAAAATCCTCATCAAACGGGCTTCATATCTGGTCTTGATCTCGTCTCGGACGGCATCGGGATCAGGCGCGTGCAGGCAATGCACCAAAAGCGCGCGCCCGTCGCCAGACATATCTGCGGTTACGGTACCCGGCGTCATGGTGATGGTGCCGGCCAGCACGGTGATGGCCTCGGGGGAGCGCAATTCCAGCGGGACGGTGATCCATGTGGATTGCAGCTTTTTGTTGGGCGTAAACAGTACGACACCCGCCACGATGAAGTTCGACTTTACGATATCATAAAGCACGATCAACACATAGCCGATGATCGCCATCGGATTGCGCAACACCGGTCTGTCAGGCCAATAGGGGGCCGTTATCATCGGAATGATGATGCCAAGGATCAGCGCAAATACCAGCGAGCCGAGCTTGTATTCATTGACCAACAGCAACCATGAGATCACCAGCAGCAGCGTCAGATAGGGGTGGGGGAAAAGCTTGCGCAGCATCGGCCTACTCCTTTACCGCTGGAAGAACAGCATCGATATAAGCCGCCCGATCAAACAATTCGGCGCTGGTTTCACCCAGCCAATCGGTTACCGGCCCGGCCATCACGGTCAGGGCCACAAGACCCGCCAGCAGTGCAAAGATCATGGCAAAAGCCAGCCCCTCGGGCTTGGCCTCGGGGCGGGCCTGACCTGTGGTGGTGGCATAGGCCTTCCAGAACACTTGCGACCCTGCGCGCGAAAACCCGACGATGGTGATCAGCGAGGTGATAAGGATCGCGCCCCAGATCATTGCCATATCCGGCCCGCGTGTGGCATCCATCACCAACAGCTTGCCTAAAAAGCCCGAGAGCGGCGGCATACCGGCCATTGCGATGGCACCGGCAAAGAACAGCGCCGATAGCAGCCCGTGCTGGGCAAAGGGCGGGAAGGATCCGCGGGTGCTATCGGTGCCGCGACGGTCTTGGACCATGTCAACGATCAAGAACAAGGCAGCCGTGGCAAGCGTCGAATGGATCATATAGTAAAGTGCGGCACTCATCGCTTCGGGGGTGAATTGCGACACTGCGATAAACAGCGTCCCCATTGACCCGATGGCAGCAAAGGCCACAAGCCGCGCAAGCCCCGTGGCGCCCATCACGCCCACCGCGCCCACGACCAGCGTGACAAGCGCGGCTGGCAGCAACAGATCGGCAAAGAACATGCCGGTTGCGGGCGTATCTGGCGGGAAGATCAGCGTATAAACGCGGATCACGGCATATGCGCCCACCTTGGTCATCACCGCAAAGAGGGCTGCCACCGGACCGGGCGCAAAACTATAGGTTGCGGGCAGCCAGAATTGCAACGGCACCAACGCGCCTTTGACCGCAAAGACCAGCAGCAGCAGAACCGCCCCGACGCGCATCAAGGCGGCGTCCCCTGCGGGCAGCGTCTGCATTTTCACTGCCAGATCGGCCATGTTCAATGTGCCCATCACCGAATAAACCGTGGCCAGCGCGAACAAAAACAGGGTCGAGCCGACAAGGTTAAAGGCGACATATTGCACGCCGGCCTTGAGCCGCTTTGCCCCGCCGCCATGGATCATCAGACCATAGCTTGCGATCAAGAGCACCTCAAAGAATACAAAGAGGTTAAAGGCATCCCCCGTCAGAAAGGCGCCAAAGAGGCCCATTAACTGAAACTGAAACAATGCGTGAAAATGGTTACCGCGGGCATCCCAGTTGGTGCCAATGGCGTAGAGCTGCACCAATAATGCCAAAATCGCAGTAAGGGCGACCATCATCGCCGACAGACGGTCCAGCACCAACACGATGCCAAAGGGCGCATCCCAATTGCCGAGGAAATAGACCTCTGGCGGGTTGGTTGCGGCGGTGTAAAGCAGCATCAAGGAGATACCGACCAAAACCACGGTGCCGCAGGTTGAAAAGATCCGCTGCAACGACAGATCGTGGCGCATCACCAAAACGATAAAGGGCGCCAGCATGGCCGGTAAGATGACGGGGGCGATGATCCAATGGTTCATTTCGCGCCCTCCTTTTCTTCATCGGATGCTTCGTCATCCTCCATCGCGATATAATCGTCGCCGGTTTCCAAAAAGGACCCCAGCGCCATCATCACGATGAGCGCGGTCATGCCAAAGCTGATAACAATCGCGGTCAGCACCAAGGCCTGTGTCAGCGGGTCGGTATAACCCGCCGCGTCCGCTGAGATGATGCCCGGCATGCCAATCGCCAAGCGTCCCGAGGCAAAGATAAACACGTTCACCGCATAGGATAGCACGGCCAACCCAACGATCACCGGAAAGGTGCGCTTGCGCAAGATCAGGTACAGCCCGCAAGCGGTCAACATCCCTACGGCAGAGGCTACTAGAAGTTCCATATCAGTGCGCCCCCTCGGTTTTCTCATCTTCATCGGGCTGGATATCGAAAGGCTCGATATTCACCGTTTCACCGGCCCGGATCGCGATACGGCTGATAGAGGCAAGCGCAAGCATCACCGCCCCAACCACCGTCAGGAACACGCCCAGATCGAATATCGCGGCGGTCGCAAGCTCGAACTTTTCAATGAAGGGCAGTTTGACATAGCCGAAGCTGGAGGTCAGGAACGGCCGCGCCGCAAACCATGAACCAACGCCGCAAAGCCCCGCAATCGTCACACCCCAGCCAATCAGCGCGTGGTAATCAATCCGTTGCCGTGCCGCCGCCCAACCGTAACCGGACGCCATATACTGCATGATCGTCGCAATCGCCACGACCAACCCCGCGACAAACCCGCCGCCCGGCTCATTATGGCCGCGCAGAAAGATGTACACCCCGACAAGGATCGCAATCGGCAGGATCATCCGCGTTGCCACCACCAGCATCAAGGGGTGCCGGTCGCCCGCGCGTTTCTGATCGGGCATCCAAGCCAGCAGCCGGTCATTGGCCGGACCGCCACGCAGAAGCGCCTCGACCAGCGCGTAAATCACAAGGCCTGCGATACCCAGCACGGTGATCTCACCAAAGGTATCATAGCCACGGAAATCGACGAGGATTACATTGACAACATTGGTCCCGCCGCCGCCGGGTTTGGCATTGGCTAGGTGAAAATCAGAAATCGTCGGAAAGGCGAAATCGCGCATCATCAGGCCATAGATCAACGCGCCGATGCCAAGCCCCGCCACCGCTGCGATCAACCCGTCACGCCCACGCCGCCCTGCGGTGCTTTCGACAGGGCTTTCCTTGGGCAGGAAGTTCAACGCCAGCAAAAGCAGCATGACGGTCGCAACCTCAACGCTGATCTGGGTCAGCGCAAGGTCGGGTGCCGAAAGGTACACAAAGCCGACAGAAACCATCAGGCCGATCACGCCCACCAGCACCAGCGCCAGCAAACGGTTGCGGTGGAAGGTGAACAGCGAAACCGTCGCCCCCATCAACAAAACCCAGCCGATAAAGGGGACCACGTGAATCGGGGTCATCGCCCGCGTGCCGACACTATGAGTGCCGGTTGCATAGGCATAATAGCCCGCCAGCAGAATAGTTACCGTTGCAATTGCGGCATAACGGGCAAAGGAGCCGTCGTGCATTTTGTCGGTGATGCTGCGGGACAGCCGGGCAAAAGGTTCCATCAGCCCGTCAAAGATTGCCTTCGCCTCAGGGCGCGGGGTGGACAGCCAAACCGCATCCATCGGACGGTGCAGGGCCAACAGCAACAAGCCGCCGCCAACCGCGATCATCGACATCCAGAGGGCGGGCACAAAGCCGTGCCAATGGCTGATGTAAACCTCGGCCTCGGCGCCGATCACGGCGCTGGCGGTGGTGCGGACCAAATCGCCAACCGTGGTCATCGGCATGATGCCAATCGCAATTACCAAAGCCGCCAGAAGTGCCGGCGCCGCCCACATGCCAAAGCCCGGGTCATGCGGCTTGGACGGGTAATCATCGCGCACTGGCCCAAGGAAGGTATGGGCGATCAGCCGGAAGGAATAGGCAACCGAGAACACCGCCCCGATGGTCGCCAGAACCGGCATCAGCCATGCATTACCCATCCAGAGGGTGTGCGAGGCCTCCTCCAGCATCAACTCTTTGGACAAGAACCCGTTGAGCGGCGGAATCCCTGCCATCGACAGTGCGGTCACGCAAACAATGGTAAAGGTGATCGGCATCAGATGCCGCAGCCCGCCAAGCCGTTTGATATCGCGTGTGTGGGTTTCATGGTCCACGATCCCCGCGCTCATGAACAAAGCGGCTTTGAAGGTGGCGTGGTTGATGATGTGGAACACCGCAACCACCGCCGCCGCAGGTGTGCCAAAGCCCAAAAGCATGGTGATCAGGCCCAAGTGCGACACGGTGGAATAGGCCAGAAGCGCCTTCAGATCATCCTTGAACAGCGCGATCTTGGCGGCCATCACCATGGTGATAAGGCCCGTGGTGGCGACGATATAGAACCACTCGGGCGTACCGGCCAGAACCGGCCACATGCGCGCCATCAGGAACAACCCCGCCTTCACCATGGTCGCAGAGTGCAGATAGGCCGAAACCGGCGTCGGCGCGGCCATCGCATGGGGCAACCAGAAATGGAACGGGAACTGTGCCGATTTGGTGAAAGCCCCGATCAAGATCAGGATCAACGCTGGCAAATACCAGTCGGATGCTTGGATCAGGTCCTTGTTCTCCAAAATCACCGTCAGCTCATACGACCCGACGATATGGCCAAGGATCATCATCCCCGCGATCATGGCCAACCCGCCTGCACCTGTCACCGTAAGGGCCATACGCGCGCCTTGGCGACCCTCGGGAAGGTGCTTCCAATAGCCGATCAACAAGAAGGACGAAAGCGATGTAAGCTCCCAGAAGACAAGCAAAAGCAATATGTTGTCGGAAAGAACGATCCCGACCATCGCGCCTTGGAACATCAGCAGGTAGCTGTAGAACTGTCCCATCGGGTCCTTAGAGGACAGGTAGAACCGCGCATAAAGGATGATCAACAAGCCGATCCCAAGGATCAGCCCCGCAAACAGCAGCCCCAGCCCGTCAAGGAAAAACGTCGCATTCAGCCCCAATACGGGCAGCCACTCGATCTGGGTGGTGATCACCTCACCGCGCATCACGGCAGGGGCGTGCATCAGAATGCCTAGTAACGCGAGGGCCGTCACCAGCCCCGTAACAGTGGCACAGGCATTACGCCCCGCACGGATCAAAAGGCCGGGAAGCAGTGCGCCAAGAAAGGGCAGTGCGGCGATCAGGGCAAGGGACATTGTTTTGTTCCGTTCTTTGCTCGGGTCGTCAAATATGAAAATACGGTCACAAACTGCGCGACCGTTCTCCCCTCTTTTACTGTGGGACTGCCCGCCGCCTGTCAAGCCAAACCGGAACCGAAAGCCACGAAAACCAAAGTCAATTTGCCGCAACCCCGGCTTTTATTTCGGAAAATCCGCTTTGCTAGGCCGCGGTTTATCCGTTTTCGCGCAAGACCTGTCCCGCAAGGTAAAGGGATCCGCAAATCAAAACCCTTGCGCCCGGTTCAGCCGCGACAATTGCACGCAGCGCATCCAGAACCGAGGCTTTTTCCACCGCCACCATACCGGTTTGCGCGGCGGCGTCACTGGTGACGCTTGCGGGCAAGGTTGCCGCCTCTCCGGGGATAGAGACTGCCGACAGACTGGCGACATGCGGCACAAGAGGGCGCAGATAGCCGCTGATATCCTTGGTGTTGAGCATCCCGCAAATCAGGTGTGTGGGACGTTTTGGCATTGCCCCCAGCGTGGCGGCAATCGCGTTGCCCCCTGCCGGATTATGGCCGCCATCAAGCCAGATCTCGGCATTCGGGGCGGCCTCAACCAATGGCCCTTTGCGCAGGCGTTGCATGCGGGCGGGCCATTCGGCGCGGGTCAGGGCCTCGGCATCGCCCACGCCCAAAACGCGCAAGGCCATCAGTGCCGCACCGGCATTTTGCACCTGATGCGGGCCGGGAAGCTTGGGCAAGGGCAGGTCGAGCAAGCCGTTTTCATCCTGAAACACCATGCGGCCACGATCTTCAAAGCAGTGCCACTGTTGACCATAAACATAAAGTGGGGCTGATAGGCGGGTGGCGCGGGCCTCGATCACGGCCAAGGCCTCATCCTCTTGGGGGCCGACCACACAAGGCACGCGGCGCTTCATGATGCCGGCTTTCTCAGCGGTGATCAGGGGCAGGGTGTCGCCCAGATATTGTTGATGGTCCAAAGATACCGGCGTGATGATGGTCAGCGCAGGTGCCTCAATGACATTGGTCGCATCCAAGCGCCCGCCAAGCCCGACTTCCAGCAACAGATAGTCCGCAGGCGTGCGCGAAAACGCCAGCATGGCGGCGCAGGTTGTTGCCTCAAAGAAGGTGATCGGATCGGGGCCGTTGGCGGAAATACAGTCATCCAGCAGGGCCGACAGCGCGTCCTCGCCAATCAGTTCCCCCGCCAGCCGGATGCGTTCATGAAAGCGCGCCAGATGCGGGCTGGTATAGGCATGGACACGCAGGCCCGCCCCCTCCAGCCCCGCGCGGATCATGGCCTGGGTGCTGCCCTTGCCATTGGTTCCGGCCAGATGGATCACCGGCGGCAGGTTGCGTTCGGGATGGCCGAGGGCCGCCAGCAGGCGTTCCATCCGGTCCAGCGTCAGGTCGATGATCTTCGGATGAAGCGTCATCATCCGTTCTAAAAGCACGTCAGAGCCGGGCTGGCTCATGCTTTGTCGGCCTTCTTTTCCGGTTTTGGTTCCGGCTTTGCCTCGGGGGCCTCGGGCTCAACCGCAGGGGCCTCGGGGGCGGCAGGGGCCAATTCGGGTTCCGGTGCGGGCAGCTCTCCGCGCACGGCGGGGGGCTGTTTGGTCAGCATCCGCAGAACGGTTGTCAGCTCATCGCGCAGATCCTTGCGGTGGGTCACGCGGTCAAGCATCCCATGGTCCAGCAGATATTCCGCACGCTGGAACCCTTCGGGCAGCTTTTCACGGATGGTTTGTTCAATCACACGGGGGCCTGCAAAACAGATTAGCGCGTTCGGCTCTGCGATCTGCACATCGCCCAGCATGGCATAAGAGGCCGTGACCCCGCCTGTGGTCGGATGTGTCAGCACCACGATATAGGGCAGGTTCGCCTCTTTCAGCATTTGCACGGCGACAGTGGTGCGCGGCATCTGCATCAGGGACAAGATTCCTTCTTGCATCCGCGCCCCGCCCGAGGCGGAAAACAGCACCAAGGGCCGCTTCAACTTTACCGCGCGTTCTGCGGCGGCAAGCATGGCGTTGCCGACATACATCCCCATCGATCCCGCCATAAACGAGAAATCCTGCCCTATGGCAACAATAGGCGTGCGCGCAATCTCGCCCTCGACCACCAGCATCGAATCTTTTTCACCGCTGGCTTTTTGCGCCGCTTTCAAGCGCTCGGGATATTTCTTCTGGTCGCGGAAGTGCAGCGGGTCGGTGACCGGCTCTGGCACTTTCAGCTCGGTGAAAATCCCGCCATCAAACAGCGCGGTAAAGCGTTCGCGCGGCGTGATCGCCATATGGTGATTGCAAGAGGTGCAAACGTTCAGGTTATCCTTCAACTCCCGGTGAAACAGCATCGTTCCGCATTCGGGGCATTTGGTCCACAAGTTTTCCGGCACCTCACGGCGCGAAAAGAGGGAGTTGATAGTGGGGCGAACGTAATTGGTAATCCAGTTCATCGGTGCTATGCCCTTTGGTCACTCTAGCTTACCGTTCAGATAAGCGCATAGAGGTGGAAATGCAAATAGGATGGCGCAACGAATTGCATGTGGGGCTTAGGCCACATCCCGCGCCAAAAGTTGCCCGCCGGGGCCGGATTTCACCTCAAAGCGGCTGATCTTGCGCATCAGGTCGGAAAGCTTGGCGCTGCCATAGGTGCGCGTGTCGAAATCGGGCGCGCCTTGGGTGATATACTGGCCGATCTGCCCCAAAGAATACCATTCGCCCTCTTGCTCGATCGCGCGCATGGCGGCGATGATGAGGGGGATGGCCTTGATCGGGGATTCTTTTGGCGGGCGTGCGGGGGCGGGCTGTTCGTGCATCACATCGCGGTCCGGCTTGGGGGCGGGCTGTGCCGGTGTTTCTTCGGGCTCATCATCATCGCCAAGGTTTTCAACATAGATAAACCGTTTGCAGGCCATGCGGAACGCCTCGGGGGTTTTCTTTTCGCCGATGCCGTAAACATCCAGCCCTTGTTCACGGATACGGGCCGCAAGCCGGGTGAAATCACTGTCAGAGCTGACCAGAACAAAGCCGTCAAATAGCCCCGAATGGAGGAAATCCATCGCGGCAATCACAAGGCCGATATCGCTGGCGTTCTTGCCGCGCGTGTTGGAAAACTGCTGATCCGCAACAAGCCCCAATGCCGCCACCTGCCGCGCCCAACCGCCCAGCCGTTGCGCCGACCAATCGCCATAGATGCGGCGCACTGAGGCCTCGCCCAGGCCGGCAATTTCTTCAAAGATTGCCTCGGCATAGGAGGCGGGTACGTTATCGGCATCAATCAATACCGCAAGACGGGGGGCACGCATGTTGGTCATGGAAAAAAGATCCTTTCGCAGTTGTGGCAACCCTATCAAGGCCCGCATGGATTAGACAGGGGGGAGCACAGCAAAAAGGGCCGACGCCAAACGGTGCCAGCCCCCTTTTATCGCCTCAAAGGCTTATTTCTTGGCGCGGAAATCGCTGTGGCATGATTTGCAAGATCCACCGATCGCGCCCATGCCAGCCTGGACCCCTTCGACCGAGGAGACATCCATTGCGTTCGCAGCCGTTTCCAGTGCCTCTGCCTTTTCAACAAAGCCTTCCATGTTCATCCAGATGTCGGGACGGGCCTCGGACACAGGGTCGTCGGCCTCTTCCTCGAACACGGCGGGGATTTCGGCGGCGGCGGCGGCAAGAGCGGCCTGTGCAGCCGATGCGGCGCTTGCATCAAAGGCGGCTTTGCCTTGGGCCATATCGCCCAGAACCTTGGTGTTTGCCCCGACAATGCCCATCACATCCATCCGCGCTTTGACAGTTGGATTCTCGACGCCTTCTTTGGCGATGGCGGCACCTGCGGTCAGGGTCAGGCCGAGGATTAAGGCTTTGGCTACGAATCGCATATTTGTCGCTCCTTTTCGTTTCTGAGAGGCAGTATAGCTGCGACATTCTGTCAGAATAGCCGTGAACACGACTTAATGCCAAATTGTCACGCCAATGTCATAGCGGCGAGGGCTATGGACTAGCCGTCGGCCAAATGCCGTTCACCACGTGCGTGCGAAAGGGCGATTTGCTTTTGGCGTTCGCGGAACCGTTCACGGTCGGCATCCGTATGCTCGTTAATGCACTGATGGCAGGACACGCCTTCTTCATAGGCCCTGTGCGTCAGGTCCTCGGGGGCAAGCGGTCGGCGGCAGGCGTGGCAATTGGAATAGGGGCCGGGAACCAGCCCGTGACCGACCGAAACGCGGTTGTCGAAAACATAGCACTCACCGTTCCACCGGCTTTCCTCGGGGGGCATTTCCTCAAGATACTTCAGGATGCCGCCTTTCAGGTGATAGACATCTTCTATCCCTTGCCCGATCAAGTAATTCGTTGATTTTTCACAGCGAATTCCGCCGGTGCAAAACATCGCGATGCGCTTGTTGTGGAAACGATCCTTATTCGCCTCCCACCATGCGGGAAACTCACGGAAGGATTTGGTTTCCGGGTCGATCGCCCCTTCAAAGGTGCCGATGCCGACCTCGTAATCATTGCGCGTGTCGATCACCGCCACATCGGGTGCGGCGATCAATTCGTTCCATTCCTCGGGGTTCAGGTAGTGACCAACCTGCGCGCGCGGGTCGATGTCGGGCTGGCCCATCGTTACGATCTCGCGCTTGAGGCGGACCTTGAAGCGGCCAAAGGGCTGAACCTCGGACCAGCTTTCCTTATGCTCCAGCTCGGCGCAGCCGGGGAGGGCGCGGATATGGGCAAGCATCGCGTCAATTCCGGCGCGATCCCCTGCGATTGTGCCGTTGATCCCCTCGGCTGCCAATAGAAGCGAGCCACGGATGCCATGCTCGCGGCCAAGTGCCAAGAGCGGCTGCTGAAGCGCCGCATGGTCGGGAAAACGGGTGAAGTGATAGAGTGCTGCAATGGTAAACATGCGCCATGTCTTGCCGTGTGACGGCTAAAAAGGCAAGGTGCCAGATGACGCAGGGAAGGGATTACCATGACAAACGCGCTGATCGTGATCGATGTACAGAATGACTTTTGCCCCGGTGGCGCCTTGGCCGTGACAGAGGGCGATGCGATTGTGGCGGGGATCAATGAGGTGATGGAGGGGTTTGGGGCGGTGGTCCTGACCCAAGATTGGCATCCGGTGGATCATTCCTCTTTTGCCGATAACCACCAAGGGGCGGCGCCTTTCAGCATGGTGGAAATGCCTTACGGTCCGCAGGTTCTTTGGCCACGCCATTGTGTGCAAGGGACGCAGGGCGCGGCTTTTCATGGCGATCTGAACAGTGACCGCGCCGATATGGTGATCCGCAAGGGCTTTCGTGCGCTGATCGACAGCTATTCCGCGTTTTTTGAGAATGACCAGAAAACGCCAACGGGGTTGGAGGGGTATCTGCGCAGCCGTGGGGTCACCGATCTGGTGCTGGCGGGTTTGGCCACTGATTTTTGCGTGGCATTTTCGGCGCTGGATGCGGCCAAGCTGGGCTTTGGCGTGACCGTGCGGATGGACCTGTGCCGCGCCATTGATCTTGATGGATCGCTGGATGCGATGGTTGAGAAAATGCGCGGGGCGGGGGTGGTGCTGGCGTAACGGGGCCTAAAGCCCCGCGCCTTCATCCAGCCCCAGCATGATGTTGAGGTTTTGCACCGCCGCGCCCGAGGCCCCTTTGCCAAGGTTGTCCAGTATCGCGGAGACCACGACATGGCCGCTATCGCCCAGCACCGACAGCTCCAGCTTGTTGGTGTTGTTCAGGGCTTGCGGGTTTTCGCGGGGCTGCACCTGATCCAATGGCCGCACAGAGATAAACTGGCTGCCCGCGTAATGCGCTTGCAGGGCTGCGTGAACGGCACCCGCATCGACATCAAAAACCGGGATTTGCACGATCATCCCTTGGGCATATTGCCCCACCGCAGGTACAAAGACCGGCGCGCGGGACAGTTTGCCGTAGGCCATCACCTCGGGCATATGTTTGTGTTTCTGGCCGGTGGCGTAAAGGAAGGCTCCGTTGGCCTCGCCTTTCTCGAACTCGGCAATCATCGCCTTGCCGCCGCCCGAATAGCCGGAAATGCCAAAGATCGACAGATCGGCCTCGCCGGACACAAGCCCCGCCTCCACCAAGGGGCGCAAAAGCGCGATAGCACAGGTGGAATAGCATCCGGGGTTGGAAACCCGTTTGGCACCCGCAATCGCGGCGCGTTGTCCTGCAGCCATCTCGGCAAAGCCAAAGACCCAATCGGGGTTCACGCGGTGTGCGGTGCTGGCATCGATCAGGCGTGTGGGCAGGGTGGCACAGATTGCGGCCGCCTCAATCGCGGCGTCATCGGGCAGGCAAAGGATCGCAAGATCCGCCTGCGCAAAGGCCTCGGCCCGCGCGCCCGCATCCTTGCGCCGGTCCTCGGGCAGGGAAATCAGGGCGATATCCGCGCGCCCGACCAGACGGTCACGGATTTGCAGCCCGGTGGTTCCAACCTCGCCATCGATAAAGACCTTCGCAGCCATTGCACACTCCCTTTGTCAGTGAACGCCCCTATTACACCCTGCCGAAGGGTTCGCCAAGCTGGACAAGGGGCCAAGGGCTTGATTTAACGGCAGCCGAGGTAACAGGGGTGGAACATGGTTGATATTGCGGCGCGGGTCTATAACCACAGATGGAAGATTGACCCGATTGTGCGGTCGCTTATCGATACGGATTTCTACAAGCTGTTGATGTGCCAGTCGGTGTTTCGCAACAAACCCGATACGAATGTCACCTTCAGCCTGATCAACCGCACCAAATCCATCCGCCTCGCCGATATCGTGGATGAGGGGGAGCTACGCGAACAACTTGACCATATCCGTACCCTGCGCCTGTCGCGTGGGGAAAGCACTTGGCTGCGCGGCAACACGTTTTACGGCAAACGCCAGATGTTTCGTCCCGATTTCCTTGAATGGTTCGAGGGGTTGCAGCTGCCGCCCTATCACCTTGAAAAACGCGATGGCCAGTACGAGCTGACGTTTGAGGGCAAATGGCCCGAGGTGATGATGTGGGAAATCCCAGCACTTGCCGTGATAATGGAACTGCGTGGCCGTGCGGTTCTGGGCGATATGGGGCGGTTTGAATTGCAGGTGCTTTACGCCCGCGCCATGACCAAGCTATGGGAGAAAATCCAGCGGCTGCGCACTATTGAGGGGCTGAAGATCGCGGATTTCGGCACCCGTCGGCGTCACTCTTTCCTGTGGCAGGACCGTTGTGTGCAGGCGATGCAAGAGGGTTTGGGCGATGCTTTTACCGGCACCTCCAATTGCCTGATCGCGATGCGCCGCGAGGTAGAGGCGATCGGCACCAATGCCCATGAGCTGCCGATGATTTACAGCGCTTTGGCAGAAAATGATGAAGCCCTTGCCCAAGCCCCTTACCAAGTTCTGGCCGATTGGCATGAGGAACATGAGGGCAATCTGCGCATCATGCTGCCCGATACCTATGGGACCGAAGGCTTTTTGGCCCATGCGCCGGACTGGCTGGCAACATGGACGGGGATCAGGATCGACAGTGGCGATCCGGCGACAGGTGCGGAAAACGCGATCAAATGGTGGGAATCGCAGGGTGAGGACCCGCGTAAAAAGCTGGTGATTTTCTCGGACGGGCTGGATGTGGATGTGATCGAAACCCTGCACCGGCAGTTTTCAGGCCGGGTTAAGGTTTCCTTTGGTTGGGGCACCATGCTGACCAACGATTTTCGCGGGCTGGTGGCCGATGATGCGCTGCTGCCGTTCAGCCTTGTGTGCAAGGCGGTTTCGGCCAATGGCCACCCGACGGTCAAGCTGTCGGACAACCCGAACAAGGCGATGGGTCCGGCAGATGAAATCGCGCGCTACAAGCGGGTGTTCGGTGTGGGAGAACAATCCGCAATGGACGTGGTGGTTTAACCCGCCCTACAGCGCCAAAAACGACAGGCCGAAGAACACGCCCGCAGACAGCAGCGCGGTCGCCGGAACCGTGATCACCCAAGCGGCGATGATGGTCAGGAAATGCGACCGCCGCACCAGTTTGCGGCGGCTGCGCTCCTCGGGGGCGACGGGTTTACCCTTGAGGATGCCAAGGCGGCGCGCACGGCGTTCGGCATGCCACTCGCGGTAAAATCCGACCCCAAAGATCGCACCAACAGCAATATGGGTGGAGCTGACCGGCAGCCCCAGACCAGAGGCAACGATGACCGTGATCGCGGCCGAAAGCGCCACACAATAGGCCCGCATCGGATTAAGCTTGGTGATCTGGCTGCCCACCATACGGATCAGTTTCGGTCCAAACAGCATCAGCCCGAACGAAAGCCCCGCCGCGCCCACGATCATAACCCACAGCGGGATTTGCACTTTGCTGGCGGCGTCAAAATCCTGCACCGCATGGACAATCGCTGCCAATGGGCCGACCGCATTGGCCACATCATTCGCGCCATGCGCAAAGGACAGCAGCGCGGCCGAGACGACCAGCGGAACCCCGAACAGTTTTTTCAGTGATTTCTTGCGGTTTTCCAGCCCCTCGGATTGGCGGCGGATCATCGGCTTGGTGATCATTTGTGTCAAAACGGCCACGCCAAGCCCGATCAGCAAGGCGACGGGCATGTTGATCGACATGATCTTTTTCAGGCCCTTGATCGACAGATAGGCGGCAAACGCGCCCGCCATAATAGCAATCAGGATCGGCACCCAAAAGCGCGCAGCGGCGATTTTATCTTCGGCATCTTCCAGTCGTGCCTTGATAAAGGCGAGGAACATGGCCGCAACCGCGCCGCCAAGCACTGGAGAGATCACCCAGCTTGCCGCGATTTGTGCCATCGTCGGCCAGTTGACCGCCGCAAGCCCGGCTGCCGCAACCCCCGCGCCCATAACGCCGCCCACGACGGAATGTGTGGTTGAAACCGGCGCGCCCAGCCATGTCGCAAGGTTGATCCACAAAGCCGCCGAAAGCAGGGCCGCCATCATCGCCCAGATAAAGGTCTCGCGGTCGGCAAGGCTTTCGGGGGCCACGATCCCGCCCGAGATGGTCGAAACCACATCCCCGCCTGCAAGCAATGCGCCAGCCGTCTCAAAAACCGCCGCGATGATAATGGCGCCGCCCATCGTAAGCGCATTCGCACCCACGGCCGGCCCCATATTATTGGCAACATCATTGGCCCCGATATTAAGCGCCATATAGGCCCCGAATACCGCCGCCACGATGACCACCAGCCGGTCCGAGGATTCCCCTGTCAGCAATGCTGCGATCACCGCCACGATCACGATAAAGGCCAATGCCATTCCAGGCGCCACAAGCGGGCGGGCGACATATTGGTTTGCCCGTTCCAGATGCGAGATCCGGTTAAGGTCCTTGTCGAGCGTCTTCCACTGGTTCACCGGGCGGTCGGACATTCTGGCAGCCTGTCATTTGGAATATATATTGACGCGCCTGCTATCGGTTTTTTGCGCCGATAACAACGAAGTTCAACGTGGCCGCGAAAGGTAGTCAGTGATCAGCCCGTTCAACTCCGGCTCTTTCAGCTTTTCCATGGCCTCCGTTACAGGAAACCAGCGGGACTCGCGCATATCGGCCTCGGGGAAATCCTTGGCGACATCGGCCACATGCAGCACGAATACCTCTATGGTGCTGCGTTGGCGCAACCCGTTGGCGCGGCGTTTGAAACTGGCGAAACTGCCGATGGAGTCGGGCTCTACCTCGCCGGTCACGCCGGCCTCTTCCCAGGCTTCGATCGCGGCGGCTTCGGCCAGGGTCTTGCCGCGCATGGGCCAGCCTTTGGGCAAGATCCAGCGTCTGCTGTCAAGGCTGCGAATAAGCAACACTTCGGTGTCTTCCCCCGTTCCGCGCAGGCAGAGCGCCGCCATCTGGAGAATCGGCGGGCGGTAAAACAGGCTGGCTGTCAGGCGTAAAAAGGAGTTCATTGGATCATCTGCCGGGCGTACATCAAGGCGCGTTCGATATGGCTGCGCATGATCGGATCATTCGCCTCAAGCCGGGGCACTGTCCAGCCCACCGAGGCAAGAGAGCGCGCCAGTGTGAAAAGGTCCACGATCCGGGGATCAGCCGGACGAAGGGTCTGATACCCCTCGATCAGCGCCATGTGCAGCGTTGGCATCGCAGGCTCATACATGTTTTGCGACATCACGGTGCCAAGATCATAAAGCGGAAAGCCAAGGCCGCTGTCGTCAAAATCGATGATCGACATGGCGGTGCCGTCCACCAGAATATTTTCGCGCAAGACATCGGCATGAACCGGCATCAGCGGGGTATTGGCGGCATGGTCTTGCAAGGCGGCGCGCAGGAAGTCGCGGGTTTTTTGCATTTCGTCACGCTCATCATCGTGTAGGGCGGGGTGTTCCCAGAACCGGCCCCAAAAGGGGGTCTCGCCGGTCAAACCGTCCAGATCCCACGCGGGACGGGCGAAATTTGCGGGCAGGGTCAGGGTTTCCGCTGCGTCATGAATTTGGGCCAGCAAGCGGCCAAGGCTGTAATGCTGTTTGGCCTGATCATCCGGACTTCCGGCCAGCGGCACGGCTGCATATCCAAGTGGCGATCCGGCCAGCCATTCCACCGCCGAGGCCATCCGGCCGTTCGAAAGCGTGACCAGTTGTGCGCCATCTTTCGCCGTCAGAACGCGCGGCACGGGCAGGTCCTTATCGGCCAGCGCTCCGCAAAACCACAGCTCCGACCGGATCGCGGCGGCGGTCTGATACCCCATCCGGTGCAGGCGCAGGGCGGCCAAACTGCCATCCGGCAGGGTCATGCGAAACACCGCGTTTTCGCGGTCGCAGATCAGGTTTTGCGGGGTGCCTTGCCAATGGGCGGCAGCCTCGGCGGCCAGGTTTGTGATGGTCATGCGGGCACCTTTGTCGTTGCCAACGCCTCGGTCAGCGCATCAACCAGCAGGTCGGCATGTTCAATCCCGAAGGGCAGCGGCGGGCGGATTTTCAGGGTATTCCCCGCGCGGCCGATCCGGTTGAGGATGAAGCCCTTGGCGACCATCACCTCTACCAGATCCTCGACAAAAGCGGTGGCGGGGGTGTTGTTTTCATCCAGCACGAATTCCGCGCCAAAGAACAGCCCGACACCGCGCACCTCGGCCAAAAGCGGGTGGCGCAATGCGCGCAGGCGGTCCATCACATAGGCCGAGGTTTTCGCGGCATTTTCCTGCAAGCCTTCGTCGTCAATCACCTTCAACGTGGCCAGACAGGCCGCCGCCGATACCGGATTGCCGCCAAACGTGTTGAAATAGCCAAAAGCATTGCGGAAAGCAGCCATCACGTCGGGGCGCGCCAGCACCGCCGCCGCCGGATGCCCGTTTGCCATCGGCTTGCCGCAGGTCACGACATCGGGGGTAAGCCCAAGCCACTCATGCCCCCAGAAATGGCTGCCCATCCGGCCAAAACCGGGCTGGACCTCATCACATAGGATCAAACCACCTGCTTCGCGGATCACCGCCTCGGCTTTGGCGAAAAAGCCGGGGGCGACGCTGGGGATGCCCTCATTGGCGAAGGCGGGGCAAAGCATCATGCCGGAAAACCCGATGCCCGAGGCGTTCAGATCTTCAATCGCAGCTTTGATGTGACCGGCAAAGATGCTGCCATCCGGGTCAGGGCTGCGCAGGCTGTCAGGGGCGGGCACCAGCCGGACATGGGCGGGATAGCCCCCGATTGGCGGGCGGCGCGACGACAGCGCAGATGTGGCGGTTGTGTTGCCATGATAGGTGTTGTCGGTCGCGATGATCCCGATCTTGCCGGTCACGGCCTGCGCCATCCGCAGGGCGATGTCATTGGCCTCGGACCCTGTGCAGGTCATGATACATTGTGAAATGTCATGGCCCAAACGGGCGGTCAGCGCCTCGATATAATCCAGCACAAGATCATGGTGATAGCGGGTGTGAGTGTTCAAAATGGCGGCCTGATCGGCGATTGCTTTGACCACCGCGGGGTGACAATGGCCGACATGGGGCACATTGTTATAGCAATCGAGATAGCGCTTGCCGTCCTTATCCCACAGCCAAACCCCTTCGCCCCGCACGATATGCACGGGGTTGCGGTAAAAGGTCGGGACATTCGGCCCCATCAGGCGGGCGCGGCGGTCGGTCAGGGTCTCGGTCATTCGTCAGGCTCCACTTTGCCGCGCAGGGATTTAACCGTGCCACGGACAGATTTCGCCACGAGGCGGCGGCGTTGGCTGCCAAGCGTGGGTTTTGTCGGGATGCGCCGCTTGGGGGCATGAAGGGCGGCGCGGATCATTTCAACCAGCCGCTCGCGCGCGATTTCGCGGTTGCGGATCTGGCTGCGGGTTTCCTCGGCGCGGATCACGATGGCCCCCTCATTGGTCCAGCGTCGCCCCGCCAGCCGTTTCAGCCGTGTCTTGACAGGGCCGGGCAGGTTGGGGGATCGCTCTGCCTCGAACCGCAGTTCTACCGCGGTTTCGACCTTGTTCACATTCTGTCCCCCCGGCCCGGAAGAGCGTGAGAAGCTTTCAGACAGCTCCCAATCCGCAAGGGTGATATTTTCGTTTATACGCAGCATGCGCAGACCCTACCCGAAATTGCAGCGGGGGGAAGGGGGGGACGTGAAACCAAAGGGGGGTTACGCGAAATTGATTGATTTGTTTAGCGGCAGGCTGCGGATACGCTGTTCCGTGAGCGCAAAGATTGCATTGGCTAGTGCGGGGGCTGTTCCCGGCTATCCGATCCCGGGAATTTTCGTGCCGTTTTCCAATATGCGCAGGGTGATCGGCGGGCATGCGCAGCGCATCACAATCGGGGAAATTGTGCTGCTGTGCGTGGCCGTCTTCAAAGGTGGTCTCCCCCCTGATTGTGGCAGACAGGCCAAAGATTATGCCGCCCTGCACCCGCCGCTTTAGGCAGCAGACCGACTTTGTTGCGTACATCCGGTTTGGGTTTGACTTCCCCTTACCCCTGACGGAAATATACCTAGGGTAACAGCACGGGGAATACCAAGAGCGGTGAAGCCATTGAGGATGGCCGCATGGATCTGGACCTCGGCGACCCGCCTATCGAAGTCGCACGAGCGTATAGCTTCTGTCCCTTGCACCGGGTGTGTCAGGCTTCTAGGGCTTGGCGTTTTTGCGCGGCGAGAAGACGGGATGAGCGTTGCGAGCGATAATGGCATCATAGCATTTGCGAGTGTTACATGCGCCGTCCGCTGCCCTCTCACGGTTTGCCTGCAAACCGTGAGAGGGGGCAGTGACACAGCCGATCTCCTGATCTAGGCCAGTTTGCCCCGGCAGATCTGTGCCCTGCCTCCCCCCGGAATTTCCCTCAATTTGATGTAGAGTTAGCCCAGCACTGAAGGAGCAGACGAATGAGGAAAAGCCGTTTTACCGATGCGCAGATAATCCGTTGCCCGGCAGGTGATTGCGTCGCAATCGGCGAGAGGGGGCGCATTGGCGTGATGCTGGAGCGCAAGGGCATGATTATGAACGACAAGAAGCTTTAACGCATTTACCGCTAAGGCAGGACTGTCTGTTCGGCGCAGGCGTGGCCGCAAAGGCGCAGGTGGGAGCCGCACACCAATACCTGTGCCACTCCGGCTAAACCAGCGGGGGCCTGCCGGAGGTTCCGCATTCTGGCTGTGAACGATGATTGCTGCCGCGAAAACCTATGCCTGATAGCAGGATTTCTGGGGCACGCGCGCTGGATGCACTGGTCGGCTCTATGGAAAACCAGCCTGTATTGTCTCGGGGAACGGCACCCAGCTCACCAGAAAAGCGATCCTAAAATGTCCTAACGGCGATAAAATCGCCTACCGGTTAACAGATGAATGCCTATGCCTGCTGTTTTTGCCATAAGAACGAATGTCCGGTCTGATAGGCCGCACTGCGGCATTGCTAAGGGTGGGCCAGTGCCCGCTCAGGTGAAGGTTTTCTGATGCGGGTCGCGGCGGAACGTTGGGGACAGGCGCGACCACGACCCGCGTTGGAAAACCTCCCAAGGAGGAAGCCGCGGGGGTCTTGGATAGACCTATGGGGAAAGTATGCCGACGGTCGGGGCGACGGCTTTGTCAGGGGTTCGGCTGAAGGTGCGCATGACGGCTGAGACTGTCACTAAATTAGTCGAATATGCTGGTATTGCTGTGCATATTGCCGTGCCTGCGGTCAGTTTTCGCGCTGAGGAGCGATAAGCGCATACGGGCTGAGCCGGGTCTGCGGGGTGCAGCCGGTGTTGTCTGGCATTTGATAGACGGTGTGTCATGCCGCCCACTCCCGTGGTGGCGCGCGCGACATTGGTTTTTGCCCGCGACGGAAGACCTCGATGATGCGCATGGGTCCGCCGCAGCAGGGGCACGGTTCGCGCAGGGTGAGTGGTATGATCTCTGCGTCGGGCCCTGACGCAGTGGCCCGTTCTGGGCGCTGAACGCAGAGCAAGGCACGGACTTTTGTGATGTTGGCCTTGCGGGTCGAACTGGCCAGCAGACCGTAATGCCGGATGCGGTGGAAGCCGTCCGTTGCCCGGCAGGGCATTGCGTGGCAATGACCCGAGAGGGGGGCAGGACATGGATCAGGAAGCGGCGGATGAACTCGGGCGTGGTCAGCCGCATGACCTTTTGGCGATCGCCGGATTTGACGCGATAGTCCTTCCAGCGGAAAGCCACGGTATCGGCCTCCGCGCTGACCCGTCGGGCGTTCGAGATCGCTACCCTGTGCGTATAGCGGCTCAGGTAGGCCAGAACCGCCTCCGGCCCGCCGAAGGGCGGTTTGGCATAGATCACCCATTCGGATTTGCGAAATGGGGCGAGCCAGGTGGTGAAAGCCTTTGCCGCCGACAATCCGGCCAGATCACCGAAGAAGACCAGTTGCCCGGCCCGGTGCAAATCCATCAGCCCGTCCAGAAACAGGCGTCGGAACAGCCGCGACAGAACCCGCACATGCAAAAAGAACCCGGGGCGGCAGGCGACCCACTTTGTGCCATCGGGCGACAGGCCGCCACCGGGGACGATCATATGGATGTGCGGATGATGGGTCAGTGCCGAGCCCCAAGTGTGCAACACGCTGGTCATGCCCACCCGCGCGCCCATACGTTTGGGATCGGCGGCGATGGTCATCACCGTTTCTGCCGAGGCTTTGAACAGCAGGCCATAGACCGCTTTCTTGTTCCAATAAGCGATCTGCGCGATCTCAGCCGGTAACGTGAAGACTACGTGGAAGTATTCCACCGGCAACAGGTCCTCGGCGCGGGCCTCCATCCAGTCGCGCGCCGCTGGCCCCTGGCATTTGGGGCAGTGCCCCCTCTCGGCAGATTGCTTCGCAATCGCCTGCCGGGCAATGGTATCTTGCAGGAATTGTAGGCGATGTGATGGTGCCCGCACTTGGTGCAACCGGCTATATGCCCGCCGAGTTCCTCGGTTCGGCAGGCTTCAATCGCTGACATCACCTTGAGCTGGGAGAGGCTGACGTGCCCCGCATTGGCCTGCCGCCACGCAGGACCGTATCGTCGAAAGATGTCAGCGATCTCCAGCTTGGGCCGGGACACCCCGGCGTCCGGTCACTCCAGACTTCGCTTCACCGTCTGGTCCTGCAACTTGGCCAGCATCTCGTAGGGGCTGACCGTGTCGCGGATCGTCTTTGTGGCCACATGGGTATATCGCGCCGTGGTCGTCAGTTTGGCGTGGCCGAGCAGCACCTGGATCACACGCACATCGGTGTTGGCCTCCAAAAGGTGGGTGGCGAAGCTGTGCCGTAACGTGTGCAAGGTGGCGGTTTTTTTGACTCCGGCCATATGCTTGGCAGAGGTGAAGGCGCGGTTCAGTTGGCGCGGTGAGATCGGGTTGATCTTTGGCTTGCCGGGGAACAGCCAGCCCTCGGGCCGCGCCTCGCGCCACCAAGCGCGTAGCAACTCCAGTAAGCCTGGCGACAGCATCACCTTGCGGCCCTTCTGACCCTTGCCCAACTCGACATGGATCAGCATCCGGTCGCTGTCGATATCGCCGATCTTGAGGTTGCAGACCTCGGCAGCCCTGAGTCCGGCACCATAGGAAATGCTGAGGGCCGCGCGATACTTCAGCCCCGGCCCGGGTGCTGCCATCAGGATGTCGGACACCTCCTCGACGCTGAACACCACAGGCAACTTCCGCGGCTCGGCGCGAAATTGCATGTAGCGCTTCATCTCTTCGCGCCCGCAGGTCATCCCGAAAAAGAACCGCAGCGCCACGATGCGCGTGTTGAAGGTCGACGGGGTCACCCCGGTATCCGACATGTGGAGCTGATATGCGCGCAGTTCCTCCGGCGTTGCGGTGTCCGGCGCATGGCCCAAGAATGCGGCGAAATCCTTGATCGCCCGAATGTGCGACTTCTGTGCCTTGTCGCCCATCCCACGGATGCGCATGTCTTCGATCATCCGCTGGCGCAGCGGGGTTACTCTCTCCTCTGTCATGGAAACCTCCTGTCTGATGATTGAGAAGACCCCAATCGTCAGGCAGGTCAGCCAGATCACAAAATGCGCAGCGCTATGGGTGTCTCACGCCATCAGCGGCAAGCACCAGTGCCGCGGAGCGGCTTCGTCCTTGGGCCGGGCGTGTTGATATTGTAAAACTGATACCTCAAGGGGCCAGTTTTACGCCGCGAGTTGGTCTCTTTTTACTCTGCGATTGGCACTCGCCTATGCTTGCACCTTGCGGGTGATCTCACGCGTTTGGCGTTCCGCTGGAGCAACGCAGATGATAGTGCCGCCGCGCTTCAACGCACGCACATCGCGCGTCGCGAGGACGCAGGACTTGCCTGCCTGCGGCACACAAGCAGCGCAACCGTTTGCGCGTCAGGCGTGATCGTCTCTACCTGCCAAGGATCGACATGGGTGGCCGTCGGGACCTCCTGTTGCAGAAAGTGAAGCATCTCCGCACCGGGGTGCGTTCGATCAGCGAGTAGAAGTCGTGGAGACCATCAAACGGCATGGCGATGCTCGCCTTACTGACGATAGCCCTGTTCGCGTCTTCCTTTTAACGTTTAATCGAACGCTATCTGGTTACGTTGGCCGAAGCACACTTACATCGGTGAAGCCTTAGAACCATTGCCCCGGTTCCATCAGCCCAAGATCCATCAGCTGTTGGCTGTGCCATTGAAACTTTGTGGAATTATGCCATGTGAAGTCCTGGATATCATAGCGCGACCCCGGGTTTGATTTCAGCGCCTTTGCGGTACGGAAGGACGCGATGGCTGTGGTGATATTATTGTGCCACGGGCAGGCGTAGGTGTTAAATTCCTCGTCCGAGAGGGTGTAGTTTTCGCGCAGATGTAGCCCTGCTTTGGCGCGGAACAGGGCGATGCGGTCAATCTTGCGGCGTTGTTCGGGGATATGCTCCTCAAACCGCCACCGCAGGCCGCCAAAGAAATCCAACTGCCGCTCACGGGGGTAATTGTGATTGTCGGGGTTGGGGCGGGCCAAGGCATAATAGCCGGATTTGTCCAGCATCGCCTCCTCTGTCGAGACGGCGTTGGGGTGGGCCGTCAGATCCTTTGCGTAAAGATCAACCACATAGGACAGGAATGCATCGCGCCGCTCTTGGGTGTGGAAGGCCAGCAGATCGTGGACGTTGCGCGACTCGCAGAACGGATAGAACAGATATTCCGCATTATAGCCGTAATAGAGCCAGGCGCCGGATGCAGGCTCTATCAACTGGTTCACGGCGTTTTGCAGGGCTTGGGGTTGAAAGCTGTCGTAGTCAACGCGCTGAACGGCATCCTCTAGTGCAGGAGGTGTCGGGATCTGCGGATCGGCAAGCAACACAACGTTGTGAAAACCGATTTTCAGCAGATGGCGCAGGGTGCTGTCTAGCTCTACCGGATCATCGGCAAGGATGACGGCAGTTGGCCCCCTGGCAAGGGCTTGATAGTTCTTGCCAATATAGGACGCCAGATTTTCGTGTCGCATATTGTCCCCGGTTTCCTGCCTGCAAAGACGGCTATCCTTTCGCGTGAAGGTACGGGCTAGCCGCCCGGAAAGGCAAGCCCTGTGCACATGGCGTTGCGGCTGGGGCCTGTGCGGTGTAAAAGGGCGCGTTTGCAAAAGGTGCCCCCCATGACCGAGCCGAAAAAGCTGTTTATCAAAACCTATGGCTGTCAGATGAATGTCTATGACAGTGAGCGCATGGCCGAAAGCCTTGGCGCGTCGGGTTATGTACAGACCGACACGGCCGAGGGCGCGGATATGGTGATGATCAACACCTGCCATATTCGTGAAAAGGCATCCGAGAAGCTGTTTTCCGATCTGGGCCGTTTGCGCCCTGCCAAAGAGGCAAATCCGAACCTTAAAATCGCGGTGGCAGGCTGTGTGGCCCAGGCCGAGGGCGCCGAGATTTTGCGCCGGATGCCGCTGGTGGATCTGGTCGTCGGGCCGCAAAGCTATCACCGTTTGCCGCAGATGGAGGCCAAGATCCAAAAGGGCGAGCGTGCGATCGATACCGAATTTCCGCCCGAGGACAAGTTTGACCATTTGCCCGAACGCAAAGCCATGCGCGGACCGACGGCATTTCTGACGGTACAGGAAGGCTGTGACAAGTTTTGCGCCTTTTGTGTGGTGCCCTATACCCGCGGCGCCGAGGTAAGCCGCCCCCCCGAACGCCTGCTGGCCGAAGCGCGCAATCTGGCGTCGCGCGGTGTGCGCGAACTGACCTTGCTGGGCCAGAATGTGAATGCCTATAGCGCGGATGGTTACGGCCTTGCGCGGTTGATCCGTGAATTGGCGGGGGTGGAGGGGATCGACCGCCTGCGCTATATGACCAGCCATCCTAATGATATGGAAGATGATCTGATCGCGGCGCATGGCGATTGCCCGCAACTGATGCCTTATCTGCATTTGCCGGTGCAATCGGGGTCGGATCGTATCCTCAAGGCGATGAACCGCAAGCATACGGCGGCGGACTATCTGCGTGTTCTTGATCGTATTCGCGCGGCACGGCCCGATATTTTGCTGACCTCCGATTTCATCGTCGGCTTTCCGGGTGAAACCGATGCGGATTTCCAAGAGACTTTGGCCCTGGTGCGCGAGGTCGGCTACGGCATGGCCTATTCGTTCAAATATTCTGCCCGCCCAGGCACCCCCGCTGCCGAAAAGCCCGAGGTGGAAACCGCCATCGCCGACGCCCGCCTGCAAGAGTTGCAAGCTTTGCTGACATCGCAACAGCGTGCGGCACAGGATGCGATGGTGGGGCAAGAGGTGCATGTTCTTTATGAAAAGCAGGGTCGGCAAGACGGCCAGATGGTTGGCAAATCGGATCATCTTCATGCAGTACATGTGACCGATCCAGCCGGAAAACCGGGCGAATTGGTGCGCGTCAGGGTAACAGAATCAAAGACAAATTCCCTTGCTGCGGTAAGATTATCTTAACGATTTCCGCGATTTCCCTGTGAAATAGGCGATATCAAGCCCCTGAAAACGCCCCAAGTGCAACAATCGCTGCGGCAATGTCGCGCTAGAGGCTAGTTTTTGCTTTACAATGGCGGCGCGGAATTGCAGTCCTTAAATAGATATCAAGTATGCGTGAAACCCGGGGGGGTTACCACTGTGAAAAAACAGATTACGAATGCGACGAAGATGATGATCGGGGCGGCCGCGCTTGCGCTTGGCCTTTCCGGGCCATCTGCGGTTCTGGCAAAGCCGGAAGTCACCGGGCAGATCGAGTGGGGCCTTTGGGTCGACGACGACGGTTGTATGCACTGGTGGGCTGATGGTGGCCTTGAAGGCTATATGGTGCCGCGCCGGAATCCGGAAACCGGTAAGCCGGTTTGCCTCAAGAAGAACACCTGTCTGGTGGAAAACACCGACACGTTGTTCCACACCGACAGCGCCAATCTGACAGCAAAAGGGCGCGCCCGTTTGCAAAAGTTCTTCCAAAGCACGGACGCTTTTGGTTACGCCATTTATGGCCATACCGACAGCCGCGCCTCGCATGGCTATAACCAAAATCTGTCGGAGCGCCGCGCCGCCTCTGTCGGTTCTGTTGCCCGCTCGGTCGGGGCCGCGGTAGAGCGCCAGATGGGATACGGGGAAACACGTCCGGTCGCGCCCAACTCTTCTGCTAAAGGTATGCAAAAGAACCGTCGGGTCGAAATCGTTTGCTACAGGTGGTAACAGATATGATCAACGCAATGAAATTGAGCGCAGGTCTTGTTGCTGCTTTGGCACTGACGGGCTGTGAAAAGTTCGAAGGCACCGAGGCTTACCGTGATGGCTCCTCGGTCATCGCTACGGGACAAGACCAAGGCCATGATGAGGGCGTTTTGGCCAATGGCCGTGCCGCTATCGCCTATGATCCGGATGGCTGCCAGAACTGGGTTATCGACGACGGTCTGGAAGGCTATGCCACGCCACGCTTTGATCCGGTATCGGGCTTGCCCGTTTGTGATGGCCGCTACCCGCCCGGGACGGTTATCCGCGAATATCAGTCGACGACCGAAGGCATCAAAGACAGCGTTTCAGGCCACGGCCGCCGGACTGTAGTTGTTCGCCGCTAAACATTGGCACCAAAGAATTGATCGGGCCGTAGCGCAAGCTGCGGCCCTTTATTTTGGGCTGGGGGCGTGGCAAAAGCCCGCGCTTTTTCTGATTTTGTAAAGATGCCTCTTGCGCTGGCGGGAAATGACCCCACACTTTATGCAGGCCCCAAGCTAGAAGGAGAATTCCTTGGGAACAGGCATGATGATCCCCCCGCAAGAGACGGTTGAAACCCTGTTGGAGTTTCCCGATAACCGCTTATTGATTGATCTTTGCGGTGAGTTTGATCGAAATCTGACGCAGGTTGAACAGCAGACCGGGGTGAATATCCTGCGCCGTGGCAACCTTTTGGCGGTTCTTGGTGGTGCGGGCGCGCGCGAATATGCGACGGCCGTGCTACAATCGCTCTATGCCCGGCTGGAGGCGGGGCGGGGGATTGAGGCTGGCGATATTGACGGTGCCATCCGGATGGGCCGCCCGATGCCCGACCGGGTCCTTGTTCCAAGCGAAGAGATCGCGCAGGTTGGCGGTGATCGCTATGCCATACGCACCCGCAAAAAGCCGGTGGAGCCGCGGACTGATGCCCAAAAAGCCTATGTCGCAAGCCTGTTCGACAATGATCTTGGCTTTGGGATTGGACCTGCGGGAACGGGCAAAACCTATTTGGCCGTGGCTGTTGGTGTGACCATGTTTCTGGCGGGGGCGGTGGACAAGATTATCTTGTCGCGCCCTGCGGTAGAGGCGGGCGAACGGCTTGGCTTTCTGCCCGGCGACATGAAAGAAAAAATCGACCCCTATATGCAGCCGCTCTATGACGCGCTGAATGATTTCCTGCCGCAAAAGCAGCTTGCCAAGCTGATGGAGGACAAGCGTATCGAGATCGCGCCGCTGGCCTTTATGCGCGGCCGCACCTTGGCGAATGCTTTTGTGGTGCTTGACGAGGCGCAAAATGCCACAACCATGCAGATGAAGATGTTCCTGACCCGTTTGGGCGAAGGTTCGCGCATGGTTATTACTGGCGATCGCACGCAGGTGGACCTGCCGCGCGGCACTGCCAGCGGCCTATCCGATGCCGAACGTATCCTTGACGGGGTGCGGGGTGTTAGCTTTAATTATTTCACCTCCAAGGATGTCGTGCGACACCCGCTTGTGGCGCGCATTATTGAAGCGTATGAGGCTGATGATGGAGCCTCTGGTTGATACCCTGATCGAAGACCCGCGTTGGGAAGGTTTCGGGCTTGCCGCCTTGGCAACCCGTGCCTGTGATGCTGCGTTAAGGGAACTTGGCGTTCCTGTTCAAGGTTTTACGCTGTGCCTGATGGGGTGTGACGATGCGCATATTGCCACGCTCAACGCAGATTTTCGTGGCAAGCCGACCCCAACCAATGTGCTGTCCTGGCCATCCGAGGAACGGGCCGCCGAATACGCGGGCGAGGTGCCGGATCTGCCCGATGCAGGGCCCGCGGATAACCCTGAAAACCTTGGCGACATTGCGATTGCATGGGAAACCTGCATGGCCGAGGCCGAGGCCGCGACAAAGCCGATGGCCGATCATGTGACTCATTTGGTCATTCACGGATTGTTACATCTTCTTGGCTATGACCATATTGACGACATAGATGCCACATTGATGGAAACAACAGAAGCGCGCATACTTGAAACACTGGGTCTGGCGAACCCATATGATAATTAGCCCCGCTATTTCTGGGGCCTTGGTCGGAAAAGGACAGATGGGTAGTACGAATAACGGGTCGGTCACTTTGGTAGAGAACCAAAGCGGGGCGGACCAAGAAGAAGACGAACCTCCGCAACGTGGCTTTTTCGGGCGCATTTTTGACGCGCTCAGCCCGTCAGACACCTCTCTTGAGGGGGAGGAACTGCCTGTCCAGGGCCCAATACGCCCGGCATCAGGCACTGGCATGGCGAACCTGCGCAAGCTGCGGGTGGATGATGTTGCCGTTCCCAAGGTGGAAATTACCGCCGTCCCCGTAACCATCGGAAAAGAAGAGCTGGTTGAGGTGTTCCGTGAAAACGGGTTCAGCCGCATGCCGGTTTATAAGGACACGCTGGATCATCCGCTTGGCCTTGTGCTGTTAAAGGATCTTGCGCTGCAATATGGGTTTGCCGGTGCTTCGGGGCGTTTCTCGCTGCGCAAGTTGCTGCGTCCCATGCTTTATGCCCCGCCTTCGATGCCTCTTGGTGTTTTGCTGCAAAAGATGCAAAAGGACCGGGTTCATATGGCGCTTGTCATTGATGAATATGGCGGCGTTGACGGGCTTGTGACCATTGAGGACCTTATCGAAACCGTAATCGGTCAGATTGATGATGAGCATGACGAGGTGGAAGGTGTGCTGTGGAAGGAAGACCCTGAAGGGGTGTTTCTGGCCCAAGCCAACGCCCCCTTGGATGAGTTTGAGCAAGCTTTGGGTGTGACCCTGCGCGGCGGCGGCGATGATGACGGTGACGTTGATACGCTTGGCGGGCTTGTGTTCTTGCGTTTGGGTCGTATCCCTGCACGAGGTGAGATTATTCCCCATGAAAGCGGCGCGGAATTTGAGGTTGTCGATGCCGACCCACGCCGGATCAAGCGGTTGCGCGTGCGTCGCCCCGGTGCGCCGCGCAAGCTATCGGTAGAAATCAAAGCAGCAGCCGAATGATCCGCCGCCTTGCGGGTGCTTGGCCGGGCTGGCCGCAGCTTGGCTTGGCCTTTGGGCTTGGGGCTGTCATGGCATCGGGGCAAGAGCCCTTGGGGCTGTGGTTGCTTTCCTTGCTGGCGCTCTATGCGGCGTTGCTATTGGTGGCACGCGCGGGTTCTGCGGGGCGGGCTGCTTGGCTGGGGTTGTTTTTGGCGGGGGGCTATTTCGCGCTCTCGCTGTCGTGGATTATCGAACCTTTTCTGATTGAGCCTGAAACCTACGCTTGGATGATCCCTTTCGTTCTGGTGCTCTTACCCTTTGGGTTGGGCCTGTTCTGGGCCTTGGCGGCATGGGGCGGGTATCATCTGGGGCGTGGCGTGCGGTCCCGTGTGCTTGGGTTTGGCGTGTTGCTGACAATGGCAGAGCTGGCGCGCGGTTATGTGCTTACGGGTTTTCCTTGGGCGATGATCGGTCATATCTGGATTGATACGCCTGTTGCGCAATCTGCTGCGATCTGGGGGGCGGGCGGGCTTACCCTGTTTGCCGTACTGCTGGCCGCCTTGCCTGCCGCTTTTGGCTGGCGTTGGCTGGGGCTCTGCGCCGTTTTGGTGGTGGGGCTGCAGACATGGGGCGATGATCTGCCAAGCCCGACCTACCCCGAGGCACCTGCGATTGTCCGGCTGGTGCAACCGAATGCGGACCAACAGCTGAAATGGGACCCTTCGCGTGCGCAGGACCATGTGCAGCGCTTGCTGACGCTGACAGAGGCCAGCGGCACCCAAGGCCGCCCCGATCTGGTGGTGTGGCCGGAAACCTCGGTGCCGTATCTGTTGAACAATAATGAGGATCTTTTGCGGGTCATCGCCGGTGCCGGGCAGGGCGGGCAGGTCGCTGTTGGTATTCAGCGGGTGGAAGGCACACGCGGTTACAACTCCCTTGCCGTGATCGGTGCGGATGGGCAGCTTGGCCAGCTTTATGACAAGCATCATCTTGTTCCCTTTGGTGAATATATCCCCTTTGGCGATCTGGCGTTCCAACTGTTTGGCTTGCAGGCTTTCGCGTCGCAACAGGGTACGGGCTATTCTGCGGGGCCGGGGGCTGCGGTGCTGGATCTGGGGGATAAGTTGGGCCATGCGCTGCCGTTGATCTGCTATGAGGCGGTTTTTCCGCAGGATTTGCGGGCCGCCCCCATACGCGCTGATTGGATTTTACAAGTGACCAATGACGCGTGGTTTGGCACTTTGACCGGCCCGTGGCAACATCTGGCCCAAGCCCGCCTGCGCGCGATGGAGCAAGGCTTGCCTTTGCTGCGCGCCGCCAATACCGGGGTTTCTGCGGTGATTGATGCGCGGGGCCGGGTGGTCGCGTCCATTCCATTGGGGGTGAGTGCTTTCGTGGATGCGGCCTTGCCGCCACCACTGCCCGAAACCGTTTATGCGCGCTTTGGCGATTTGCCCGTTCTTTTGCTGCTGTTGGCGCTGGCGGGCGCGTTACTTTCGCGCAGGTTGCGCCGCAAGGCTTGACTTGAGGTCTGGCGGGGCATAACGCCAAGGTTCAACCGTCACAACGGCTTCCTGGCGTGGCGGATTACACCTAACGGAGCACTTCCCATGACACGCAACAACTATATCTTTACCTCTGAATCCGTTTCAGAGGGCCATCCAGATAAGGTCTGTGACCGGATCTCGGATGCCGTTCTGGATGCCTTCATCGCGGTTGAACCCAATGCCCGCGTCGCTTGTGAAACCTTTGCAACGACCAAACGCGTTGTCGTTGGTGGCGAAGTGGGGCTGTCGGACCCGGTCAAGCTGAAGGAAATGATGGGCAATGTCGAAGGCATCGTACGCGATTGCATCCGCGACATTGGCTATGAGCAAAAGAAGTTTCATTGGGAAACGGTAAAAATTCACAACTTCCTGCATGAGCAATCTGCGCATATCGCGCAGGGCGTCGACAATGACGGGGCCGGTGATCAGGGGATCATGTTCGGCTATGCCTGTCGTGAAACAGACGCGCTTATGCCCGCGCCGATCCTTTACAGCCATGCCATTTTGAAACGTCTGGCCGAGGTGCGAAAATCAGGGCAAGAATCCACGTTGCGCCCCGATGCCAAGTCGCAGATCTCCTTGCGCTATGAGGATGGCAAGCCGGTGGAGGTGACCTCCATCGTGCTGTCCACCCAGCACGAAAGCAAAAAGCAGACCAGCCACGACATCCGCGCGATTGTGGAGCCCTATATCCGCGAGGTGCTGCCCGCGCATTGGATTACGCCGCAAACGGAATGGTGGGTGAACCCGACGGGCACCTTTGTGATTGGCGGGCCGGATGGGGATGCGGGCCTGACGGGGCGCAAGATCATCGTGGATACTTACGGCGGGGCTGCCCCCCATGGCGGCGGCGCATTCTCGGGCAAAGACCCGACCAAGGTCGATCGTTCGGCGGCCTATGCGGCGCGCTATCTGGCAAAGAACGTGGTCGCGGCCGGGCTTGCGGATCGTTGCACCATTCAGCTTTCTTACGCGATAGGCGTGGCCAAGCCGATGTCGATCTATGTTGATACGCATGGCACGGGCGCTGTGCCGGATGCAGAGCTGGAAAAGGTGGTCTGGGCCACGATGGACCTGACCCCGCGCGGCATCCGTGAAAAGCTGGACCTGAACAAGCCGATCTATTCGCGCACGGCGGCCTATGGTCATTTCGGCCGCGAACCCGATGCCGATGGCGGCTTTAGCTGGGAAAAGACCGATTTGATCGAGGCGCTGAAAAAGCCGTTCTGATTTAGTGGTTAGCAAATAAAAAGCCCCGCGGTTGCGGGGCTTTTTCAATATCCGGGCGCTTTATTCGGCGGCCACGGCCGCGGCGGGCTTGAGGCTGTAGTTCAGGATCGGGGCGAGCCAACGCTCGGCTTCTTCCAGCGTCATTCCCTTGCGATCAGCATAGTCTTGGACCTGATCGCGTTCCACCTTGGCGACGCCGAAATAATAGGCATCGGGGTGACCGATATACATGCCCGACACTGATGATCCGGGCCACATCGCCATGCTTTCCGTCAACTCCACACCTGTTGCCGCCGTTGCATCCAGCAGGCTGAACAGCGTCAGCTTTTCGGTATGATCGGGCTGGGCCGGATATCCGGGGGCGGGACGGATGCCACGGTAGGGTTCGGCGGCCAGCTCATCAGGGGCAAAGGTTTCATCGGCGGCATAGGGCCACAGATCGCGGCGCACGCGCTGGTGCATCAGTTCGGCCATCGCCTCGGCAAAGCGGTCTGCAAGCGCTTTGACCAGAATGGCGGAATAGCTGTCATTTGCGGCATCGAACCGCTTGGAAATCGCGGCCTCTTCCGGCCCTGCGGTCACGACAAAGCCGCCGATGTAATCGGCCACGCCTTCGGGGGCCACGAAATCGGCCAAGGCCACATTCGGGCGGCCGGGGCGTTTGGCGTGCTGCTGGCGCAGGGTGTGGAAGGTGGACAGCGGGGTTTGGCGGCCCTCATCGGTAAAGAGGCGGATGTCGTCACCAACGGTATTGGCGGGCCAAAAACCGACCACGGCGCGGGGGGAGAACCATTTTTCGTTGATGATCTGCCGCAGCATCGCCTGCGCATCGGCAAAGAGCGCGCGCGCCGCCTCTCCTTGGCGTTCGTCTTGCAGGATTTTTGGATAGACGCCCTTCAGCTCCCACGTTTGAAAGAACGGGGTCCAGTCGATATATTGCGCGATCTCGGCCAGATCCCAATCTTCGATTACCTGCGCGCCGGTGAATTTCGGGGCGGGAACGGTATAATCCGTCCAGTCGATCTGCATCGGATTGGCCCGCGCCTTGGCCAGCGGCAGGCGCAGCTTGGCGCGCTCTGCCCGTTCGTGGCGGTCGGTGACAGTGACGTATTCCTCGCGGATACCCTCGATATAGGCGGCCTTGGTTTCCGGGTTCAAAAGCTGGCTGACAACGCCCACGGCGCGGCTGGCATCCAGCACATAGACGGCCTGGTTTTTGGCATAGCGCGGCGCGATTTTCACCGCCGTATGCACCTTGGAGGTGGTCGCCCCCCCGATCAGCAGGGGGATATCGAACCCTTCGCGCTCCATCTCGGCGGCCATATGGGCCATCTCGTCAAGGCTGGGCGTGATAAGGCCGGACAGGCCGATGATATCGACGTTTTCTTCGCGCGCGACTTGCAGGATTTTTTGCGGCGGGACCATCACGCCAAGGTCGATGATCTCATAGTTGTTGCAGGCCAGAACCACGCCGACGATGTTTTTGCCGATATCATGCACATCGCCCTTTACCGTCGCCATCAAAATCTTGCCGGCCGATTGCCGCCCCGTGCCGCCGTTCAGACGTTTTTCTTCCTCCATAAAGGGCAGCAGAACCGCGACGGCCTGTTTCATCACGCGGGCGGATTTGACCACCTGCGGCAAGAACATCTTGCCCGCGCCAAAGAGGTCGCCAACGACGTTCATCCCCGCCATCAGCGGGCCTTCGATCACATGCAGGGGGCGTTCGGCGGCAAGGCGGGCCTCTTCGGTGTCGGCCTCGATAAATTCGGTGATGCCATTGACCAGCGCATGTTCCAGCCGCTTGTCGTTGGGCCAGTCGCGCCACGCCAGATCGCGGACCTTTTCCTCACGCGCGCCACCGCGGAAACGTTCGGCAACCTCCAGCATCCGTTCGGTCGCATCCTCGCGCCGGTTGAGGACGACATCCTCACAGCGTTCCCGCAGGTCGGGATCGATCTGGTCATAAACTGCAAGCTGGCCCGCATTGACGATGCCCATATCCATGCCCGCCTGAATGGCGTGGTAAAGGAAAACGGCATGCATCGCCTCGCGCACCGGCTCATTCCCGCGGAAGGAAAACGACAGGTTCGACACCCCCCCCGAAACATGGGCATGCGGCAGATTGGCCCTGATCCAGCGAGTTGCCTCAATGAAATCAACGCCGTAATTGTTATGTTCCTCAATCCCAGTGGCAACGGCAAAGACGTTGGGATCAAAGATGATATCCTCGGGCGGAAAGCCGACCTCATCCACCAGAATGCGGTAGGCGCGGGTGCAAATCTCGATTTTACGCTGACAGGTGTCGGCTTGGCCCTGTTCGTCAAAGGCCATGACCACGACCGCCGCCCCGTAGGCAAGGCACAGGCGCGCATGGTGCCGAAACGCCTCTTCGCCCTCTTTCATGCTGATGGAATTGACGATGGATTTGCCCTGAACACATTTCAGGCCTGCCTCAATCACCTCCCATTTGGAGCTGTCGATCATGATTGGCACGCGGGCGATATCGGGTTCGGATGCGACAAGGTTAAGGAAATCGACCATGACCGCTTTGGAATCGATCAAGCCTTCGTCCATGTTGATGTCGATGATCTGCGCGCCGTTTTCCACCTGATCGCGGGCCACATCCAGTGCCGCAGCATAATCGCGGTTGGTAATCAGCTTGCGGAATTTAGCAGAGCCGGTGACGTTGGTCCGCTCACCTACGTTCACGAAAGGAATGTCAGGGGTCAGGACAAAGGGTTCCAGACCGGAGAGGCGAAGATATGGGGTCATGCTGCTTCCTCTTGGCGGATCTTGCGGGGGGCGAAGGGGGCAACGGCCTCGGCAATCGCGCGGATATGGTCGGGGGTGGTGCCGCAACAGCCGCCAACAACGTTCAGCAGCCCCTCTTTGGCAAAGCCTGCCAGTTGGCGGGCGGTATCCTCGGGGCCTTCGTCATATTGGCCAAAGGCATTGGGCAGGCCCGCATTGGGATAGGCGCAGGTGAAGGTATCGGCCACTGCCGCCAATTCCGCCATATGCGGGCGCATTGCCGCCGCGCCCAAGGCGCAGTTCAGCCCAACGGTAAAGGGGCGGGCATGTTTGATCGAATGCCAGAACGCCGTGGGCGTTTGCCCCGACAGCGTGCGGCCAGAGGCATCGGTGATGGTGCCGGAAATCATGATCGGCAGGCGGGTGCCATGTGCCTCAAACGCCTCAAAACAGGCAAAGATCGCTGCCTTGGCATTCAACGTGTCAAAGATGGTTTCGATCATAATCAAATCGGCGCCGCCCGCGATCAGCCCGCGGATCTGTTCGCCGTAAGCGATGCGCAAGTCGTCAAAGGTGACGGCGCGAAAGCCGGGGTCACTGACATCGGGGGACAGGGATGCGGTGCGGTTCGTCGGCCCCACGGCCCCGGCGACATAGCGGCGCTTGCCGTCAATCGCGGTGGCGCGGTCCAGCGCGCGGCGCACAATGCGCGCGCCCTCTGCGTTCAGGTCGGGCACGGCTGCTTGTAGCCCGTAATCGGCCTGCGCGATGGTGGTGGCAGAAAATGTGTTGGTTTCCACAATATCCGCGCCGGCAATGGCGAAATCGAAATGGATATCTTCCAGCGCCTTTGGTTGGGTCAGGATCAACAGGTCGTTGTTGCCCTTTTGCGGATGGTCGCTGTGATGGCGACACACATGCCCCGAGGCTGTGCCCGCGTAATCCTCTTCTGCCAGATGCAAGGATTGGATCTGTGTTCCCATCGCGCCGTCAAGGATCATGATGCGCTCACGGGCGCTGGCCTCAAGTGCGGCGAAAACGGGGGAAATCGGAAGGGGCACGGCAGAATCCTCAGGTTGGGGTCTGGCGTGTTCTATGCGGTCTTCAACGGGATGTGAAATTCATGTTTCTTGTAAACATTATGAATAATATCGAACATCGGGGGGCGGGCAGGGTTCTGACCCGCCCCGATAATCATATGGATGGCTTAGAAAGTCAGCCGGATCTCGGTTCCTGTGATCTCGGTCAAGAGCCTGCGTTTTTGATGCGCGATCTCGGCGGCAAAAAGGGCAAAATGCACCTGCGCCGGCGTCAGATCAGGGGTCGGGGTCGCTAGGCTGTCCCAAAGCGACGGCTCAATGCGCAGACGTTCTGCTTGTGCGGTGATATGAAGCTTGCTGCCCTCAAGATTGATCTTTACGCGCCCGCCATAAGCCAGCGCAGTTTCACAACACATGATCGCAAGGAAGGCCAGCTTTGCATCCGCCCGTGACACATCCGTTGTCAGCGCCCAATCCAATGAGACACGCGCGCCCTGACTGGTATCGGCCAGCACCTTGGCGATCTCGGTCCGGCCAAGGCGTTGTTCGGTGCTGGACAGACCAAAGGCGATGCGGAAGAACCGGATGCGCGCATTCGCCGAGGCCACGCTTTCTGCGATCAAGATCAATTCCGGCGATGGTGTGCTACCCTCCATCATCAGCAGCTCTACCCCATTGCCGATGGCCCCGATCGGACTGATAAGGTCATGACAAATACGGGAGCCAAGAAGCGCTGTGAGGTCGATCTGATCGGTCATGGGAAGTCCTGTCTGGAGGTAAGAAAATGAATTTAATGCTGGAGCCGGGGATGCTTTTGCGGCATCCGCAACAGCTCGACTGGGGTGTGGGGCAAGTACAATCGCGTGTGGGCGACCGGATTACAGTGAACTTTGAACATCAGGGCAAAGTGATGATTGACGGGCGGGTCATTACGCTGGAACCGGTTTGGAATGTTGCTAACAAAGATTAATGCCGGGGTCCGGGAAGTTCAACCTATGATTGCGCGCCCATTTCCTTGCTGTTGCAAAGGAATGGGTGGCGACTTAGGTATGGCACGCAACGTAACGATGGGGCGATGATGCAGCAGAGCGACCGCCATTTTACCTTGAGGCTGGCGGGTGACCGTCGTGACCTAACGGCGGCGCAGCGCTTGCGGTATCGGGTGTTTGTCGAGGAGCTGGGCGCAGATGGCCCTTTGGTGGACCATGATGCGCGGCTGGAACGCGATACCTTTGACGAAGTGTTTGACCATCTTTTGCTGATCGACACGCGGCGCGACGCGGCCCGTCTGGAAGATGTCGTGGGCGTTTACCGCCTTTTGCCGGGCGCGCCGGGGCAGCGGTTTTATTCCGAGGATGAGTTCGACATTTCGGCACTGAAGGCATCCGGCAAAAGAGTGCTGGAGCTGGGTCGCTCTTGTGTGCATCCCGATTATCGCGGCGGGGCGGCCATGTTTCATCTGTGGAATGCGCTGGCGGAATATGTTCTGGCCCGCGATATCGAGGTGATGTTCGGGGCGGCAAGTTTTCATGGCACCGATGCAGATGCGCTTGCGCAGCCTTTGGCCAATTTATACCACAACCACCTTGCGCCCGAAGGTTTGCGGGTGCGGGCCATCGGGCCAAATGCGCAAAGGATGGATTTGATCGCGGCGCAGGATATCGACCGGGTTGCGGCGATGCTGGGCACGCCTGCGTTGATCAAGGCGTATTTGCGGCTTGGCGGTTTTGTCGGAAGCGGGGCCTATGTGGATCATGCCTTCAACACCACCGATGTGTGTTTGGTGATGGATACGGGCCAGATGTCGGCGCGCCACCGCCGTTTTTATGAGCGCAAGCAACCATGACCGCGTGGAAAGAGGCCCCGCCGCCTGCCGCTGCGATCGGGCCGCTTGGCTGGCTGCGGGTCGTGCTGCGGCTTATTCCCTTTGCGATTGTCACCTATGGCGGCTTGCTGCTTTTGCTTATTGTGCGCTTGTTCGAGGCGCCTTTGGCCAAACATGCGCGTCCGGTGACGCCCTTTATCACCCAAGCGGTCTGCAAGACGGCGCTTTGGATCATCGGGGTGCGGCTGCATATAAAAGGGCAGCCGATGCGCGAACGCGGTGCGGTGGTGGCCAATCACGCCTCATGGTTGGATATTTTCGTGCTCAACGCCTGTGATCGGGTGTATTTCGTGTCCAAGGCCGAGGTTGCGCGCTGGCCGGGTATCGGCTGGCTGGCCCGCGCGACGGGCACGGTGTTCATCACCCGCGACCCGGCGCAGGCACGGCGCCAACAGGCCGAGTTTGAGGCCAGATTGCGCATGGGTCACAGATTGCTGTTTTTCCCCGAGGGGACCAGCACCGACAGCCTGCGGGTCTTGCCGTTCAAATCCACTTTGTTTGCCGCGTTTTTCACGCATGGGATGGAAGCGGTGATGCATATCCAGCCGGTATCCGTGCATTACAGCGCGCCAAAGGGGGCGGATGCGCGGTTTTATGGCTGGTGGGGGGATATGGATTTCGCGCCGCATTTGTTGCGCCTTTTGGCCCAACCACGGCGCGGCACGGTGGAGGTGATCTTTCACACCCCCCTCGCCGTTGATGACTTCAAGAACCGCAAAGAGTTGGCCGCGCAATGTGAGGCGGTGATCCGTGCGGGGCATGAAAGCGGCCTTGGGGATTAACCCAAAGGCTGCAACAGGGCCTTGAGGGCTGCACTTGCATCCTCGGTGGCCCAGATTTCAGTGCCGACACCAAAGAAATCAGTGACGGGGCCGTATTTTTCGACCAGCTCCACCGTCAATGCGCCTTCGGCAACGACAGGCACCTCGATCATGGCCGACCACCATTCGAACAGCTCAAAATCCACGCTATGGCCATCGCCAAGGGTGCTGGCCCCGACCGGCCCGAATGAGACATAATCCGCCCCTGCCTCGGCGGCGTTCATGCCGTCATGGCGGGTGATGCCGCAATAAGCACCGATGATCGCATCTGCGCCCATCTCGTCGCGCATCTTGCGGATGTTTTTGCGGGTGTCGGTCAGATGCACACCGTCCAGCCCCAAGCGGCCCGCCAACAGCACATGGTTTTCCACCACGATCGGCACGTCGCGGGCATGGGTCACCTCGCGCAGGGCGTCGCCGGCACGGGACAGGCTGTCCTCATCCCGCTCGGCAAGGCTAAGGCGCAGGCATGCGATTTCATGCGCGTCCAGCACGGCCTTAAGGGTTTCGGTGAAGGCGCCCAGTTCAAAGACAGGCGGCGTGATAAGATAGATTTGCGGGCGCTCGGCTTCGGCCATGATGGATGCTCCTGATGTCTGAAGCTCGCTTTAGCGCAGATCTTCGGGCTTGGCTACGCGTGGTTTGCGGATTGTGGCACGGGGGGCTGCTTGTCATCACAGGGGTGCGGGCGTATCAGGCGCGGGCATATCCGCAACGCGAAGGCCAGAGTGATGACAGATGAGAGTGATGCGCAGGTTCCTGTGATTGATCAGGTGCAGCCGGTCTTTGTGTTGGTGCGCCCGCAGATGGGGGAAAACATCGGCGGGGCCGCACGCGCCATGCTGAATTTCGGGCTGGAGCGGTTGCGCGTGGTCGATCCGCGCGATGGCTGGCCCAACCAAAAGGCGGTGGCGATGGCTTCGGGCGCGGGGCGGTTGTTGGACGAGGCAGGGCCTTTTGCGGATGTGCAGGCGGCGATTGGCGATTGTGATTACGTTTTCGCCACCACTGCGCGGGGCCGCGAACTTACCAAACCGATCATGACGCCCGAGGCCGCGATGGCCCGCGCGCGGGCCCTTGTGGCGGCGGGCAAGAAGGTTGGTGTGATGTTCGGCCCTGAACGCGCGGGGTTGGAGAATGACGATGTGGTGCAGGCCAATGCCATTATAACCGTGCCGGTGAACCCGGATTTCCCCAGCCTAAACCTTGCGCAATGCGTTTTGCTGATGGGCTATGAATGGGCGCGACAAACGCAACAGGTGGCGCCCGAGGTGATGGGCTTTAACCGCACAGAATTTGCCAGCCGGATCGAGGTGGAAAAGCTGGGCGATCATTTTGAGGAAAAGCTGGACGCGGCGGGGTTCTTTTATCCGCCGGCCAAAGTGCCGGGGATGAAGCAAAGCCTGCGCAATATGTGGGGGCGGCTGGGCCTGAGCAAGGCCGAGGTGGCTACTTTCCACGGGATGCTACGGCAAATAGCGCGACATTTGGGAAAGTGAAAAAGGGGCCGGTTGCACGGCCCCTTAGGGTGATCAGAAGGAAAAGCGGCGCACAAGGCCGATGCGCAGTGTGACGTTATTGTCTTTGCCCTGCTGCACGATGGGTGAGGATTTTGCATCGCCAAGATATTTATCCCAACGCAGCGCACCATCGATGCCCCAAGTGTCATTGACGGCATAGGTCGCGCCCAATTCCACCCCTGCGGTCAGCGCGCCACCACTGGCTGAATGCGCCGCAAAGCCGCTTGCGGTCGATTCGGCAGCACTTACGGCGAAATAGGTGTTGGCATAATCGCTATCGCCAAAGAAAACCCGTGGGCCTGCGCGCAGAGTAAGCTTCTCATTCGGGTGGACAACGGCGTTCGCGCCCAATTCGCCCACCCAAGCGTGGTGGCCGATGGCACCGTAGCGCACATCCGCAAAGGCCTCAAAGTTGCGCTGGGTGTAGCCAAGGCCAAGGCCCAACTCTACGGATGCCTTCACATCACCCATACCAGTCAGCTCGGGGTCATCCTTGGCCGAACGCTTGGCGATATAGCGAAAAGAGCCGCGCAGCCCAAAGCCTTCGTTCACCGCATTCGGATCGGTGGAGCCGAATGTCCGCCCGCCGGGCAGCGCCAGATACTTCAGGCTAAAGCCGAAATCTGGTCCGGCCTCCAGATCCTTGGCGCCGAAATAGGCGGGGGCGGCAGAGACACCTGCACGCAGGGTGAAGGCCAGTTTGGGTGCTTTGACGGGTGGCATTGGTTGGACCACTTGCACGTCGGGCGCGGTATCAAGGCTGCCAGAGAATGCGGAAAACGGTGCGGCAACAAGGGCAGCGGTAAGGGCGATGATTTTCATGTTTGATCCCATCTGAGGTTGGCAGCTTTTGAAGTTTCGCCCTTGTAGGGCTGATGCAAGCACTTGCATAGCGTCAAGATACGCAGGGAATGCGGCGTGGTGGAAATGTCGCAACCGCGTGGCTTAATTGCACCTTGTGTGGCGCATTCCCTTGCGACCCGCGCCCGCAGGGTCTTGAAGCGGCGGGGGGAGCGGCCTAACCTGCGCCCGATACGAAGGCCTGACAATAGCGAGATATCCATGACCGCAAAACGCAGTATTTTCGAAGAGGTGGCAGAGGGCGCAAAGCCCAAAGGACCCACCGGCGGCATGATTGCGCGCAAGGATGCGGGCGCGCGGGGCGGGATACGGCTGTGGCTGATCGTGCTTTTTGCACTGGTGATGGCGATGATCGTCGTGGGCGGATTAACGCGGTTGACCGACAGCGGCCTGTCGATCACCGAATGGCGGCCGGTTACGGGGGCGATGCCGCCGATGGATGCCGCCGCTTGGGACGCCGAGTTTGAGAAATACCGCGCCATCCCCGAATACCAGCTGCAAAACAAGGGTATGACGCTGGAGGCCTTTCAGGCGATCTATTGGTGGGAATGGGGCCACCGTCAGCTTGGGCGGGTGATTGGCCTTGTTTGGGCTGTGGGCTTTGTGGGCTTTTTGGCGGCGCGCAAGATCCCTACGGGCTGGAATGGGCGGTTGCTTTGGATCGGGGCGCTGGGCGGTTTGCAGGGTGCGATTGGCTGGTGGATGGTGTCCTCGGGCTTGGGCGGGGATCGGGTCGATGTGGCCTCATACCGCTTGGCCGTGCATCTGGGGCTGGCCTTTGTGATCCTTGGCTTCATCGCGTGGTATGTGTTTTTGCTGGGCCGGACTGAGGGAGAGTTGCTGCAAGCGCGGCGCGCGCGGGAAAAGAAGCTCTTTGGCCTCTCGACCGGCTTGATGCATTTCGCGTTTTTGCAAATCCTTTTGGGCGCGCTGGTCGCGGGGATTGACGCGGGGCGCGGCTTTCCGACATGGCCCGATATGAACGGCCAGTTCTTTCCGGCGGATGCGTTTTATGTGCCCGATGGCAATGGTGGCAGCCTGCCCTTGTGGCATGCGTTCTTTGAAAACTCCGGCTTGGTACAATTTATTCACCGGATGAGCGGCTATCTGCTGTTTGTCTTTGGCCTTGTTGTTTGGCGGCGTGGGCGCAAATCGGCGCATCGCACAACCCGCCGCGCCTTTGATTGGGTGATGGTGATGATGTTCGGGCAGGTTGTTCTGGGCATCGGCGCGGTTTTGACAGCGGCACAATTGCACGTCGCCATCTCGCATCAGATCGGTGCGGTTCTTCTTTGGGTGTTGATCCTGCGGGCGCGCCATCTTGCACAGTATCCCCGTCAGGGATCGATCCGGAAAGGCACGGCATGAACATCCGCACCAAAGCATATGACGAATTGATGGCCTTCCAGCGCCAGACAGAGGCACTGGGCCAAGTCGCGGGGCGTCTGGATTGGGACCGCGAAACCACAATGCCGCGCGGTGCCGCCGCCCAGCGGGCCGAGGAATGCGGTGCACTTGAGGCGGTTTTGCACGCCCGCCGCACCGATCCGCGTCTTGGCGGCTGGCTGGAGGAGGCAGAGGCGACAAGCGATGTCGCCCGTGCCAACCTGCGCCTGATCCGCCGCAGCTTTGCGCGCAACTCTACCATCCCCGCGCCGTTGGCCGAGGAAATCGCCCGCGTCACATCCGCCGCCCAAGGCACTTGGGCCGAGGCGCGTGAAACCAATGATGTTGCGGCCTTTCTTCCCAGCCTATCTCGTGTGATTGAATTGCGCCGTGAAGAGGCGGCCTGTTTGGCGCAGGGTGGCGATCTTTATGATGCGCTGATCGAGGAATATGAACCGGGTGCCACCGCTGCCAGCCTTGGACAGATGTTTGACCGGATGCGCCCGCGCCTTGTTGAATTGCGCGGCGCGGTGCTGGATGCGGAATATCAGCCCGAACCGATGGAGGGTCGTTTTGATCGCACCGGCCAGATGCGGGTTGCGCGTGAGCTTGCCAGCGCTTTTGGCTATGACTGGGATCGCGGGCGGATGGATTTTGCGGTGCATCCGTTTTCATCCGGTTCGGGTTCGGATGTGCGGATCACCACGCGGGTGGTCGAAACCGATCCGTTCAACTGTTTCTATTCCACCGTGCATGAGGTGGGTCACGCCTGTTATGAGCTGGGGATCAGCCCCGATTACGCGCTGACGCCTTTGGGGGCCGGTGCCTCGATGGGCGTGCATGAAAGCCAAAGCCGGATCTATGAGAACCAGCTTGGCCGCAGCCGTGCCTTTACCGGCTGGCTTATGGCGCGGATGCGGGCGCAATTCGCCGATTTCAACGCCAAGGATGCCGATGAATTTTACGCCACCGTCAACAAGGTGCGCGCGGGCTATATCCGCACCGAATCCGATGAGGTGCAATATAACCTGCATGTGATGATGCGTTTTGATCTGGAACGGGCGCTGATCTCGGGTGACCTTGGCGTGCGTGATCTGGAGGCCGCTTGGAACGACCGCTTCAAGGCGGATTTCGGCTTTGTTGTGGATCAGCCTGCCAATGGTATGTTGCAGGATGTGCATTGGGCGGTGGGGCTATTTGGCTATTTCCCGACCTATACGCTGGGCAACCTCTATGCGGGTTGTTTGAATCAGGCGATGCGCACGGCGATCCCGAAGCTCGACAGCCAGTTGTCGGACGGGGATACATCGACGGCAACGACCTGGCTGCGTGAAAACGTGCAAAGTCATGGCGGGCTTTATGAGCCGCGTGAGGTGATCACGCGGGCTTGCGGGTTTGAGCCGCATGAAGGCCCGTTGCTCGATTATCTCGAAGAGAAATTCCGCGGCATTTACAAGCTGTGAGTATTGGCGCGGGGTCAGCCCCCGCGCCAGTGTTTAGCTGTGCCAGTCGGGTTTGCGCTTTTCGATAAAGGCGGTAATGCCTTCATCGGTATCGCGCAGCATCATGTTTTCCACCATCACCGTACCGGCATGGGCATAGGCCTTGTCCAAGGGCAGACCCGCCTGATCGTAAAAGGCGCGTTTGCCGATACGCACGGCGGCGCCAAGTTTGCCGGCCACTGTTTGCGCCAGCGCCAGCGTTTCGGCCTCTAGCGTCTCAGGGGCGGCAATGCGGTTGATCAACCCGATTTCCTGCGCGCGTGAGGCGTCGATAAATTCGCCCGTCACCAGCATTTCAAAGGCATGTTTGGCCGCGACATTGCGGGTCAGCGCCACCATCGGCGTAGAGCAAAACAGCCCGATATTCACCCCGTTCACCCCGAACCGCGTGCCTTGGGCGGCCACGGCCATATCGCAACTGGCAACCAACTGACAACCGGCGGCGGTCGCAATGCCATGGGCCTGTGCGATAACCGGCTGGGGCAGGGTGGTGATGGCCTTCATCACATCGGCACAGCGTGCAAAAAGATCGGCGAAATAGGCCGCGCCCTTATCGGGGTTTGCCCGCCCCGCCTGCATCTCTTTCAGGTTGTGGCCCGCACATAATGCTTTGCCCGCCCCGCGCAAGATCACCACGCGGGTTTGCGTGTCCTGCGCCAGACGTCCCAGCTCTGCTTTAAGGGCGGCGAGCATCGCATCGGAAAGCGCATTCAGGCTTTCGGGGGTGTTGAGCGTCAGCCGTGCAATGCCGCCCGCAAGATCCTCACGCTGTAAAATCGTGTCGGTCATGGTATTTGTGCCTTTCCTCTTCCCCTTTGTTCGGGGCAGTTTAACTATGGCAGGGCAAAGAGGAAGGGGGCAGTCATGGCAATTATTATGCAAGAACCGGCGTTGATGGAATTTCTTGCGCGGGATTTCGCGCAGGTGGCCGATGATTTCACCATTACCCGCGTAGAGGAAGATCTGCTGGAGGTGCGCCTGAATGTGGAGGACCGTCATTTGCGCCCCGGCGGTACGGTCTCGGGGCCGTCGATGTTTGCGCTGGCGGATGTGGCGGTTTACCTTGCGATCCTGTCGCGGCTGGGGCCGGTGGCGCTGGCCGTGACCACCAATTGCAGCATCGACTTCATGCGCAAACCTGCCGCGGGTCGCGCACTTGTGGCGCAGGCGCGGTTGCTGAAGCTGGGCCGGGTTCTGGCGGTGGGGGATGTGCTGATCCGATCCGAGGGGGAAAGCGCCCCCGTGGCCCGCGCGGGGCTGACCTATTCGATCCCGCCTGCAAGATAGCGTGAAGGCGGGCAACCTGTACGGATGCCGCCAAGAGTGTCTCAAGCCGTGCGGATATAGCGAAACGGCTTGGCGCCGGTTGTACCGGAATGCACAGGCACAAAACGCGGCGCGGACGCCGCGCCCAATGCCCTGTTATTCGCCGGTCATCTTGATCGAAGTATCCAGAAATTCGTTGGTATAGACGGTTTCGATGTCAAACGGCTCTTTCAGGTCAAAGTAGGTGGCAACCATACCGTAGTCGGCGGCCATCCGTTCCGGGCTAAAGGCCCCGAGGGCGACAGTTTGCGTTGTCTCGTCGCGCATCAGCTCTTTGATCCGGTTCCATTGGTTTTTCTGGTTTTCTGGCTCCAGACCCGAAACTTCGGACATCAACGCATCCAGGCAAGGCTGGAAATCGGCAACACAGGCGGCAAAGGCTTTTTGGCTGACGGCGGCGAATTTGCCGACAGTATCGCGATGCTCGGCAAGAAAGGTTTCATTGACGATGATCGAGTTGCCGTAGGGGTTCACACCGATGTTGCGCCATGCGACAAACCCAAGATCGTCGCCAAATTCGCGGACCTTCAGATCATGCTCGTTGTAGAAATCGCTGGTCACATCAATAGCACCGCTTTTCAGCGAGGTCAGCTTGGCCTGGGGTGAGACATTGACGAATTTGACCGAGTCTGGCGCGATGCCAACGGTTTTTGCGAACAGCGGCCACATGATGCGGGACGCATCCGCTGGCGGGTTTCCGATGGCACGGCCGGGAAAGTCTTTTGGTGTCTCGATGCCGCTACTTTTGAGCCAGTAAAAACCCTGTGGGGAGTTGGCATAGACCGTCATCACAGCAGTCGCGTTGGCCCCCTCGCCCCGCGCAAGCAGAACTGTTGCCAGATCGGCCACGCCTATCTTGGCCATTCCGACGGCAACACGTTGAACCGCAGCGCCCGAGCCGCGACCGGCCTCAATTTCCAATTCGATACCTTCGGCCTCGTACCAGCCCTGTTGTTTGGCGTAGAAATAGGGGGCATGATCGGCCGTTGGCACCCAGTTCAGCACCATATTGATATCTTCGGCGTTGGCGGCAAGTGGTGAAACAAGGGCTGCAAGCGCAGTCGAAAAAGCGATAAGGTTTTTGGCCATTTTTTGATTAACTCCCGGTTTATAAATACAAAATCATAACACGATTGGTAGTGGCGTCGCGGATGAGGACGATCTTGGTGGTCAACAATAGGCACGGATGCTATCAGCGATCAACAACCAATCAACTGGTTGGTTACATATTGGGCATGGTGGAGGCGACATGGTGGAAAAAGAGGTGATTGTGGGAGAAGGCGCGAAAGTTGAGCAGCTCGTCCCCAAAAAACGCCCGCAAAAGCGCGACACCGTGGCAACCCGGAAGGCGCTTCTTGATGCTGCGGTCACCGAGTTTGCCGAATTCGGTTTTGAGGGGGGGCGTGTTGACCGTATTGCCCGCCTTGCCGGGGTAAACAAGCAGCTGGTTTATCATCACTTTGGCAGCAAAGCCGATCTTTATCGCGCCACTTTGGAAGAGGTTTACCGCGAGATCCGTGAACGTGAACAGCAGCTTCGCTTGGGGGAGCAGGAACCGGAAGCTGCCATGCGGACACTTGTTGGCTTCTCGTTCGACTATCTTGCGGAACACCCGGAGTTCGTCACCCTGATCAACGACGAAAACCGGATGGAAGCCGTTCACCTGAAACAGTCCGACAAGGTGACGGATATGCATTCACCGCTTATCCACCTGATCGAAGAATCACTGGACCGTGGCGTGGCAGAGGGTGTTTTCAATGACCGGTTCGACCCCATCGACTTATATCTCTCAATCGCCGGGCTGACGTATTTCTACTTTTCCAACCGTCACACTGCCTCGGTTATTTTTAATCGTGACATAACCACAGCCAAGCAAATGCGGCAGCGGCGCGCACATATCATCGATTTCGTTTTGTCGTCCCTGCGCCGTTAAATCAACCAACCGGTTGGTTGACACATGAAATTATTCTGTCTACGCTTTTTCAAAACAGGGGATGACAGATGGGCTCAGAAACGGATACCGGACAAGACGAACGGGCGCGGCTGGAGCGGCTCCAGCGTAATCGCGGCAGGCTGGTTGCCGTTATGTCCCATGTGTTGGCGCTCGTCGCTTGGGAGTTGGCGGTTAAAATCTTTGAGGTGCCGCGCTTCATCCTTCCTGCGCCAAGCGAGATTATCGCGACACTTGGTTCCAGCCGTTATGACTGGGTCGGGAACACTTGGGTCACGGCCCTGGAAATCTGCGGCGGCTACTTCTTTGCCACCATTTTGGGGGTTGTGACGGCGCTGATATTCTCATGGTCCAAAAAGCTGTCCATGATGTTTTTTCCGTTGCTGATCACTCTCAATATGATCCCGAAAGTGGCGCTGGGGCCGCTGGTGATTGTCTGGTTCAGCTATGGCATTTCAACAAACATCCTGATCACCTTCTCGCTGTGCTTTTTCCCTATCTTGCTGACAACCGTCAGGGGGCTGCGCGAGGTAGAGCCTGACTTGCTTGATCTGGTCAGGTCCTTGCGTGGATCACGCTGGCAAACCTTCTTTTACATTCAGCTTCCCGGCGCGCTGCCCTACATTTTTTCGGGCATGAAAGTTGCTGCGATCCTGGCTGTTGCCGGTGCAGTGGTTGGCGAATTTATCGCCTCTGATCGGGGGCTTGGCTATTTGATGATCCAAGTGCAAGCCGCCCTTGATACCCCCGCCATGTTTATGGCCGTAACCTTGATCACGTTGATCGGCATCCTGCTTTATATGGCAGTACGGCTTGTCGAACACATTGTGCTCCCTAAAGATGCGAGGATGTCGTGAACGATATCAATAAAACACCCGTTGCCATTCTGGATGGCGCAAACCTGCCCGACCGCTTTGACAGTGTTGAGGCCTTGGACGATTTCATCGCGCGACCTTCACAGGCATTGATTGATGATCTTGCCGATCTTGACGGTGATATCATGATCCTTGGTGCCAGCGGCAAGATGGGACCGTCCCTTGCGCGCCTTGCCCGAAATGCGGCACCGGACAAGAAGATCATCGCCGTGGCGCGGTTCTCGGACCCGGCTGCAAAGACCGAACTGGAAGCGAACGGCATCGAGACCATCACCTGCGATCTGTTCGACGCCACCGCGATCGAGGCGCTTCCCAAGGTGAAGAACATCATCTTCATGGCCGGCCGCAAGTTTGGATCGGATGGCAACCAGCCCCTGACATGGGCGGCCAACGCCCATATTCCCGCACTTGTCGCGCAGGCGTTTTCCGGCTCGCGTATCGTCGCTTTTTCGACCGGCTGCGTTTACGCGTTCTCTCGGGTTGATAGCATGGGATCTGATGAGGGCGACGCGCTTGATCCCCCCGGCGAATATGCGCAATCATGCATCGGACGAGAGCGGATGTTTGAGTATTTCTCGGGGGTTCACGATACCCCGGGCAAGCTTTACCGTCTGAATTACGCGATCGACCTGCGCTACGGTGTGCTGCATGATATTGCGGTGAAGGTGCGCGATGGTGTTCCGATTGATGTCACGATGGGCCATGTCAATGTGATCTGGCAGGGGGACGCCAATACGATTGCACTGCGCTGTCTGAAGCAGGCAACCACGCCGACCAGCCCGATCAATGTCACCGGCCCCGAAGTGATTTCAGTGCGCTGGCTGGCCGGAATACTGGGCGAAAAGCTGGGCCGCGCGCCGGTTATTATTGGCGAGGAAGCACCCGAAGCCTGGTTGTCGAACACGCGGGTATCCAATGGTCTTTTTGGCTATCCAACCGTGTCGCTTGACCGGATGCTTGATTGGACTGCCAATTGGGTTTCGGAGAATCTGCCCTCGCATAACAAGCCAACCCATTTTGAGGCGCGTGATGGTGCCTACTAGGGCGGTTCCTCTTTCAAATTCTGGCCCGCAGCTTATCATGCTGTCGCAAGGTGATATCGATGGTGCGATGGCGCTGTCGGTTGAGGCGGGCTGGAACCAGACTGCGGATGACTGGCGGCTCTTTTTGCGCCACGGCACGGTTTTCGGGATTATCGAGGACGGTGCGCTGTCTGCCAGTGCGGCGATCATGCCTTACGGCACAGAGATCGCGTGGATCAGCATGGTCCTTACGCGGAAAAGCAGGCGCGGATGCGGTTTGGGCACCAGATTGCTAAAGCATTGCATCTCGGTGGTCGAAGCCGAGGGGCGCACCGCTTTGCTGGACGCCACCCCCGCCGGAGAGGTTATCTACCGCAAGCTTGGCTTTGAGGGGCACGAAACCTTCACGCGCTGGGCCGGAACCGGTGGCGGCAAGTCCCCTAGCGGCGCCGTCGCACCCGATATTCCTGCCGCGATTACGGCCGCGAACCAGGTGTTCGGGGCGGATAGAACAGAGCTTCTTGCCAATTTTGCCAGCCGCTGCCCGGATTTGTGCCGTTATGACCCCGATACAGGGCTTTGCGCCTTTGGGCGTGATGGCAGCTTGGCAACCCAAATTGGCCCTGTTGTTGGCAGTTCGCCAAATCCCGACAGCCCCGGAACCGAGGCGCTGGTTGCCGCCCTTATCGGCGGCATTACCGGATCGGTCTTTATGGATGTTGCGGATCACTGTACCCGGCTTGCTGCATGCCTTGCGGCGCTGGGGTTTGAAAAACAACGTCCGTTCTTACGCATGAAACGCGGCCCTTGGCTGCCCCCTGGAAATGGATCGACGGTTGCCGCAATCGCCGGACCTGAATTTGGATAGGAATACACAGATGGGTCTTCACCATTCCGATCTTCCCAAAGAGATTATCGCCCTGTTGCGCAAAGGGGCTGTCATTCCCGCGCATCCACTGGCGCTTGACGAAAACCGCGAATTCGACCGCAGGCGCCAACGCGCCTTGACCCGATATTATGTCGACGCCGGGTCGGGGGGGCTGGCCGTGGGGGTACACACCACACAGTTCGCCATTCGCGACATCGGGCTCTATGAACCCGTGTTGAAAGCCGCCGCCGAGGATGCCGCCGCTTGGGCTGACCGGCCAATGGTGATGATCGCCGGCGTTGCGGGGCAAACAGAACAGGCCATCGCAGAGGCAAAGATCGCCCGCTCTCATGGCTATCACGCCGTCTTGGTTTCTATGGGCGCCCTGCGCGGCCAATCCCCGGAACAGCTGATCGCACATTGCCGCGCCGTGGCCGAGGAAATGCCGATTATCGGCTTTTATATGCAGTCTGCGGTTGGCGGGATTGATCTCGATGCCCGTTTCTGGCGCGAATTTTCAGGCATTGATAACGCGGTTGCAATCAAAATGGCCCCGTTCAACCGTTACAAGACGCTGGATGTCATGAAAGGTGTTGTTGCCGCACAGGCCGAAGACCGTATCACGCTTTACACCGGCAACGACGATCATATCGTGGCCGATCTTGTCACGCCTTTTGATATCCCTCGCGATGGCAAGGCGGTCCGGCTGCGTGTGCGCGGTGGGCTTTTGGGGCATTGGTCGGTCTGGACACGCAAAGCGGTTGAGCTGCTCGACCGGGTTCATAGCGTTGTCGACAGTGGCGCAGATTTGCCGCTTGACCTTGCAGCCCTTGATTCCCGTGTCACCGACTGCAACGCGGCGTTTTTTGATGTCGCCAATAATTTCCACGGCTGTATTGCCGGATGTCACGAAGTGTTGCGTCGTCAACAGCTGCTTGAAACGATCCATTGCCTCGATCCTGACGAAGGGCTGTCGCCGGGGCAGGCAGAGGAAATCGACCGGGTCTATGCGGCCCATCCAGATCTTGCCGATGATGATTTCATCGCTGACAACCTTGAAAGGTGGCTTGCATGACCGTCGATACCCAACTTGTGAAGGAAGAGCCGTTCATCCATTTGCAAAATGTACGCAAGGTCTACCGGACAGGCACGAAAGAGCATATCGCGGTGTCCGATGTGACGCTCGATATCAACGATGGCGATCTTCTTTCGGTGGTCGGCCCCTCGGGTTGCGGCAAGACTACGGTGCTTAAAATACTTGCAGGCCTGCATGATGCGGATGGCGGTACGGTCAAGATCGGCTCAAGCATGGCCAATTTTGAAGAGGGGCGCGATGTTGGCATGGTGTTTCAGCAACCCATGCTGCTGAAGTGGCGTACCATCTCCGAAAACGTTCTTTTGCCGGCGCAGATCCTTGGCCTTCCGATGAAGGCCGCACGGGAGCGCGCCCAGGATTTGCTGCAAATGGTCGGGCTTGGCGATGCAGGCAAGAAGTATCCGTATGAGCTGTCGGGTGGCATGCAGCAACGGGCCGCAATCGCGCGCGCGTTGATCCATGATCCGAAACTGGTTCTTATGGATGAGCCGTTTGGCGCGTTGGATGCCATGACCCGCGAAAAGATGAACCTTGAAATGCTGCGGATCTGGCAGGAGAGCCAGAAAACAATTGTGTTCATCACGCATGGCATTCAAGAGGCGATCTTCCTCGGTTCCCATTGCGCGGTGCTTTCCTCGGGACCGGCGCGGATGGCTGATTATTTCAAGATCGACCTGCCGCACCCTCGCACGCTTGACATCAAAACCACCGATGTGTTCGGCGAATATGTCAAACGGGTCTATCGCCAACTTGGTATGGACTAGAGAAGAGGCTTTTCTGGTGCGCGCAGGGCTGGCTATTCAGTCACGCCCGCAAAATACTGTGAAACGGCAGGTCTTTTTGACCAATTCTTCATGCCATTGACCGAAACATCCTTAGCTGCAAACGTTCTGCAGTGCCGCGCGCTCAAAAGGGATGGAAGAGGGATAAATGGCTATACCTGACGTGCTGGGGATTTTGCTGATGCAGGCTGTAAAGGAGCATCAGCTTGGCGGTGCCTTTCTGATGCTCGGGCGCCAGAGGTTTGTTGGAAGCCGAAGGGGGCGATCGGCAGAGGCATTCGCGGCGACAATCCAAAAGTATTTGCCGGGCACAACAGAGGCTGACCTTCACAACCCCGACAATCAATACAGTGAAACCTTCATTTCGCGCTTGGGCTTTTCGTCAGTGGACTCGCTCGATTTTTCGGATTTTGAAGATGCCAGTATCATTCACGACCTGACCCAGCCGGTAAGCGAAGACCTTATGGAACGGTTTGATGTAATCTACGATGGCGGCACATGTGAGCATGTGTTCGAACTGCCAACGGCGTACCGCAATATAGACAAGATGTTGCGGCCCGGAGGTGTTCTGATAGGGCATTCCCCGTGCAATAACTGGATCAATCACGGTTTTTACCAGATCAGCCCCGAGATGGTGTACGGGTTTTGGGAAAAGGCGATGGGCTATGACGTTCTTGACGTGCTGCTACAGCCAACACTTCCCGCGTTTGTGAACAAGACTGCCCGGACGTCGAACCCCAACCAGACAGGGGTGCGCCCCCGCATTCAGGGCGATCTGCCCCAAAACTCGCCAATCATTATGCATTACGTTGTGCGCAAGCCCCTTGAGGGTGGCAAGGGCGGTCAGGCCTATCAAACGGATTATGTCAATAAGTGGGACCATGGTCAGACCCGCTAGGTCTGATACCTTGGGGCGACAGCGGCTTTTTCGCAGCAATTTGGCAGACCAGA
>NZ_CP039964.1:2400000-2520000 GCF_005234135.1 Pseudorhodobacter turbinis
GGCCGATCAGGCTGTGCAAAAAGGCGGGGTCCACCGCCAGCCCGTGATCGGCAAAGGCGGCAATGCCCGCCGCCTGACTTAGCGCCTCGGTGTCCAGAAGGGTGCCGTCAAGATCAAAGATAACGGCATCAAACATTCAGACACCGACGTCGATAATGGCCTTGGCAAGCACCGGCACGCTTTGCGCGTTCAGGCCCGCGATGTTCATCCGGCTGTCCCCAACCATATAGACGCCGTGATCGCGGCGCAGGGCCTCGACCTGTTCGGGTGTGGCACCGACCCGCGAGAACATCCCTCGATGCTGGGCCAAGAAGCCGAAACGATCCGACCCCGACAGACGTTGCAGCTCTGACGCAAGGGATTCGCGCAAGCTCAGCATGTTGAGGCGCACGGCTTCCAGCTCTTGTTGCCAATCGGCGCGCAGGGCGGGATCGGTCAGGATCATCGAGACCAGCCGCGCACCATGATCGGGCGGGAAGCTGAAATTTTGGCGGTTGAGGAAGGCGAGGTTTTGCTGCACCACGCCGTGCATTTCCGCATTGGGGGCGACGGCGATCAGGATGCCGGTCCGCTCACGGTAGATGCCGAAGTTCTTGGAGCAAGACGCCGCGATCAGCAGCTCCGGCAGCCGCGAGGCCAGCAGGCGAAGGCCCGCAGCATCCTCATCCAGCCCGTCGCCAAAGCCCTGATAGGCGTTGTCGATAAAAGGAATCGCGCCGGTTTTCTCCAGCAAATCAGCCACAACAGACCATTGCGGCAAGGTCAGGTTGGCCCCTGTCGGATTGTGGCAGCAGGCGTGCAGCAACACCATATCGCCCTTTTTCGCCCGTGCCAGATCGGCCAGCATACCGTCGAAATCCACGCCACGGCTTTCCGCGTCGAAATAGCGGTACTCGGCGATTGGCAGGCCAAGGAATTTGATGATCGACGGGTGGTTGGGCCAAGTGGGGTTGGACAGCCAGATCGTCGCATCGGGGTTGGCGATCTTCACAAGCTCCAGCGCCTGACGGATCGCACCGGTACCGCCGGGGGTCGCGATGGCCGAAAGCCGGTCTGACGTTACGCTATCGCCCAAAATCAGGTCCTGCATCGCAGCAGTATAGGCCGGATCACCCGAGAGGTTGGTATAGGATTTGGTCGTTTCCGATTCCCACAGCTGTTTCTCGGCGGTCTTGATCGCGCGCATCACCGGCGTCAGCCCGTTTGCATCCTTATAGACGCCAACGCCAAGGTCGATCTTGGCGTCGCGCGGATCTTCCTTATACATCTGGATAAGTTGCAGAATCTTGTCTTGCGGCTGTGGGCGAAGGGCGTTCAGCATCGGATTTGCCTTTTTATACAAACGGTTGTGGGGTTAGCCCTTGGCGAGGGGTAGGTCTTCGAACATACCCCATTCGGTCCAGGACCCGTCATAAAGAGAATGGTTGCGGTGGCCGATACGCTCCAGCGCCAGCGACAAAATCGCCGCAGTTATGCCCGATCCGCAGGTGGTGATCGCGGGTTTGGACAGATCAATTCCGGCCGCCGTAAAGGCTGATTTCAGCGCATCAGGGGCCTTCATCGTGCCATTGGCATTCAGCAAATTCGCAAAGGGCAGGTTCTTGGAATTGGGGATGTGGCCTGCGCGCAGACCGGGGCGCGGCTCGGCGGCCTCCCCTTTGAAACGGTTGGCGGCGCGGGCATCGATAATCTCGGTCTCGGCCAGCTTGGAGGCTTGGGCGACTTGCGTGACATCCTTCACCAGACCTGACTGACGCTGCACGGTGATGTGGCGGTCGCGGACCATCGTTGGCATGTCCTCGATCTCACGGCCCTCGGCCTGCCATTTGGGCAAACCGCCGTCCAGAACGGCAACATCCATCTTGCCCATCAAGCGAAACGTCCACCACACCCGCGCGGCGGAAAACAGGCCCGAGGTATCATAGATTACCACCTGATGCCCGTCGCCCACACCCATCGCGCGCATCCGGCTGATGAATTTTTCAACCGGTGGCGCCATATGGGGCAATTCGGAGCGGTGATCGGAAATATCATCAATATCAAAGAACCGCGCGCCGGGGATATGGGCGGCAGCGTATTCCGCCTTCGCATCGCGGCCAGTGGCCTCCATATGCCAAGAGGCATCGATGATCCGCAAATCCGGATCATTTATATGCTGGGCCAGCCACTCGGTGGAAACCAGCGTTTTGGGGTCATCTTGCGGTGCGGGGGTCATATTTTCGGCTCCTGATCTGCAAGTCTTGGGTATAGCGGATAGAAGCCCTGTGGCAAGGCCGGAGCTTTTCAAAACCGGCCTATTGGTTGTTTTGCTTCATCAACCGCGCTTTTTGCCGGTTCCAGTCGCGCTTGGCCGAGGTTTCGCGCTTGTCGGCGTTTTTCTTGCCCTTGGCGATGCCGATTTTCAGCTTCACCATGCCACGCTCGTTGAAATACATCTTTAGCGGCACAATCGTCATGCCCTCACGCGCGGTAGCGTTCCACAGCCGCGCAAGTTCCCGGCGCGATACCAACAGCTTGCGCTTGCGGCGTTCTTCATGGCCCCAGGTTTTGGCCTGCATATAGGGCGCGATATAGCTGTTGATCAGCCACAGCCCCCCATCCTCGACGCTGGCATAGCTTTCGGCGATATTCGCCCCGCCCTGCCGCATGGATTTCACTTCTGATCCCAGCAGCATGATGCCGACCTCAATGTCATCCGAAATCGCGAAATCGAACCGCGCACGGCGGTTTTCGGCGATAAGTTTGGAATTTGGGTCGCTGTGTTTTACCATTCTTGTCAGATAGGGTGTGATGGGCCGCCTGTCCAGATGGGGCGATACGATCTGCGGCTGTGATGCGACCAATTCTTTTGTTTTCCGGTTTCGCTGTCGCACTGTGGCATCGGCTCTGTTAGGATTTCTTAACAAAAGGAGTTTGGCCCGATGAAGCCCGAACATATTCAGCTTGCCCGCCAGTCTGTTCTGTTTTCCTCTGCCCCGGCCAATGTGGTCGAGGTGCTGCTGGCTGCATCACATGTGCGCCAATATGACCGCGGTACCTGCATTTTCTTGCAAGGAGAGCGGGCAAGCGCGATCTATATCGTGGCCGAAGGCTGGGTAAAGCTGTACCGCATCGCGCCCAACGGGGCCGAGGCGGTGGTCGGCGTGTTCACCAAGGGCCATAGTTTCGGTGAGGCCGTCGCCTTTCGCCATTCCACCTATCCCGTCGCCTCCGAGGCGGTGACCGATTGCACGCTGATTCGGATTGAGGCCAGCGTCTTTTTGCGCTTGCTGCGTGAAAACCCCGAAATCGCGATTTCGATGCTATCTGCGACCTACACCCATCTGCACGGGCTTGTGGCGCAGATCGAGGCCTTGAAGGCGCAGACCGGTGCGCAGCGGGTGGCAGAGTTTTTGCTGGAACTTGCCCCTTGCAGCGAAGGCCGTTGTGAGGTGACACTGCCCTATGACAAGGTGCTGATTGCAGGACGTTTGGGGATGAAACCCGAAAGCCTTAGCAGGGCGTTTGCACGGTTGAAGGAGCAGGATGTGACGATCAAGCAAAATGTGGCGATCATCGGAAATATAGCGCTGTTGCGCGACTATATCGAGCAGGACCCTGCGCAAGCGTGGGCGCGCTGATGACCAGACTGACCCATGCGCTGGCGATGATCGACGCCGCAAACGCCCGCGATCCAAAGCTTGAGGGTGGCCGCCCCGCAGCGCTGCTTTATGGCGAGCGGATGAGCGTGGAACTGGCGCAACTGGTGCCCGCGCCAAGCGAGGTTCTGGCGATCGCCGCCCGTGGCCAGCATATCGAACGCTGGCTGTTATTGCGCAGTGATTTTCCGGCGGGCAAAGAGGGCTATCACGCATGGCGCAAGGAACAAGGTCGGCTGCACGGGCTGCGCGTGGCAGAAATTATGGCCGAGTCGGGTTATGACACGGATGAATGTGCGCGTGTCGGCGTTTTGCTGCGCAAGGAAGGCATCAAGCGCGATGCTGAGGTTCAGGCGCTAGAAGACGTGATTTGCTTCACCTTCCTGCGCTGGTATTTCGAACCCTTTGCTGCCGAACGCACCGCCGAAGAGCTGCCGGGTATTGTCGCCAAAACCGCGCGCAAAATGTCGGCCAAGGGCCGTGCGCGCGCACTAAAGGAATTTGCCCTGCCCGAACCCTTTGCGGCGTCTTTTCGCGATCCGACCTAACCGGCGCCAACCACCGCCAGCCCGATCAACACCAGCATAAAAAGCCCCAGTGATATCGCAAAACCACGCGCGATATCCGGGGCTTGGCTTAACCCGAGATAACGGTTGAGGATGATCTGCGCCTTGGCCCAAGCCAGCGGCAGCACGATTAATGCCAACCAGCGCCCCTCTAGCCCGAGGGCGGCGACGGCGGTGGACAGGATGGAAAGGGCGATCAACATCGCCCATGCGCGTGTCAGGGTCATAGCAGATACACCACCGGAAAAACCAAGATCCAGACCAGATCGACCATATGCCAAAAGGCGGCACCAACCTCGACATTGGACGGGGTCGGGCGGATTGCGACGAACGCCAGCAACAACATGCCCGCGATGACATGGGCGGCATGAAATCCGGTTAGCATGAAGGAAAAGGTGAAAAACACATGGGTCTCAAAGCTGATGCCTTGGGCAAAAAGATCAGCCCATTCTTGGCCCTTAATGCCCATGAACACGGCCCCCAGCAGCGTGGCACCTGCCAGCAACGCGCGGCACCGCCACACCCTATCGGTGCTATGGGCGGCCAATGCCGCCAGCCAGCCCGAGGTGACAAGAACCACGGTGCCAATACCCGCACCTGTGCGGTGCAGATGGGTTTGTGCCTCGGCAAAGCCCGCAGGGTCCATCAGCCGCAGGAACATAAATACCGCAAGCCCCGCGCCAAAGACCAAGAGTTCCGATACAATCAGCACCCACATCATCAGATCACCTGGCAGGTTTTCCCAAATGGGCGGCTCGGTTGTGGTTTGGTCGTATTCTGTCATCCCATCACCAAATGGCGGTAAATCATCGGCAGGGCTTGGGTCAGCTTTTCGGGCGCGGGGATCAGGGTGAAACCGCCCTGATCAAAGATGCGCGGGAACCAGCTTTTGCCGTCGCGGTCCACGGTGATGCCAAAGACCGAATGCCCCATGCGGCGCGCCTCGCGGACGGCCATTCGGCTGTCCTCAATCCCGTGGCGGCCCTCGTAATGGTCAAGGTCATTGGGCTTGCCATCGGTGATCACCAAAAGCAATCGCCGCTTGCGCCCTTGCTGGGCCAGTTCCGCCGAGACATGACGGATTGCGGCCCCCAGACGGGTATAATGGCCCGGCCGCAGGCTGGCGATTTTCGCCTCCACACCGGGGCCCATCTTCTCATCAAAGCGTTTCGCGCGTTGCACATAAACCCGGTCCCGCTTGAGCGAGGAAAACGCGTTGATCGCCACATCATCGCCGCAGGTATCCAGCCCCCACGCCAGCGCGGTCAGGGCCTCTCGTTCAACATCAATTACCGCGCGGCCGCCGTGGCCGTGGCCGGGGATAGCGCTTTCGGTTGACCGCGACACATCCAAAAGGATTGACACCGCCAGATCGCGTTTTTCGGTCCGGCTTTGCCGCCATATCCGGTCAGAGCCGTCTCCCGTTGCCATGAAATCGACCTGAGCGCGCACGGTGCGGTCCATATCCAGTTCCTCGCCCTCGGGGTGGCCGGGGGTCGATATGCGGCTGGGGCGCAAAGCCTCAAACTGGCGGCGAACGGCGCGAATGCGGGCCTGTGCGGCTGGGTCATCCTGAAACGGTGATACATCTGCGCGGGCCACGATGTCAGAGGACAAAACCCGCGCATGTGCGGGCAGATAGGTTCCCGTCCGCACATCCCATTCGGGATAGGTGCTGATGCCCGAAAGGGACTCGCGGTCGACATCCTCGGGGGCGAGGTCGAGGTGCAATTTCAGGCGTGTGGCGGGTGCTTTGGAAAGCTGCCCAAGGCCGATTTCATCATGATCATCGGCGGCCTTTTTGGCGTCGTCGTCATCATCCTCATCCACGCGGCGATTGAGGTTGACGAATTCCGCCCAAGACAGGATCGCCTCGAACTTATGCAAGATAAAGCTGTCGTTACGTTCTGCCTGATCGGATTTGCGGCGCTTGGCGCGGCGGGTGCGGCCCTCGGCATCGCCTTGTTCGGGGGTGCCTTCGGTTTCGCGGGATTCGACGACCGTGGCCTCGGATCGGTCCAGCTTGCGCAGGTCGGGCCAAAGCGCCACGGGGCGGAACGGGCGGTAGCCGCGCGGGGCGCGGTAGGCCGACAGATCGCCGGAGGTGACCGCCGCCAGCATCCGCGCGGCCTTGGGCGACAGCGGGGCAGGGTCGCCCAGAATGTGCAGGATAACCGCCTCTACGGTGCGCTCTGCATCGGGCAGGCGCGGGGTCTTGCGGGTGGCCAGAATGGCCCCGCACAGATCGGCGTAAAGCGGGCGAAAGCCGGGGGCATTTTCCAGCGTATCGGCAACCATTTTCTGTGCCGCCGACAAAGCGGCGAGATCGGCGCGCAGCTTGTCATCATTGGCCGCAAAGCCACCCGCATGGGCCGCGCAGGCCGCAAGCCAGATGTAAAGGGCGGCATTGGCCTCAGCCGCGGGAAAGACCGCCAGAGATTCGGGCAGGCGCAGGGCGGCGCCGTCAAAGCTGGCGCGCGGGGCCTCATCGGCCCAAGTGCCCAGCTTGCGCTTGAGCGAGAGACGGTGGTGGCTGACCTCATCCGTGACGGGTTTAAGCTCTACCGCCGGATCACCGCCCAGGCCGCGAAAAAGAACTGCCAGCCGTCCGCCCACTTGTGACAGTGGGACACGGGCTCCGTCGTGCACGGGATCAGCGTCCAGACGACTGGCAAAGGCGTGCCACAGTTTCCCGATCGTTTCTTCGGGTTCCCATGGTTCAAATTCGATCCGTGACATCACCGGCCTCACCCGAAAACGGCAGTCACGAGATCGCGGAGCCCCGCCTTAACATCCGCATCATCGGTCAAAGGCTCGATCATTGCGGTTTGGATCGCGCGCTCAATCGCCATTCCGCCCGCAATCAGCGTGGCGGCATAGACCACAAGACGGGTGGAGACCCCTTCCTCTAGGTCCTGACCTTTCATGGCGCGCAATTTGTTGGCCAAGCGGACAAGGGGCTTTACCCGTTCCGCGTCCAGCCCGGATTCGCGGGCCACAACGGGGATTTCATGTTCCATCTTGGGGAAATTGAATTCGAGGCTGACAAACCGCTGACGGGTGGAGGGTTTGAGCGTTTTCATGATGTTCTGGTAGCCGGGGTTATAGCTGGCAACCAGCAAAAAGCCGGGGGCTGCGACCAATTCCTCGCCGGTGCGGTCGATGGGCAGGATGCGCCGGTCATCGGTCAAAGGGTGCAAGACGACGGTGACATCGCGCCGCGCCTCGACCACCTCATCAAGATAGCAAATCGCACCCTCGCGTACGGCACGCGTCAGGGGGCCATCGACCCAAACCGTCTCACCACCCTTGAGCAGATAGCGACCGATCAGATCGGCGGCGGAAAGATCATCATGGCAGGCCACCGTATAAAGCGGGCGGCCAAGCCGTGCGGCCATATGGGCCACAAAGCGCGTCTTGCCACAGCCGGTTGGCCCCTTGAGCAAAACCGGAAGATCATGGGCCGCAGCGGCAGCGAAGATATCGCACTCATCGCTTTGCGGCAGGTAGAAGGGGGCATCTGCCGCCCCCTTCAGGTTCAGGGTTCCGTCCATTGTCATCACTCCGCTGCAATATGGTCGGGATCGCTTTTCAGGCGGTCACGTTCGATTGGGCCGGGGCTTACGATCTCTTTGCGGGGCCGCAGCACCGCATAGAGGAACAAGAGCGCGCCCAGAACAACCGCCACACCAGAGCCAAAGCGCATGACGAAGAAGATCCAGAGCTGGTCTTGGACATCCATGAACGCCTCGCCGTTCACGCGTTGCAGGTGGGTTTGCACCGTACCGGCCAGCGTCAGCGTCACGGTCATAAACACCATCCCCGATGACATCAGCCAGAAGGACGCCATGTTCAGCACCTGATTATAGGGATCACGGCCCAGAAGCTGCGGCATCGCATAGGTGATGATCGCAAGGTTCAGCGAGACATAGGCCCCGAAGAAGGCAAGGTGGCCGTGGGCCGCGGTGATCTGCGTGCCGTGGGTGTAATAGTTTACCCCGTGCAGCGTGTGCAAAAAGCCCCAGACGCCGGCACCAAAGAAGGCAAGTGTGGCGCAGCCCAAAGACCAGAGCAAAGCGGCCTTGTTGGGGTGATCGCGGCGGCCTTTCCAGACCATGACAAAGGCAAACGCCATCATGCCAAAGAAAGGAACCACCTCAAAGGTCGAGAAGATAGACCCGATCCAGAGCCAATAGCCCGGCATCCCGATGAAGAAATAGTGGTGACCCGTGCCAAGGATGCCCGAAAACAACGCAGTGGCCACGATAACATAGAGCCATTTCTCAACGATCTCGCGGTCAACACCTGTCAGCTTCATCATCAAAAAGGCAAGGATAGAGGCCATCACCAGCTCCCAAGTGCCTTCAACCCAGAGATGGATCACGAACCACCAGTATTGCTTGTCGAGTGCCAAGTTATCGGGGTTATAGAATGCAAAGAGGAACAGCAGCGCGATCAACCACAGGCCCAAAATCAGGATATTGGTGATCGCGGTTTTCTTGCCCTTCAGCACTGTCATCGAGATGTTGTAAAGGAAGATCAATGCCGCCACGACGATGCCGACCTTGACCCAGCGGGGTTGCTCAAGGAACTCACGCCCCTCTTTGCCCAGCATAAAATTGCCCTCAAACAGGTTGAAGGTATAGGTCAGGACCACACCGGCGGTGCCGATGATCAGGATCGCAAGCTGCAAATAGGCCAGCTTGGTCGAATGGATTTCCTGCTCGGATTCCTCGGGCACAAGGTAATAGGCCGCGCCGAAAAAGCCCAGCAAAAGCCAGACGATAAGACTGTTGGTGTGCAGCATACGCGCCACGTTAAAGGGCAAAATCTCTGTCAGGAAGTTACCGTCGACATAGATCCAGCCCATGACAAGCCCAAGCGTAACCTGAACGGCAAAAAGCGCCATTGCAGTTACGAAATAGGCCAGAGCGATCTTTTGGGTTTTGTATTTCATTATTCTGTCCCCTTAACCCGCATCATTCGGCGGCCAGTCCTGATTGCGGATCGTATTGGTCCACAGCAGGAAATCGGCCAATTCGCGGTATTCGGCGTCGGTCAGGTTGAAGTTTGGCATCTGGCGGCGGCCCTCGATGCCGGTGGGCATGGCGTCCATCCAACCCTTAAGGCTTTCAAACGCGGCCTCTTGGTCGTCCTCGACGCCCCAGCGGGTCATGACGTTGCCCAGCTCGGGGGCGAAATAGGCGCCTTCGCCCAAAATCGTGTGACAGTTCACGCAGCCATGTTTTTCCCACAGATGTTTGCCTGCGGCGACTTCTTTGGTCAGCGTTGCCCTGTCTGTCGATACATTGACGATGTAGTAGTGAGAGTGGACCGAAAGACCCACGAATATTGCGATAAAGAACAGCGACCCGCCGTAAAAGATGTTGCGGGCCATGCTCTTGGTCATGACTTCGCGCATGCGATGGTCCTTCCCAATGATTACAGATTGTTTTTGTATGGAATGGCCGCGGGCGGCGGGCCTTAACCAAAGTCAATCGCCGCGTGTGAATTCAGGTTTTAGACAATTCTTTCCAATGCAGCCTGCGGGAAGCGGCTAAGGGCTGTGTTGATCGCCGGTCGGGGCATCAGACAAAAGGCGGTGGAAAGCGCATCGGCAAGCGCGGCCGTGGGTGCGGAGACCGACACCGTGGACCAAAGCGGGGCCAGCTTTGGGTGCAAGATATGCGGGCTTGCCTGCCCGATCAACGTGCCACGCGGGCTGGAGGTGGCAAGCGCGCGGTTTGACAGGTCAACACGTGCCAGCTCTGCGCCATCGGGGGCGGTGATGGCCGCGCGCCACGGGGTGCCGTTTTGGCTGTGGCCAAGGGCGATAACTTCTCCCATATCAATCAAGACATCACGGAATCCTTCGGCGCGCAGCAGCTTTGCGATACGGTCAGCGGCCCAACCTTGGGCAATGCCGTTGAAACTAAGCGCCATGCCATGCGGCAGGGTGATTTCGGTCTTGCTATGGGTGACACGGCCCCAGCCGACATGTTTCGCCGCGGCCTGCGTGTCGGTGCCCTGCGCCTGCGCCAGCCAAAGCGGCTGAACCGAGGGGTCAAAGGCGCCATTGGTCGCCCTGTGGACTTGGGTCGAAAGCGTCATCAGCCCCGCCAGATCAGGCCCGGGATAAAAGATCTTTCCATCCCGGTTCAACCTGCGCAGCGCGCTGTCTTGGTGCAATGAGGCGGCTTGTTCAATCTGCGCAATCACGCGCTCTACCCCATGCCAGACCAGTGCTGCCCGCGCAGCAGGCACGCCGACCAACCGCAGATGCAGCGCGGCCCCCAAGCCCTTGCCATGCCAGTCCTGCACCTGTGCGCTGGCAAGCGTCGGACTGGCGGCAAAAGCGGCGGAGATTGCAAGGAAGCGGCGACGTTTCATCATTGCGTGGCCTTTTCTGTGCGGTTGGCGCGTGGGCCCCAGATCGGCCCCCAAAGGCAGGCAGCAAACAATGCAAAGGCGATGATCCACAGCGCCCCCGCCGTCAGCACCGCCGGATAGTAAAGCGCGGGCAGCACCGAGCCTATGATGCGCGCCAATACCGCCAGTGGGATCAGCGCATAGCCAACGGCCACCCCGCGCGGCGCAACCAACGCCCGCCCGCTATGACCCAATATCGCGCGGGACATCACGGCATAAGTCATGGTGCCAACGCCGCCGATGCCCAAGATATGAAGGGCGGCCACCTCGGTCCCGATCCCGATATCGGCAAGCCCGAGCGCCAAAAACCCTGCCGCATTTAGCGCGTATCCAAGGTGCAGCACCCATAATATCGGCTGCTTCCACGTCCAAAGACCACGCCACAGTGCCACGCGCGCCAATCCGGCAATACCGGCGGCAATCGCGGTGGCCCCCATGATCCCATCAGGCAGGCCCAAAAGATAACCCGCAGGCTGGGTCAAGGCCGCCGCGATCGCAAAAGCTGCCAAGGGCGCGGGGTTATGTGGCAGCCCGTGCTCGCGGCCCGCGCGGACCATCGCGTTGCGGGTAAAGCCCGGTGTGACCCGCCCGCCAAGCACCATGATCATGGCGCAAAGCGTCACCAGCCCCATCCTCAAGCCTGCCCAAACACCATCTTGCAGCAGCTCGCCCCATTCCAGATGGACCATCAAATTGGCCGCCCAGTAAAGCGAGAGGATCACCATAAAGACCATCTGTTGTGGCTTGGGCTTGTGCAGCAGTTGCACCAAAACCTTCAACATCAAGACAGGCACAAAAGCCAGATCGGCCACGGCCACCACTACGGGCGGCAAAACGCTGGAATACCAAAGCGCCAACCGCCCCAGCAGCCAAAGCCCCGCAACCACGGCGATAAACACATGTGGCGCGGCCTTGGCCCCGGTCCAGTTCGGCACCGCCGTCAGGAAAAACCCGCCAACAGCGGCCGCACCAAAGCCAAAGATCATCTCATGCGCGTGCCACAGGTGCGGGGCGGGGCGCGGGGGCAAATCAACCATCCCGCCCATCGCCTGAATGACCAGCCAGCCTTCCCAGACTGCAATGGACAGTACGGCAAACAGGGCCGCCGCCAGAAAAAAGACCCTGTAACCATCGCTAAAGAAACGTTTGAGGGTGGGCATCGTCATACTCCTTCAGTCGTGCGGGCGCGGCGTTTCAGGACGGGACATTGCTTTGGGTCCGTCATGATCACCTGACAGCGCAGGCACAAGACACATTCATTGGGGTTGATACGGCCCAAAGGGTCTATCGCACCTACGGTACATTTGGTTTCGCACAGCCTGCATTCGCGCCCGCATTGGGGGCGGCGGCGCAGCCAGTCAAAGATCTTCAACTTGGCGGGGATCGCCAACCCTGCGCCAAGCGGGCAAAGGTAGCGGCAAAAGAAACGCTCGATGAACAGCCCTGCGCCGAGCAACAGCAGCACGAACAGAACGAAGGGCCATGCGCGGATGAACCGCATGGAGATGGCGGTTTTAAACGGCTCCACCTCGGCCAGCAGTATTGCGTCATGCATGGAATAAAAAGACATGGCAAGGATCACGACGAAAAGCGTGTATTTGATCACCCAAAGCCGCTCATGCAGCCCCTGCGGCACCGCGATTTGCCGAATACCAAAGCGCTGGGCTGCAGCATTCGTCAGCTCTTGAAGCGCGCCGAACGGGCACAGCCAGCCGCAATAAACCCCGCGCCCCCAAAACAGCAACCCAAGCGCGGTAAACCCCCACAGGAGGAAGATCACCGGATCGGTCAAAAAGGTCTCCCAGCGAAATCCGGTGAGCAGGGAATGCAAAAACGCCACGACCTGCACCACCGAAAGCTGTCCGTTCAAGCCCATCCCCAGCACCAGAAATGTCGTCAGCAAAAACCCCAGCCGCAACCGCCGCCACAGTTTTGGGCGACGGGTGATGGCATCTTGCGCAAACAAAATCAGCGTCAGGCAGGTTAGCATGGCCACCACAATTGCCGCTTCGACCCGCTTTTTCATCCAGATGTCATGCCACAATGGCGCGGTTTCCGGCTCGGCTAAGCGAAACGCACCGGGCAGGGTGTAGGGCAGGGTGATCGTCATCTGGATGTCGGCACCGGTGGTGGGGCGGGTCGCTGTTACCTCAACCGTAAAGGGGGCGGTGGGGTCGATCGTGGGGGGCAGGGCAAAGAGGCTGATCTCTTTCATCGCGGGGGCATCTTTGGGCATCAGCCGCGTGATCATGGTGTAGCTGTCTGCCCCGGGCTGCCAACGGGTGCCCCCTTGTTCGATGGTCAGCCGGTCAAACACCCCGCTGCGCTTCCATGCGGTGCCGCGGTGCGATTGCAGCCCCGAAGAGGCAACCATAAGCGCCGCTTGCCCTGCGCCAAGCCCGCCGACCACGCTGGTAAACTGTTGCTGGCCCAAAAGGTTCTGGCCCGCTGTCGGGGTGTCGATGATCGCCGCATAAAGCCGCAAGAAATCACCATCACCGGGCTCTACCGGTACTTTGGCCCCCGTAAGGGCGGCGGCGGCGGCGGTCATGCTCACTTGCGTCTGGGTCACGGCACCCATCTGTTGCAGGCCCGCCCAACCCAGCGGGGCAAAGCTGATCCGGTCAACGCCCGCGCTGCGGATCAAGCCACGCGCTATCGCCAAGGTGCGCGCCGTGCGCAAAATGCCGTCGCGGATCACGCCTGTTGATACGGTGGCGCGGCTGATCACATCGGGGGCGTTGGGGGCAATGCTCTCGGGCGCGGTCAGATCCAGCCCCGCAAAGCCCGAGACATAGCGCGCGATATCCTCGTCCGAGATCCCCAGCGTCAGCACCGGCTCATTATGGCGTATCAACTGCGCGCCGGTGATGACCGCTGCGGGCGAAAGCGCCACCAGCACCTCCAAGGGTTGCCCTGAATAGCCGACAGATCCGGCCACCTCCCAGCTAGAGGCGATATGCCCGGCAATCGTACCACCTTGATAAACCGTCCAGCCCGGCACGCCGTTTTCTATGCGTTGTAAGGTGGCGGGGCCTTCTATGGCCAAAAGCACCTCGGCCATCGCAGCGGTGGGGGCAGTGTCTTCCGGCTGTTGCGCCAAAGCGGGGGGCCCATGGGCAAACCCAAGCGTCAGGCACAGCAGGTAAACGAAAAGTCGGGGCAAAATTTGCATGTTTTGAAGGCCAATCTGCAGATCTCCCTCTTTATGTTCCGCCTTGATCCGTCCGGCCTTGACTAAACTCAAGGAGCGGCACGCAAGGCTTCATCATACTCGGCGCAGCCTTACCCGCATAACGGAGATATTCATATGATACCCCGAGCCACCAAAGCCAGGACGATTCTATGGGGCAGTGCCGCGCTTGCGCTTGGCCTTCTTGCCGGACCCGTCCTTGCACAAGACAAACCCGCCGATGTTGAGGATCATACCACCGGCCCTGCCGCGATGTATGAGCCGAGCATGACCACCCTGGGCGAGCTGCAAGTTGAAATTCCGGGCCGCCGCGAAGGTGATCCGGTGATGACACAAGAAGAATTCCAACGCGGGACCAAGATTTACTTTGAACGCTGCGCAGGCTGCCACGGCGTGCTGCGCAAAGGGGCCACGGGCAAGGCGCTGACCACCGATCTGACCCGTGAGCATGGTTATGAATATCTGCAAAGCTTCATCACCTATGGGTCCCCCGCAGGGATGCCGAACTGGGGCACCTCGGGCGATATGTCCGAGGAAGACGTGGATCTGATGGCCCGCTACTTGCTGTTGGAACCGCCTGCACCGCCCGAATGGGGCATGCCAGAGATGATGGAGACCTGGAAGGTTTTGATCAAGCCCGAGGATCGTCCAACCAAAAAGATGAACGATATCGACATCGAGAACCTGATGTCGGTGACACTGCGCGATGCGGGCGAGATTGCCCTGATCGACGGTGGCACCTATGAGATCCGCTCCATCATCAAAACCGGTTATGCGGTGCATATCAGCCGTATTTCGGCATCGGGCCGCTATTTGATGGTGATCGGGCGTGACGGCTTGGTCAATATGATCGACCTGTGGATGGAAAACCCCGAAACGGTTGCAAGCATCAAGATCGGGATTGAGGCGCGCTCGATCGAGACCTCGAAGTTTGAGGGCTGGGAAGACAAGCTGGCAATCGCCGGTGCCTATTGGCCGCCCCAATATGTCATTATGGATGGCGACACGCTGGAGCCAAAGAAGATCGTATCAACCCGTGGCATGGTCTATGACGAGCAAACCTACCACCCTGAACCCCGTGTGGCGGCGATTCTTGCCAGCCATTACAAGCCGGAATTTATCATTAACGTTAAGGAAACCGGCAAGATCCTGATGGTCGACTATACCGACCTCAAGAACCTTAAAACCACCGAGATCGAGGCAGAACGTTTCTTGCACGATGGCGGGCTGGACAGCACGCACCGCTATTTCATCACGGCGGCGAACGCGCGCAACAAACTGGTTGTGATCGACACCAAGGAATCCAAGCTGGTTGCCATCACCGATACCGGTGGCATGACGCCGCATCCGGGTCGTGGGGCCAACTTTACCCATCCGACCTATGGGCCGGTCTGGGCCAGCTCGCACCTTGGGGACGAATCCGTGGCGCTTATCGGGACCGATCCAGAAGGTCACCCCGATCAGGCTTGGCAGATCGTCGATACCTTCAGCGCGCTTGGTGGTGGGTCCCTGTTTGTGAAAACCCACCCGAATTCCGAACATCTGTATGTGGATGCAACCTTGAACCCCGATGCGGAAACCTCCGGCTCGGTCGCGGTGTTCAAGATCGGCGATATGGCCGGTGAGGGGGAGCCTGACTTTACCACCCTGCCGCTGGTCGAATGGGCCGGGATCACAGATGGTCAGCCCCGCGTTGTGCAGCCGGAGTTCAACAAAGAGGGCACCGAGGTCTGGTTCTCTATCTGGAACGCTAAGGACAAGGAAAGCGCGATTGTCGTCGTCGATGACAAGACGCTGGAATTGAAGAAGGTCATCAAAGACCCACGCCTGATCACGCCAACCGGCAAGTTCAACGTCTATAACACCGGTAAAGACGTTTACTGATCCAAAACAACTGCTTGGCCGGGGTATTCCCGGCCATTCCTCCCAACATCGCCAGCCACTTAGGAAGCCAGTTATGAAAGACGCCTCTCCCACGCAAAGCCACGGTCAGGTCTTTTTGATCGGGGCAGGTCCGGGTGATCCAGAGCTTTTGACCGTCAAGGCGCTGCGCCTGATCCGGTCGGCTGATGTGGTGGTGTTTGATCGTCTGGTCAGCCCCGAGATAATGGCGCTGATCCCGCAGGGGACGAAATTGATCGACGTCGGGAAAATGCCCAAATGTCACAAGATGGCGCAGGGCGATATCAATGCGCTTTTGGTCAGCCTTGCGCGGCAGGGCCAAACCGTAGCGCGGCTTAAGGGCGGTGATCCCCTGATTTTCGGGCGCGGATCGGAAGAGGCCGAGGAGCTTTATGCAGCAGGCGTGGCCGTTGAATATGTGCCCGGTATCACGGCGGCGCAGGGGGCTGCCAGCTCTACCGGTGTGCCGTTGACCCATCGCGGGCTGGCGACTGGCGTGCGCTATGTCACCGGCCACCGTGCCAAGGATGCGCTGCTTGATCTGGATTGGGCCTCGCTCGCCTCAGCGGAAACCACGCTGGTGGTCTATATGGGCGCGTCGAATATTGCCGAAATATCAATGCGTTTGCAGGCCGAGGGCATGGCACCCGATATACCCGTCATGGCCATCGCTTCCGCCACCACCCCGCGCGAAGAACGTGTGATCGGAACGCTTGCGGATATCGCCGGTCAGGTTGAGGCGATGATGCTGGAGGCCCCTGTGCTGTTCATTATCGGGCAGGTCGTATCGCTGTACGATGGCATTGCGATTGCCCGCGCCATGGCCTGCGAAGGGCCAGGGATGGCGGCCTATGCGTAGCCTTGCGGCCCTGTTTTGCCTTGCCCTGCCGTTGCACGCCGAGGTGCCCGCCGAGCGCGCGCAGGTGCTGGAACACATGGTCATTCAAGATTGCGGGTCGTGTCACGGGCTAACAATGAAGGGCGGCCTCGGCAGTCCCTTGACCCCCGACGCGCTGGACCATGCCGAAGCCGAAGGGCTTGCCCTGATTATTCTCGATGGCGTTCCGGGAACGGCAATGCCGCCATGGCGCCCGCTTTTGACCGAAGCAGAGGCGATGTGGATCGCAAATTACCTTAAAAAGGACTAGCCCAATGAAAACCGTCGCCTTTATTATGTTTTTGCTGGCCTCGCCGCTTATGGCCGATGATATCCGGTCCACCGGCGATCTGGGGCTGGTGATCGAACGTGCAAGCGGCAGCCTTGTGGTCATCGACCGTTCCGAGCGCACCGCGATTGGCCGGGTTGAAGGCTTGGGCGATCTGTCCCACGCCAGCATGACCTATTCGCCGGATGAACGTTTCGCCTATATCTTTGCCCGCGATGGCGGCCTGTCCAAGGTCGATATCCTGACGCAAACGCTTGTGGCGCGCACAGTGCAGGCGGGCAATTCCATTGGCGGGGCGATTTCCGATGATGGCCGCCTGATTGCCGTGTCCAATTATGAACCCGGCGGGGTCAAGGTGTTTGACGCCGATACGCTTGATCTGGTTGCCGATATTCCGGCCGCGGGCAAGACCATCGGCCTGGTCGATGTGCCCGGCCGCCGTTTTGCCTGGGCGGTCTGGGACACCGGGGAGGTATTCTTGGGTGATTTTTCGGGCCCGGAACCGGACATCAAAATGATCGGCAACGCGGGCAAGAACCCCTATGACGCGGTGCTGACCGATGATGCGCATACCTATCTTGTGGGGTTGTTTGGGGAAAAGGGCGTGGCTGCCTTTGACCTGTGGGAGGATGCGCCAAAACCCACGCGGTTCCTGCAAGATTACGGCAAAACATCCGAGGATCTGCCGGTTTACAAGATGCCCCATCTGCAAGGCTGGGCCTTTAGTTCCGGCCAGTTCGCGCTGCCCGCCGTGGGTCAGCATGAGGTGCTTTGGGTCAACCGCGACACGCTAACGGAAAACGCCCGCACAGCGGTGCATGGACAGCCGGTGTTTATCATCGCGCAACCCGCCAGCCCCTATGTCTGGGTCAATTTCGCCACCCCTTTGAATGACACGGTGCAGGTGGTCGACAGCCGTTCGCATCAGGTGGTCGCCACCCTGACCCCCGGCAAAGCCGTGTTGCATATGGAATTCGCGCCGCGCGGGGCCGAGGTCTGGATCTCCAGCCGCGATGACAACCGTGTGCTGATCTATGACACGAAATCCCGCGAGAAACTGGCCGAGATTGAGGCTGCATCCCCCTCGGGCATCTTCTTCACCGCCCGCGCACATCAGCCTGGCCTGTGAAGATGGAGCATTTTGACCAGATCGACACGCGCCTTCTGGATGAGTTCCAGCGTGACTTGCCGTTGGTATCGCGGCCCTTTGCCGTAATGGCGCAGGCCTTGGGGCTGGAGGAGGCCTGTGTGTTGGACCGTCTGACCCGCCTCAAAGGGCAGGGCGCGCTGACGCGGGTGGGGGCGACGATCCGGCCCAATACGGTTGGCCAATCGACGCTGGCCGCCCTTGCCGTACCCGAGGAGCGGCTGGAGGAGGTGGCCGCGATTGTCGGCGCAGAACCCGGCGTCAACCACTCCTATCTGCGCGAGGCGGAGTGGAACCTCTGGTTCGTCGCCACCGCCCCCGATGCTGACATGCTGCGCGCATCACTGGCGCGGATCGAGGCGCGCACAGGGCTAACGGTGCTGGATTTGCGGTTGGTCAAGCCTTTCAACATTGATCTTGGCTTCCGGCTAACTGCCCAAGCCCGCCCGATGGCCGCCCCGCGTGCGGCTGATCCGTCCGCATTGCGGCCTGAAGATCGCCCGCTGCTTCACGCGCTGTCGCAAGGGCTTGATATCGTGGCCCGCCCCTTTGCCACATTGGCCGATCGTCTGGGCTGGACCGAGGCGCAGGTTCTGGCCCGTATTGATGCCTTGCTCAAGGCGGGGCTGGTGTCGCGGCTGGGGGTGATTGTGCGGCACCGCACCTTGGGCTGGACGTCAAACGCGATGGTGGTTTGGGATGTGCCGGAAAGCGAAATCGCTGCGGTGGGGCCGAAACTGGCAGCCTTGCCAGGGGTGACGCTGTGCTATCAGCGCAGGTCAGTGCCGGACGTCTGGCCCTATCAGCTTTACTGTATGATCCATGGCAAAAGCCGCGATCAGGCGCTGGCTGTGCTGGCAACTGCGCGTGCCTTGCCCGCCCTTTCCCACGTGCCGCACCGCGTTTTGTTTTCGACCCGTTGCTTCAAACAATCAGGCGCCCAAATAGCGGAGGTGGTGTGATGCGCAGGGAACCCTTGCCGAAAGATGCCTTGGATGATGGCGATCGTGCGTTGATCAACACCCTGCAAGACGGCTTTCCGATTAGTGCCGCCCCCTTTGCCGAAGTGGGCAGTACATTGGGGCTGAGTGAAGATGACGTGATCGCCCGCCTTGCGCGCTTGCGTGAAATCGGGGCCATCACCCGCTTTGGCCCGTTTCTGGATGCCGCTGCGATGGGCGGCGCGTTTTGCCTGTGCGCAATGGCCGTCCCCGAGGACCGATTTGAAGAGGTCGTGACTTTGGTCAATGCCCATATCGAGGTGGCGCATAATTATGAACGCAAGCACGCATTAAATATGTGGTTCGTGATGGCCTGCGAGCGGCCCGAACAGATCGCGGACATCGGCGCGCAGATCGAAGGGGAGACCGGCCTCAAGGTTCATCTTTTCCCCAAATTGGAAGAGTTTTTCATCGGCTTCAAGGTTCAGGCATGAGTATCGACAGCATCGACCGCAAAATCATTTCCGCTACCGCAAGCGGGCTGCCGTTGACCGCGCATCCCTACCGCGAGGTGGGCATATGGCTGAACCTGACCGAAGATGATGTGATGGCGCGTTTTGTCAGGCTGCAAGACGAAGGCATCATCCGCCGGATCGCCCTTGCGCCAAACCATTATGCCTTGGGCATGGTCGCGAATGGGATGAGCGTTTGGGACGTGCCCGATGATCGCGCCTCGCTGCTTGGGCCGCAAATCGGGGCTTTGCATTTCGTGTCCCATTGCTATTTGCGCCCGCGCAGCTTGCCTCAGTGGCCCTATAACCTCTTTGCGATGATCCACGGTGAAACCCGACAAGAGGTCGAGGTTTTGCGCAACAAGATCGCGGGTATTCTTGGCCCCGACTGCCGCGCCAGCGATATTCTTTATTCAACCCGCATCCTCAAAAAGACCGGGATGCGCCTGACAGAAAGGGCTTAACGCATGTTCCGCCTAAGCCAGTATATGCATGAACTTATCACCCCGACCGCCCCGCGCCGCCGTGCGCGTGCGGGCAACGTCAAGCCGGTGGTGATCTGGAACCTGACCCGCACCTGCAACCTCAAATGCCGCCACTGCTATACCACATCCGCCGATGTACCCTTTCCCGGCGAGTTGAGCCATGAGCAGGCGATCGGCGTATTGGATGATCTGCACAGCTTTGGCATTCCTGCGTTGATCTTGTCGGGGGGCGAACCTTTGTCGCGCTTTGATTTCTTTGCGCTGGCGGAACATGCGAAATCGCTGGGGTTTCGGCATCTGTCGCTGTCGACTAATGGCACCCGAATTGCGGAAAATATCGACCGTATCGATGCGCTTGGCTTTGACTATGTCGGGATCTCGCTGGATGGGATCGGTCAGGTCAACGACTGGTTTCGCGGGGTGGAGGGCGCGTTTGATGAGGCATTGGCTGGTGTGCGGGCCTGCAAGGCGCGCGGCGTCAAGGTTGGCTTGCGCTTCACGCTGACCAAGGACAACGCCGAAACCTTGCCCGCGATGATTGACCTTTGCCGTGCTGAAGGGGTGGATAAATTCTACCTTTCGCATCTGGTTTATGCCGGGCGTGGCGACAAACACCGAGGTGAGGATACCGTCCACGACCACACCCGCGCCGCGATGGACCTTTTGATGGACCGCGCATGGGAGGCGGTGCAGGCGGGCGATGCGTTCGAGGTGGTGACGGGCAATAATGACGCCGATGCGGTCTATTTCCTGCAATGGGCCGAGGCACGCTTTGCGCCCGAACAGATCGCCCATCTGCGCACACATCTTGAGGCATGGGGTGGCAATTCATCCGGTCTTGGCGTGGGCAATATCGACCCGCAAGGCAAGGTGCACCCCGATACCTATTGGTCCGATTACACCGTGGGCAGCGTCAAAGAGACACCGTTCAGCGAACTTTGGACGGGGGATGACCATATGCTAGCCACCCTGCGCCAACGTCCGCGCCCGCTGAAGGGCCGCTGTGGTGACTGTGCGTTCAAGGCGGTTTGCGGCGGCAACACCCGTATTCGCGCGCTGCAGGTGACGGGCGATCCTTGGGCCGAAGATCCGGCCTGCTACCTGACCAACGCCGAGATCGGCATTGAGGATGCCAGCCGCCTGACCGTCACCCCATTTCGAGGGAAAAGCCATGATCCGGCCCACCGTTTTAACTAGCCTTCTGGCGCTGCTTGCAGGTCCGCTGTCGGCCGCGCCCGATGGGGCGATGATCTATGCCGATCAATGCGCCTCTTGCCATGCCGAGACGCGCTTGGGCGGCACCGGCCCTGCGTTGATCCCCGAGAGCCTTGGCCGCCTAAAGGGGGCAGCACTTGAGGCGGTGATCGATCAGGGCCGCGCCATGACGCAGATGCCCAGCTTTCATACCACGCTTTCCGCCGACGACATCACCGCCGTTGCGGCCTATATCGCGGCACCCTTGGCCACGCCGCCGGTTTGGGGCGCGGCAGACATCATGGAAAGCCGCGATCTGGCATCCGGCTATATCCCCGCCACGGCACCGGCTTTCACCGCTGATCCGATGAATATCACGCTGGTGGTGGAAACCGGCGATAGCCATATTTCGGTGCTGGATGGCGACACATTTGAGGTGCTCGACCGGTTTGAAACCCCCTTTGCCGTGCACGGCGGGCCAAAGTTCAGCCCCGACGGGCGTTTTGTTTTCGTGATGTCGCGCGATGGCTGGGTGCAGAAATATGACATCTGGTCTTTGCAAGAGGTGGGCCGCATCCGCGCCGGTATCAACAGCCGCAATATCGCGATGAGCCATGATGGCAAATGGCTGGCGGTGGCCAGCTACCTTCCCAAGACGCTGACGATCCTCTCTACTGACGATCTTTCCGTGGCAAAGGTCATGGAGGTTAAAGGCCGGGACGGCACGCCAAGCCGCGTTGCCGCCGTCTATCAGGCGCCGCAGCGGAAATCCTTTGTGCTGGCACTGAAAGATGTCCCCGAGATCTGGGAGGTGACGACCGACCCGGATGGCGGCCCCTTTTATGACGGCTTTGTGCATAGCCACGAGGCGGGCATGACGGAATCGCTGGGCGCAGAAAAAGGCCTGTTTGCCCGCCGCCGGATTGATGTCTCTGCGCCTTTGGATGACTTCTTTTTCGATCCCGATTACCGTCATTTGATCGGTGCCAATCGGGGCGCGGATTCCGGTGTGGTGGTCAATCTGGATGTCGGCCGAGAGGTCGCAACCCTGCCGTTGCCCGGCATGCCGCATCTGGGATCGGGCATCACATGGATGCGGGATGGCCACCGCGTTATGGCCGCGCCGCATCTGCAAGAGGGGCGGATTTCCATCATCGATATGACGGATTGGTCGCTGATCAAGGTGGTTGAGACCTCAGGTCCCGGCTTTTTCTTGCGTAGCCACGCCGGCACGCCCTATATTTGGGCGGGGGTGTTTACCGGCCCCAACAAAGGCCAGATACATCTGATCGACAAGCAGAGCCTTGAGGTCGTCAAAGTGCTGACGCCCGAGCCGGGGCTGACCGTGGCCCATACCGAGTTTACCAAGGATGGCAGCCATGCGCTGGTGTCGATCTGGGAAGATGACGGTGCGGTAATCGTGTTCGACGCAGCAACGCAGACGGAAATCAAGCGCCTGCCGATGCGCAAACCTTCGGGGAAATACAATGTCTGGAACAAAATCTCATTCGAAGACGGAACCAGCCACTGAGAACCTGTGGAAGCTGGGGCTGATCTTGTGGCCCTTTGCGACCTCGGCGGTTGCGATCAACTTGTTTATGCTGGGGCTGATCGGGACGTGGCTGGGCCTGCCCGCGCTCTCGCCCTATAATGCGATCTGGGCATCCTTGCCCTTGGGGCTGCCCGCGACATGGGCGGTCGCGCGCTGGGTCCGCAGCCTGATCCGAGAGGCCGAGGGCCGCAAACCGACCTAAAGGGCGGCGCGCGCCAGCGCATTGGCAATCAGCCGCGCCACGCCGATATCCTCACCGATCGGGGGCAGCAGGGGGCCGTCGAATTTCGCATCCGCCAAAGCATCGGGCAAATCATCGACCACATGTCCGGCCCGTAGCGCAAAGAAGGGCATGCAGGTGCCTGACCCCATCTCGCGCGCAACATCGGCCAGAAACGGGGCTTCCTCGACAAATCCCGCGCTAACGGGGCCAAGCCCGCGCGCCTCCAATTCGGCTGCCATGCGGTAGGTCGTATCGGATGAGGTTTTTGAAACCTTGCTGCCATGTGCCGCCAGCAAAACACCGCCGCGCTGTGGAAGGGCGGCTGCAATCAGATCGGGCAGGGCAGGGTCTGTGCCGAAGGGGGCCAATTGCCGCAAACCCTGCGCATGTGCTGCGGCCAGCCTGCGGGGCAGATTGGTGCGGGTGAACCAGCCTTCGGCCATGAAGAACGGATAGATCAGCGGGGCGCGCGTTGCCGCCAACGCCGCCTCCAGCGCGCCGGGCATGGCCAGTGTTGTGCCTTTGATCCGCCAGTTTGGCAGCCACATCGCAACCCGAACCGCCAGCGCCTGCATCGTAGCCTCTTGCGGCACTGGATCCGCGGGGGAGCCGTGGGCCACCAGGATTGCCTCATGTGTCATAAGTCCCGCCCTCCGCGCGATACGCAGATCATACCGGAACGGATGGGGAAGGGCCAGTGTCAGTCAGGCGTGACGGGGGCAGGCGTGACGGGGGCAGGCGTGACGGGGGCAGGTTTGGCGGGGGCCGGTTTGATCTGCTGGAAATTCCGTGCTGTTCCCCAAACCGAGATATACATTTCAGCCTTGCCGTCAGTGGCAAGATGTTCGGGCGTCAGGCCGACCACGCGCACGCGCAGGTGATCGCCGCGCTGCAGGGCGGGGGACAGGATCTGGTCCGCTGTGGCCCGAAGGTTGCCCAGATGCGCCATAACTTTGCGGCGGATCAAGAAGCTTCTTTTGCTGACCCGGCACCAGACGGTAATCACCCCGTCCTTGTCCAGCCGCAGCTCTGCGGCATCGCCGATGGAAAGGCCGCTGTGCTTGAGGGGCATTTGCAGGTCAAAGACTTTGGTCTTGTGGATGATCGGTTCGAGTAAATCCTGCACGTGACTGCCCCTCTATGGCCGAGCTCCTCCTATGGGGCGTGTTGCGGGCCGGATGCAAGCGCCGTGCGCGAGTTTTTGCCGAAATCCGCGACATGATGCCGATAGGGCCGCACCCCATGAGCGGGGCGGCCATTTGCGGCCCCCCCCTATCCGTTCAGGGTTTATCCCAACAACGCGCCATAAATCTGTTGCGCGCCGGAGGTGGAGTTGAGGGCGTTTTGATTGCCTGACCTGCGGGCGTATTGATAAATTGCCTGATGCGTGCCGGGGCCGAATGAGCCGTCAAGCGTGCTGTTGTAATAGCCTGCTCTGGCAAGTCGGCGCTGGATTCTCACCCGCTCGCGGTAGGTATAGCTGTTGAAAACCCGCGCCGCTGCGGTGTCATACAACCCCGACCCGTAAGAGGAGGCCTTGCCGATCACCCGCCCGGTTTTGCGGGGCTGGACTTTGGGTGGCACATATTGGGGCTGTTGGTAGCGCGGGTAGTGTTGCGTCTGACGGGCAGGCACCCTTTTGACGTGATGTTGCGGCGCAGCTGCGGCTTTTGACTTGCGCGCATCGTTGACAATCGCCCCCACGATGGCAACCGCAGCAACGCCCATCAGCACATTACGCTCTTTCTTGCCCAAGGCCTGTGCCGGGGCAGCAAGGCCCAGCGATAGCGACAGGACACAAGCCGTAGCGATGGTTTTGGATTTGAGCAGCATGGTATTTCCCTTTCTTCGGATGTCCCCAAGCGGGGGCCGTGGAAAAACCATGCACGTTGGAACCGTGTTAGACAAAAACAGCCGGTTGTTAAGTGATAACAACCGGCTGTTTTCAAAGATTAGGCCTTAAACGGACAGGCAGACGTATTTCATTTCCAAGAAGTCTTCCATGCCGTGGTGGCTGCCTTCGCGGCCAAGACCGGATTGCTTCACCCCGCCAAAGGGCGCAACCTCGGTCGAGATGATGCCGGTGTTCACGCCAACGATGCCATATTCCAGAGCCTCTTGAACGCGGGTAACGCGGCCGATGTTCTGGGCATAGAAATAGGCGGCAAGGCCGAAGATCGTGTCATTGGCGCGCGCGATCACCTCTTCCTCGCTGTCGAATTTGAACAGCGGGGCCATGGGGCCAAAGGTCTCTTCCTGTGCGACCTTCATGTCCTGGGTCACGCCGGTCACGATGGTCGGCTCAAAGAACGATCCGCCAAGCGCATGACGTTTGCCGCCTGTCATAACCTTGCCGCCTTTGGCAACGGCATCGGCGATATGCTCTTCGACCTTTTCAACCGCGGCGACATTGACCAGCGGCCCGAACTCCACCGCACCCGTCAAGCCGTCACCGACGCTGGTCTTGGCCAAAGCCTCGGCCAGCTTTTGCGCAAAGGCGTCATAGACACCGGCCTGCACATAGATCCGGTTGGCGCAAACACAGGTCTGCCCGTTGTTGCGGAATTTCGACGCCATCGCGCCCTGAACGGCCGCATCCAGATCGGCGTCATCAAAGACGATGAACGGCGCATTCCCGCCCAGCTCCATCGAGCATTTCATCACCTGATCGGCGGCCTGTTTCAACAAGATCCGCCCGACTTCGGTAGAGCCGGTAAAGGTCAGCTTGCGCACGATCGGATTTTCACAGAATTCCTTGCCGATATCCGAGGACCGCTTGGAGGTGATGACCGAAAAGATCCCCTTGGGCAGGCCCGCACGATCCGCAAGCACCGCCAGCGCCAGCGCCGACAAAGGCGTTTCCGCCGCAGGCCGCGAAACAAAGCCGCAACCCGCCGCAAGGGCCGGCCCGCATTTGCGGGTGATCATCGCATTGGGAAAGTTCCATGGCGTGATCGCACCGACAACCCCGATCGGCTGTTTCAGGACGGTGATCCGCTTGTCATGCATATGGCCGGGGATGGTTTCACCGTAAACGCGTTTGGCCTCTTCGGCGAACCATTCGATAAAGGATGCACCATAAGCCACCTCTCCCTTGGCTTCGGCCAGCGGTTTGCCCATCTCGGCGGTCAGGATGGCAGCCAGATCATCCTGGTTTTCCATCATCAGATTGTACCAGGCGCGCATGATATTGGTGCGTTCCTTGGCCGGGCGGGCGGCCCATTCCTTCATCGCGTCATTGGCGGCGGCAATCGCGCGGGCGGTCTCGGCACGGCCAAGGTTCGGGACCGAGCAAATGACATCACCGCGTGCGGGGTTTGTCACCTCAAACGTGCCGCCGTCATCGGCGTCGACCCATTCGCCGGCGACATAGGCCTGTGTGGCCAGCAGGCTTGGGTCTTTGAGCATTGCACGAAGATCGTTTGCAGTAGATGTGGATGTATTGGACATAAAAGCCTCCCCTTCAAGTTCGGCATATGCAAACCATGGGCGGGCGGGGATGTCTAGTTCCGCGATTAAAGTAGGGGACAAAAATGGATATGGATCGGGCCTATGCGAATGGGGCATTTATCAAAGGCGCTGCTGATTATCCGCCACGCTGGGCGGCCAAGGCGGCGGCATTTCGCGAAGGCTTGGGCACGCGGGCGCAGGCATTGGCCTATGGGGCGGGCGCGCGGCAGCGGTTTGATCTTTTTATCCCCGAGGGGGCTGCCAAAGGCTGTGTAACCTTTATCCATGGGGGGTACTGGATGGCCTTTGACCATTCCATCTGGTCCCATCTTGCTGCGGGCGTTCTGGCGCGGGGCTGGGCCTGTGCGATGCCCTCCTATACGTTGGCGCCCGAGGCGCGGCTGACAGCGATGACGGCCGAGATGGTGCAGGCCTTGGCCGTTATTGCAGGGCAGGTGCCGGGCCCGCAGGTTGTGACCGGCCATTCGGCGGGGGGGCATCTTGCGGCACGGATGGGCTGCGCGGACTTGACGGTGCCGGATGTGGTGCGAGTGGTGCCGATTTCCCCCTTGGCAGAGCTGGAGCCGCTGCGCCATACGGATATGCAGGCGACATTGCGGCTGGATGATGCCGAGATCGCCACCCAAAGCCCCGCACGGCTGGATTTGCGCCAGAATGTCCAAGCCCACGTCTGGGTCGGCGGGCAGGAACGGCCCAGCTTTCTGTGGCAAGCGCGGCTTTTGTCGGAACATTGGGCCTGTGATTGGACTGTCGCTGCGGGCAGGCATCATTTCGATGTGATCGATGCGATGGAGGATCCAGCCTCGCCGTTGGTGGAGGCTTTGGTTGGCGGGCTTGGCTAGGGTTTGCCCGCAGGCCGCTTGCCAAGCAGCCAAACCCCAAGCGCATAGGTGACCAGCAATACCGCAACTGTGCCGCCCAAAAACAACCCCAGCGCCCCGGATGCGCCGCTAACACCTAGCGGTGAAAAGGGCGCGCCCGTCACCAAAACCCAGCCGAGCGTTAGCGCGAACCAAACCATCACCGCCGCCGATGCGCCCCAAAGCAGCATTCGCGCGCGCGGGGCTGCACGGGCGCGCAACACCCTCTGCAAGGCGCGGATCTGGCGACCGAAATCGGCCTGCACCGCCAGCACAGCAGGCACCAGCAACAAGACCAACACCATCCCGAACCCAAGCCCGTAGACCAATGTGATCACCGTGGGCCGCAAGAATTCGGCCTGCGAGGAGCGTTCATAGAGCAAGGGCGTAAGGCCCATCACGGTGGTTGCGGTTGTCAGGAAAACAGGCCGCAAGCGATCAGATACCGCATCGATAATCGCCGGATAAAGCCCGCGCTTTTCGGCGTATTCATCGATAGTGGACACCAAGACGATGGAATCATTGATGATAATTCCGATCATCCCGATCATGCCAACGATGGAGAACATCGACAGCGACACCCCCCAAAAGTGGTGCCCGTAAATCGCCCCGATCAGGCCAAAGGGAATGACAACCATCACCACCACAGGCCGCGACCAACTGGCAAAGACCCAAGCCAGCACCATATAAATTCCCAAAAGACACAGCATCAGGCCAAGGGTTACATCGCCCAGAAACGCGCTTTGTTGCTCGGCAAGGCCTGATTGGCGGGTGGTGACGCCGAATTCCTGTTCCAGCTTGGGCAGGATGTCCTCGGTCATGGCGCGCTGCACCTCGGCGGCGCGGGCGGGGTCATCCTCGGCGATATCGCCCGAAACGGTGACGATGCGCAGCCCGTTTTCACGCCGGATCGTGGAGAAACCAGAGCGACGCTCCACCGTGACAATATCGCCCAAGGGAACGTAGACGCCGGGGCTGGCGCGCAGCAGCGTGCTTTCCAGAAAATCAGCCGTCAGTTCCTGCTCGGGCAGCTCCACCCGGATCGCGGCGGAGCGCGGGCCGTCGGGGAAGGTCGCAGCCTCTATCCCGTTCAGCCGGTCGCGCAGCGCACGCCCCAGGCTGCCCACCTCGAACCCGAGGGCCTGACCTTGCGGGGTCAGCGACAGGATCAACTCTTCTTTGTCATAGGCAAGGCTGTCTTCCAGCGCGGAAACCTCGGGGAAGGGGGACATCGCGGTTTTCAGCGCCTCGGCGGCGGCCTTCAACACTTCCGATGTTGCCCCCGAAATATCCACCGAAAGCGCATCGCCACCGGGGCCAAAGCGCGCGCCGCGAAAGCTCAACTCTTCTAGCAGGGGATGGGGGCGGACCTCATCTTGCAGATCGGCCAGAAGGGCCGAGGTGGCATAGGGGCGGTCATCGGGGTCGATAATCTCGATAGAAATGCCGCCCAGCAAATCTGCGTCCTTGGTATCTGCGCTGGCAAGCCCACGGCCAGAGCCACCGCCAATTTCGGCCATCACGAAACTTGCCGGATTGGTGCCATGTTCGGCGGTATAGCGCGCGGTGACGGTATCAGTGGCACGCTGCAATTCGCGCATCATCGCCAATGTGTCATCCCGCGTGGCGCCGGGCAGCATGGCGAAATTGCCCGAGATGGAGGATTGCTCGGGTGAATTGAAGAACCGAAATTTCAGATCACCGCTGATGAAAAGGGCAGCCTGCGTGGCAAGCAGCAGCAGCGCAAAGGCAATCGTCGCCATGCGCGCGCGGATCACCAAAGCCACCAGCGGGCGCACGGCCACGCGGATCAGCCATTGCAGGCCTTTGTTCACTTGGCGTGAGGGCCAGTCATACCATGCCTCTTGCTTGGCGGCGCGCAAGGCATGGGCCATATGGTTGGGCAGGATCACGAAACATTCCACAAGGCTCGCCATTAGCACCGCGATCACCGTAAAGGGAATATCCGAGATGAGAGAGCCAAAGCGCCCGCCGACGACGATCAAACCGGCAAAGGCAATCACCGTGGTCAAGGTAGAGGCAACAACCGGCATCGCCATGCGCGCGGCGGCGTTCTCGGCGGCCTCGGTCGCGGGTTCGCCCAAATGACGCGCGCGAAAATCGGCGTGCTCGCCCACCACAATCGCATCATCGACGATAATCCCCAAGGTTATGATCAGCGCAAAAAGCGAAATCATGTTCAACGTCAGGCCAAAGCCATACATTAAGGCCACCGCCGCCAGCAGCGAAACCGGTATCCCCGCCGCCACCCAAAGCGCGGTGCGCGCGTTCAGAAACAAAAACAGCAACCCCACGACCAAGGCCAACCCAAGGGCGGCATTGTCCAGCAGCAGCTCCAACCGGCCGGCGATATATTCCGCTCGTGCGCGGACCAGCTCCACCTTGGTTTCGGGCGGTAGGAGGGGGGCCATCTGATCGACGGCGGCCTGCACCTCGGCCTGCATACGGATGGCATCGCCGGTGTCGTTACGGTCCACGCGCACGGTCATGGCGGGGTTTGGCCCGACAAATGTGGCGCGGCCCCTGTCGGCGGCCGCATCGCGTACATCGGCCAAATCGCCAATCGTCAGCGAGGTGCCATCCGGCGCCTGACGCAGCACAATCGCGCGCACTTGATCGGCGGTGCGGGCCTCTTGCCCGGTGCGCACACGCGATGCCCCGCCCCCAACATCCCCCGCCGGAGAGGATTGCACCTCTGCGGCAATGGCCGTCGCGATCTCGGCCATGGTGATATCATGCAAAATCAGGCTGGCCGAGGTGACCTCTACCATGATCTCGGGGTCGGCGAGGCCGCGAATGGTGGTGCGGGTGATGCCGCGATCAAAAAGACGGGTCACCAATTCATCCGCGAAACGGCCAAGCTGATCCACCGCGACAGGGCCGGTCAGGATAACATCCGTCACCCGATCCCGCCACGCAGCGCGCCGGACCACCGGATCATCGGCATCGTCGGGCAGGGTGCTGACGGTATCAATCGCGGTCTGTGCATCCTCGGCGGCTTTTTGCAGATCCACGCCGGGCTCAAATTCCAGTGTGATGCGCGCGCTGCCTTCCGATGACAGCGAGGTCACATCCGTCACCCCGTCAACCGTTAGCAGCACCGGCTCCAGCAATTGCACAATCGCGCGGTCCACATCCTCGGCGCCGGCCCCGTCCCATTTGGTTGTGATGCTGATTTCCGAGATGACGACATCGGGGAAAAACTGTGCGCGGATACGGCTGGCGGCGGCAAGTCCGGCCACGACCATCACCGCAAGGATCAGATTGGCAAGCGTGCCGTGGCGGGTGAAATAGGACAAAAACCCCTTGCCGTGGCGCGTCGACCCGCTTGCCATCGTCTAGCCCCCCATCCGCTCGATGGTGGGGGCGCTGCTTGCGGCCTCGGGGCGGATCGGGTTGACCTTGATCCCCGCGCCCAAAAGGGGGGAGCGTTCGCGCACCACTTCGCGCCCCGCAAGGCCGTCGGGCGCAAGGATCACAAGGTCATTCTGCCGGCGCAAAAGCTGTACGGGAAGGGATTGCAGCCTGTCATCGGGGCCCAGTGCCAGCACGGTCCCATCCGCACCATAGGCAGTTGCGGGCAGGGCAATCGCGGCGGGTATTTTTGGCTCTGCCACCCGAACGGTCACGAAATCACCGGGGCGAAATCCGGGCGCATGGGTCAGCGTGGCATAGACAAGACGGCCCGTCTGCCCCTCGCCCACCGCGGCCCCTGCGCGGGTCAGCACGCCATTGGCCAAAAGCTCGGCGCCCGAGGCCGCCAGTGCGGCGGTGACATTAGCGGTGATCAGCGTGCCCTTATCATCCAGAAGGCGTGAAAACTGCGCGGTGGAGGTGCGAAACGCAACCTCCAGCGCATCGGGATCAATCAAATCGCCCAAACGTTCGTTGCTGCCAAGGATACGTCCCGGAACGGTGGTGATCCCGCTCAGCTTGCCGTCAAATTCGGCGAAAAGCTCGGTCTCGCGCAGGGCGCGCTCGGCCTCGGCAAGGGTGATGGCTTGGCGCGAGAGGGCGGTCTTGGCCTGATCTACCCGCGCTTCGGCCTGCGCCAGTGCCGAACGGCGTGCCAAGACCGCCTGATCGGCAGAGGAGGCCGCAAGGGCCGCCGTTTCCACGGCTGATGCGGACCCTACACCGCGGGTTTCAAGATCCTGCTGGCGGATCAGGGCCTGTTCGCGCAGGTCGGCTTGGGCGCGGGCGGCGGCAACATCATCGCGCGACAGCAGCAAGGCGCGCTCTGCCTCGATCAGCTCGGCCCTTGCGCGGTCCATATCCGATTGCGCAAGGTCGCGGGTGGCGGTGGCATCGGCCGGATCGAGGCGCAGCAAAAGCTGACCTTTGGTGACGCGGGCACCGTCCTCGACCCCCTCGCCCAAGGCAACAACGGTGCCCGCGCGTGGTGCGCGCAGCTCCAGCGTGCGGCGGCTGCGGATTTCACCAAAAGCGGTGAGGACGGGGGTGAAGGGGACCACCTCTGCCGTGATCATATTGGCGGAAAACACGCGTTCGCGGGGTGGTTGCGCCGGGCGGTTTCCGGCGGATCTGGCCTCAAAGGCGTTGCGCAGGGTTTGGCCCGCCATCGCCAAAAGGCCGATTGTCACCGCCAGGATGAGCAGGCCAACAAGGGACCGTCTGAAAAACCGCATCTACATACTCCGCCGGGGCCATTGTTCTTAATACGCCCGCGTGGCGCAGTTGGATGACACTATGCCCCATGTGATATACGTCAGAAATATAACATTCCGTCGCATCTTTGCAGATTATTCCTGAATTTACCTATTTGCGGCGCTGGTGTTCATCCAGCCGGGGCATGATTTCCACAAAGTTGCAGGGCCGGTGGCGGTAATCGAGTTGCCATTTCAGGATCTCGTCCCAGGCATCGCGGCAGGCACCGGTGCTGCCGGGCAGCGCAAAAAGATAGGTGCCATTGGCGACGCCACCCGTCGCCCGGCTTTGTACCGCCGAGGTGCCGATTTTTTGCATCGAGACCATGGTGAAAACCGTGGCAAAGGCTTCTATCTCTTTTTCATAGACATCGCGGTGGGCTTCAACCGTGACATCGCGCCCCGTCAGGCCGGTGCCACCGGTTGAAAGGATCACGTCGATATCCGGATCGGCACACCAGTTGCGCAGCTGTACGGCAATCTCGGCGCGTTCATCGCGGACGATGGTGCGGGCGGCAAGGCTATGGCCGGCCTCTGTTAGTCGCGCAACCAAGGTATCGCCGGATTTGTCATCGCCGCTTTGGCGGGTATCGGATACCGTCAGCACGGCAATGCGCACCGGAATAAAGGGAAGGGTTTCGTCAATGCGGGACATCGGATGCCTTTTCAATCAGGATGGGGCGGCCAGCTTTGCCTGCACCGCAAGCAGATCGGCCCAAGCATCGCGCTTTGCCCCGTGGTTGCGCAAAAGATAGGCCGGATGGGTCATGGGCATAACGGGAATGGCGCCACAGTCGCCCCAGTGCCCGCGCATCCGCAAAATCCCGCTTTGCCCCAGCAGGGCCTGACAGGCAAAATTGCCCATGGCGATGATCACCTGCGGATTGGCCAGGGCAATATGGCGCAGCAAGAACGGCCGCATCATGGCAATCTCATCCTCGGTGGGGTCGCGGTCCCCCGGCGGGCGCCATGGCAGAACATTGGTGAGATAGGCTGACGCTTGGGGATCATCGGCGTCGCGCGCATGGCCGATCGCCACCAGCATCCGGTCCAACAGCTGACCGGAGCGGCCGACAAAAGGCTGGCCCTCGCGGTCCTCGTCGCGGCCCGGGGCCTCACCCACCACCATCAGGGGGGCGTGGGGATTGCCCGCAGCAAAGACCAGATTGCGCGCGCCTTTTTTCAGCTCGCAATGTTCAAACCCCTCCAATGTGGCGCGCAGGGCGGCCAGATCGGCACAGCTGGCGGCAGCAGTTTGGGCGGCTTTGGCCGGATCGGGGGGGGCGGGCTTTGTCGGTGCCTCAACGGTTTGGGCTTTGGGGATCATGGGGGCCTGCTTTTCGGGCAGGGTGTAGCGATCTACGGCGGCCTCACACATCACCTCGGTTACGCCAAGTTCCACCTGCCACGCAAGCGCGGCAAAAGCGGCGTTCCAATCGTAATCCGAGGTGTTGGTATCGATTCCCATAGCGGGCAGATTAGGGCGGCGCTTGGGGCGGGGCAAGACGGGATTGGCTGCAACTAGGCGTTGCCCCGCAGCACGGGCTTTGACATAAGCAATCAGAGACAATCAGGGGGCCAAGATGAGTTTTCGCGCACGTCATTTGCTGGGGATCCAACATCTCGCCCCGGATGAAATCCGCGCCGTTCTGGATCTGGCGGATAAATATGTTGATTTCAACCGGCGCTCGATCAAGAAATCCGACGCGCTGGAGGGGATGACCCAGATCAACATGTTCTTTGAGAATTCCACCCGTACGCAGGCCTCTTTTGAATTGGCAGGCAAGCGGCTGGGGGCGGATGTGATGAATATGTCGGTCGCGCAGTCCAGCGTGAAAAAGGGCGAGACCCTGATCGATACCGCGCTGACGCTGAACGCGATGCACCCCGATTTGCTGGTGGTGCGGCACGGGGCGTCTGGGGCGGTGAACCTGCTGGCGGAAAAGGTGAACTGTGCGGTGTTGAATGCCGGCGACGGGCGGCACGAGCATCCGACACAGGCACTTTTGGATGCGCTGACGATTCGCCGCGCCAAGGGTCGGGTTCAACGGCTGACTGTGGCGATTTGCGGCGATGTGGCCCATAGCCGCGTGGCGCGCTCCAACCTGATCCTGCTGGGTAAAATGGAAAACCGCGTGCGTTTGGTCGCGCCCCCCACCTTGATGCCCTCAGGTGTGCAGGAATTCGGTTGCGAGGTGTTTGACGACATGCGCAAGGGCCTTGAAGGCGCCGATGTTGTGATGATGTTGCGCCTGCAAAAAGAACGGATGGATGGCGGGTTTATCCCGTCCGAGCGTGAGTATTACCATCGCTACGGGCTGGATGCGGAAAAGCTCTCGCATGCCAAGCCCGATGCCATCGTGATGCACCCCGGCCCGATGAACCGCGGTGTGGAAATCGACGGCGAGATCGCCGATGACATCAACCGCAGCGTCATTCAGGAACAGGTAGAGATGGGCGTCGCCGTGCGTATGGCCTGTATGGACCTGCTGGCGCGCAACCTTCGTGCCGAACGCGGCGCGCGTGCCGCCGGGGTGATGGTATGATATATCCCGGGGATGGAGGTTCTGGTGCCTGAACTGCCACGCGATAGGGTGATGGGGGAGGCGATGTCCCCCCTGCGTGAGGGAGAGGCGATCCTTGCGGAATGGCCTGCCGATAAGGAACGCTATTGGCGCAGCCATGCGATCATGGCGGTGCTGGGCGGGGCTTTGGGCGGTGTGGTGTTGCTGGCGATTGGCAATCCGACGCCCTGGGTCGGCCCTGTGGCGGCGGTTCTTGCGATGGGCGTGCGCGCTTGGTATCTTGCGTCCGAGGCATTGGCAGGCCGTTGGCGGCTGACCACCCAACGTTTGCAAGGGCCCGGCGGGCGGCAGGTCTCATTGGGGCAGATCACCACCGTGCGGCCATTCTTTGGTGATGTGCAGGTGATCTCCCAGGCGGGCGACAAACATTTGATGAAATATCTGGCCGATGGGGCGGGCGTGGCCGCGGCCATCCAATCTGCCAAAGCGGGGTTTAATCCATGACTGTCTTTCTTGAAAACGCCCGCATTATTAATCCAGAGACGCTGGAGGAAAGCTCGGGAAACCTGATCCTTCATGAGGGGTTGATCGCGGCTATAGGCGCTGCCAGTGCCCCCAAAGGCGCGCAGATAATTGATTGTGCAGGAAAATGCGTGGCCCCCGGTATCGTCGATCTTGGCGTGAAAATCGGTGAGCCGGGTGAGCGGCACCGCGAGAGCTTCCGCTCGGCAGGGCTTGCGGCGGCGGCGGGCGGCGTGACCACGATCATCGCGCGCCCCGATACCAGCCCCGCGATTGACACGCCTGAGGTGCTGGAATTCGTGACCCGCCGCGCGGCTGAGGCACCCGTGCGCATCCATCACATGGCCGCGCTGACCAAATCCCGCAAGGGGCATGAGATGGTTGAGATCGGCTTTATGCTTGATGCCGGTGCGCTGGCTTTTACCGATTGCGATCATGTGGTGACGGATACCAAGGTGCTGGGTCGCGCGCTCAGCTATGCGCGCAGTCTTGGCGCGTTGGTGATCGGCCATCCCCAAGATCCGGGCCTGTCCAAAGGGGCGGCGGTGACCAGTGGCAAGTTCGCCTCGCTTTTGGGCCTGCCGGGGGTGCACCCTATGGCGGAACGCATCGGGCTGGACCGTGATCTTGGCATGGTGGAGATGACGGGCGTGCGCTATCACGCCGATCAGATCACCTGTGCGCGGTCGCTGCCACCGCTGGAACGCGCCAAGGCCAACGGGCTGGATGTGACGGCAGGGGTTTCTATCCACCATCTGACATTGAATGATCTGGACGTGGGCGATTACCGCAGCTTTTTCAAACTGACCCCACCCCTGCGCCCCGAAGAGGACCGGATGGCGGTGGTGGAGGCGGTTGCCTCGGGCTTGATCGACATCATCTGTTCCATGCATTCCCCGCAGGATGAAGAAAGCAAACGCCTGCCGTTTGAGGATGCAGCCCCCGGCGCCGTGGCCTTGCAGACCTTTTTGCCTGCGGCGATGCGGCTTTATCATGCCGGTGCGATGGACCTGCCGATGCTGTTCCGGGCGATGTCCCTGAACCCGGCCAAACGGCTTGGCTTGCCACAAGGCCGGATGGCCGAGGGCGCGCCTGCGGATCTGGTGCTCTTTGATCCCGATGCGCCCTTTATGCTGGACCGCAGCAAGCTTTTGTCAAAATCCAAGAACACCCCCTTTGACGGGCAACGGATGGAGGGGCGGGTGATCGCCACTTTCGTTGCAGGCCGTCAGGTGTTTGGCCAAGAAGGGATGAACAATGCCTGATATTACAACCGCGCCGCTTATGCTGCTGTTGGTGGCTGTGCTTGGCTATCTGCTGGGGTCGGTGCCCTTTGGGCTGGTGATCACCCGAGCGCTGGGCCTTGGGGATTTGCGTAGCATCGGATCGGGCAATATCGGTGCCACCAATGTGCTGCGCACCGGCAATAAAGGCGCGGCACTGGCCACGCTCTTGCTGGATGCGGGCAAGGGCGGGATTGCGGTGCTGATCGCGCGGGCGGCCTTTGGCGCGGATGCCGCACAGGTGGCGGGGCTTGCCGCGTTCTTGGGGCATATCTTTCCGGTCTGGCTGGGGTTCAAGGGCGGTAAAGGGGTTGCGACCTTCCTTGGCACCCTTTTGGCACTGGCTTGGCCGGTCGGGTTGGCGGCCTGTGCAAGCTGGCTGGCGGCGGCGGTTTTGGGGCGGATTTCCTCGCTTGCGGCGCTTGTTGCGGCGGCCTCATCGACAATCTGGATGTTGGTGCTGGGGTATGAGCGGATGATGTTTTTAGGGATCATCCTGACGCTTTTGGTCTATTGGCGGCACGCTGAGAACATCAAACGCATCAAGGCAGGCACCGAGCCAAAAATCGGCAAAAAGGGCTAAACGCCCTTTGCCAAAGCCTCTAGGTAGGCCCTTGTGCAACTGGTGACATGGCGAAAGCGGTCCCCTCCCAGATGGGTGCCGCCGTACCAGCGTGTCACCACGACGATGTGATCTGTCAGCCCCTCTCGTTCCAACATGCGCAAGATCGCGGCGGCGGCTCCCGCCTCGCCGTCATCATTCCGCTGCGGGCCGTCGCAGAGGGATGCGGCCCAGCTGTTATGCGTGGCCTTGGCGAATTTCTTATGCGATTTTAGTGTCTTGAGGAACGCCGCGATGTCCTCTGTGTTGCGCACCGGCCCGCCAGACACAGCATAGCGCGACCCGCGATCCTTTATAACGTTCAATATTTGCAGCATCTCGTGTCAACTCGTGGTGGGGGCAAGTTTGGCAATGCGCGCGACGACAGCCTCAAGGGCGGTTTGTTCATGCGGCATCATCTTGTCATGGCTGCGCGATTGCGCCCGTTCCGCCTGCACGAGGGCGGTTTTGCCAAAGCGGGCAGGGGCGATTTGCGCCAGCGCCAGCAGGGCCTTTTGGAGCCGCATCTGCACCGCAAAGATCGCGGCCCCGTCACGGGCGATCGGGGGGAAAATATCCTCCATCATATCCTCTAGCGTGAGGGCAGGCACCCAGATGTGCGGATAGCTCAGCTCCGGCTCCTGATCCTCGGCCAGAGGGGCGAGCAGGCGGACGGTGCGGCCCAGAATATCAATCGCGGTGCCGGGATCATTGACGGCAGGCGAGAGCGCACGCTCGGCAATCTCGGCCAGAACCGACAGCCCGAAGCGGGGATCTTGTTCAAAGCTGCGGGTCTCTCCGATGGTGAAAGCGTCAATGATCTTGTCGTCATCCTTGGGTCTCTCGCCAAGGATATAGGCAACTGCGATGCCGGGATGCACAAATGCGCCGGGCAGGGCAGTTAGATAAACCTGACAATTCAGGTCCTCGGCACGGTCTTGAAGCCAGTCCATATGCACATATCGAACATAACCGATGTCATTGGGATAAATCGGATAGGCATCGGGCGGGGGCGGGCCGGGGTGGCCATGCCCGCCCAGATAGGGCGCGCGCAAACGGGCAGAAAGGGCGCGTCGGGCGGCGGCCTCTACCTTGTCGATGGAATCGTCCATCTGCCCGAATACCGTCAAATGCGCGATCCACCGCAATATGGCGATCACCACAATCAAGACGACGACAATGGACACCACGAACAGCACTAGCCGGTCGTTATCGGTCAACACGCCACCATTCAGGGCGATAATCCCGATAAGGCTGTAAAGAAAAGACCCCAGAAACGTCGCCAGCACCCGATGCGTGGTGCGGTCTGCCTTGAGCAGGGTAGTCGCGCGGGGGGTCACCGCCGAGGCAGCACCGGCAAAGGCCGATACCATGATGCCAAGTGAAAAGGTCACCACCGCCAGCATCGAACTGGCAAGGATTGTCAAAACCGACTCGACCGCACCCGACCCAAGCGACGCGCCAAGACCCGAGGGCAACAGCGGCCCGATCACAATGGCACCCAGATTGGTGACCACCGCCAAAATGGCGTAAAGCACCGTTACGACCCAGAGCTTTTGAAGCAGCTCCCGAATAAAAAGTCGCCACTTGGATATCATCAGGTCTGCCTTTGTTGGGTTCTGGGCCTTAGTCTGGCGGCTGAAAGGACGCGTGGCAAGGCCGCTTAGCGCAATCCGTTGACCACCTTTTGCACCGTGGCGCGGCGTGCCGAATTGGGCGGGTGGCTGCCAAGGAACTGGTCACCGGGATCGGGCAAACGATCAAAATAGGCGGCACCGCGCAGCGCGTCAAAGCCCGCCCGCTCGGTCAACTCAGCGCCAAGGGCATCTGCCTCCAGCTCGAACCCTTTGGAAAAGCGGCGCGCCCCGACAGAGGCCCCGAACTGCTGCGCCTTCAGGATCGCGGCCTCATCCCCGCCACTGACGGCGATCAACAGCCCGGCGAGCATCGCCCCCTGGCTGGCGCTTTGCTGCTGCTGCGGGATATGGCCCATGATGTGATGCGCGGCCTCATGGCCCATAACAAAGGCAAGCTCGTCAACATTTTCGGCATTGGCGATCAGCGCGAGGTTGAAGGCCAGCACCGGCCTGCCTTGCGTATCCAGTGTTTGAAAGGCATTGGGGCTTTGGCTTGGGCGGTCGTCGATTGCGATCTGAAAATCGCAGTTCTGGTATTGCGTGAGGGCGCGGCAATATTGTTCGGCCACCGGCTCCATCGCGTTCACCGCCATCAGAAAGTTCTGCTTGGCCCGCGCCGAGGGTTCGGTTTGCGCTGTGGTTTGCGGGGGCAGACTGACAGGTTGGCTGGGCACCACACAGCCCGCCAAAAGCGCCAACCCCATAATCGCAACGATCAACCGCATCTTGCACCTCATGCATTTCCAACGCCTGTCTAGCAGAAGTGCGCGCCGCGGAAAAAGCCCTTTCACCAAGCTGTGTGCCGATTACTCCAGCCGGAAAACCTTGTCGCGGCTGGTGGCCCCGCGCACCAGAACCAACCGCGATTTCGCCACCCCAAGCGCTTTTGCCAGCAGTTTGATAACAGCGGCCGTGGCCTTGCCATCCTCGGGGACGGTGGTGACATAGACGCGGATTTGATCGTTATCCGTGGTGATGGTGTTGCGCGCCGCCTTGGGTGTGACACGCACGCTGAACTCGGTACCGACGGGGATAGAAAGAGGGGGCGGTTTGGCCATATCGGGGGCTTTCACTTGGCAAGGTAAGTGTACACTTTACGTGCGCAAGACGCTAGCATAGGGCAGAAGGATGCAGGAGGCCCATGATGCGCAAATTGATTTTGATCTCCACGCTGGCGCTTTTGGCGGGCTGTGGTACCCCGCAAGAACGCTGCATCGCCGGTGCCACCCGTGATTTGCGCATTGTGGACCGTTTGATCGGGGAAACCGATCGCAACCTTGAACGGGGATATGCGCTGGAGGATGTTGTGCGAACCCGCACGCGTTGGGTTATGTGCCGCCCGCCCAAAGCTGCCACCAAGGACAAGGAAGCAGAGCCCGCCAGAATGTGTATGCGCGATTCGAGCTATACCGTGACCCGCCCCAAAGCGATCAACCTTGCCGAGGAGCGTGAAAAACTGGCCGAGTTGGAAAAGAAACGTGCCGAGCTTTTGCGCAGTGCCGCCCGCGAAGTGGCCGGTTGCAAGATTGCCCACCCGGAATAGCGCTTAATGCGCAGGCGCACTGGCCGCATCAATCAGCCCGCGCCCGCCATCCAGCGTCACGATTTGACCGGTCATGAAAGCGGAGGCGTCAGAGGCAAGGTATTGCACCGTCTCCGAAATCTCGTCGGCGGCAGCGATCCGGCCGAGGGGCGTGGCCTTGAGGATCTGTTCGCGGTAATCACTGTTTTCCTTCAGGGCAACTTGCAGGCTATCGCTTAGCACCGATCCGAAAGACACGGCATTGACCCGAATCCGATCCGGCGCCAGCGCTACGGCCAGCGAACGCGTCATCTGCTCTACCGCGGCACAAGAGATGGAATAGCCCAAAAGTTCCGGCTGGGTGCGCCGCGCGGCAATAGAGGAGAAGTTGATGATGGAGCCGATGGCCCCCTCGGTGTTCCCCGCCTTTTCGGCCTGCAAAATCATGCGCTTGGCTGTCAGCTGTGACAGACGCAGGCTGGTCAAAAGGTTTTGCTGCCACATCAGCTCTACGGCATCCTCATCGGGGTTGAGCGCATCCGAAGGCGCCATTTTGCGCGCGGCATTGACCAGAATATCCACGCGGTCAAAGGCATCAATCGTGGCCGAAAGCAGGTTGGCGATGGTCAGTTTTTCGCGCAGATCCCCGCCAAAATAGCGCAGCGCGCCTTCGGCCTTGGCCTCTTCGCAGCACTCACTTTCCAAAAGCGATTCGTTAACGTCGGCGAACATCACATTGGCGCCTTTGGCCAGAAAATGCCGTGCAACGGACAGGCCGATCCCTGCCGCAGATCCGGTGATGATGGCAGTCTTTCCGGTAAGCGAAAACGACATGGGGTCTCTCCTAGCGGTTCGGGCGCGCGGCGCGGGTGATGCGGAAACGCTTGTCGCTTCCGATCTCCTCCACCTGTTGAAACAAGGTGGCAAGCGTTCTGTCATAGGGCAAGTGGCGGTTGGCGACCAGCCATAGCGTGCCATGCGGCGCCAAGAGCCGTGCTGCGGCCTGCAAGAACGCTTGGCCCAACGCAGGATCGGGGTCGCGGCCTGCGTGGAACGGCGGGTTGCAGATCACGGCATCCACACCGCGGTCCAGCTTGAAACGGGTGGCATCCGCCCAATGAAATTGCGCGCGCGGGTCGAGGATGTTGACGCGGGCACAGGCCAGCGCATTGGCCTCTGCCTCAACCAGATGCAGTGTTTTTACGCTGGGCTGCCGCAAGATCTCATGGGCCAAAAAGCCCCAGCCCGCCCCAAGCTCAATGATCTGCGCGGGCAGTTTTTCGGGCAGATGGGCCGCCAGAAGGACCGACCCCGCATCCGGCGCATCGGCGGAAAACACGCCCGGTAGGGTTTGAAACCCGCCCTCGATGGTCTGGGGTTTTGCGGCCCAATCGGCCATATCATCCGCGCCGGGCCGAAAGGAGAACAGCTTGCCATGCGCCTTGGCCACGGTTTCCGACAGGGTAAACCGTTTGCGCAGATCGCGCAGCAGGCTGTCGATGCCATCGGTTTTTTGCCCGTCCACAATGATCATACCGTCGGGTTGCAGCAAGGCCGCTGCCTGCGCCAAAAGGGCATAAGCCTCGGCTTTGGCGCGGGGCACACAGACCAGAGCGGCTGCAAAACGCGCCTCGGCAGGGGGCTCCGCCACTACATTGTAGCCGCGCGCGACCAAGGCGTCATAGTCGGTGCGCATGCCTTGCATCACACAGACCCGCTCCATCGGCAGCATCGACAAATCATCCGTGCCGCGCGGGCGCAGCACCAATATGTCACCCGAATCGGGCAACGCCATCAAATCGTTTCGCAAGGCGAATAAAAGTCGTTCTGAACGCATGAGCAGCCGAACAAAGCGGCCAAAATCCTTTTGATGGGGGAGGTTTTACTCTTTTTCCATGGTGCATTGCAGCGGATGTTGGTGACGACGCGCAAAATCCATCACCTGCGCCACTTTGGTTTCGGCCACTTCAAAGGACAGCACGGCAACAACCGCCAGTCCCTTTTTGTGCACCGTCAGCATGATCTCAAAGGCCTGCGCATGGTTAAGGCCGAAGAATCGCTCCAGAATATGCACAACAAATTCCATTGGCGTGAAATCATCGTTGAGGATCAGCACTTTATACATGGGTGGGCGCTGTGTCTTCGGCTTTGGTTTGGCCATGATGGTCGCGCCGTCATCGGTTCCATCCGGCTTTTCAGACATCTGGAATGGCAAATGAGGCACGATGATAGCTCCGGCTGTTGTGGCAAACTTCTGTATCATGGTCTCAATATAGGGTTTTGCAAGGATGCGCAAAGGGGGTCGCCAGTCTTGGTTGATCTGGGGCAGAATCGGCGTAATTATGGCGCGAAAACAAGGGAATCCCATAAGAAATGCGTAAGATTTTAACCGTTGGCTTTGATGCTGATGATACGCTTTGGCAAAATGAGGCGTTCTTCCGGCTGACGCAGGCGCATTTTGTCGATCTTCTGTCCGATTATGCGACTTCGGGTCACCTCCATGATCGTCTTTTGGCGGCAGAGCGGCGCAATCTGGGACAGTACGGCTTTGGCATCAAGGGGTTTGTGCTGTCGATGATCGAAACCGCGATCGAGGTGACGCAGGGCCGTGTTGCTGCCACCGTCATTGCCGAGATCATGGCCGCAGGCCGCGAGATGCTTGACCACCCGATAGAGCTGCTTCCCCATGCGCAGGATGCCGTGGTGGCTGCGGCCCGCGATCATCAGGTCTTGTTGATAACAAAGGGTGATTTGCTGGACCAAGAGCGGAAACTTGCCCAGTCCGGCCTTGGGGATTTGTTTCATGGTGTTGAGATCGTTTCCGACAAAACACCCGAGGCTTACACCAAGATTTTTGCGCGTCACGGAGGCGTTGCCGAACGGGCGCTGATGGTTGGCAACTCCTTGAAATCCGATGTTATCCCGGTGATTTCTGTGGGCGGACACGGTGTCCATATCCCGCATGGAGAGCCTTGGGCACTGGAATATGCAGAGCCGCCAGAGGCCAGTCATCCCCGCTACCATGCCTTGCCAGATCTGGGCGGATTATCGGCATTATTGGGTGCGTTGCATAACGGCAATACGCTATAGCTAGGGGTATCATTTTGATATACCGCTAGATGTGGCGGGTTGTCGCCAAATGTTAACAAGGCATTAAAAGCCTTTGAAATGATAGTTAAAATTGGGGTTTTCTGATTGCCCATTTCCATGCTACCTTCTGCCAAGCAGTAAAAGCCCCACAAAAAAACCGGGGCACAATGAGGCAGGAATAAGGGACCAGCGACGTGGCATCGCTTCAAGGGCTTTTCGCCCGAATCTTTCTATTGATCGCATTTGCGACCTTCATTTCAGTTATGTCTGTCCGTTCAGGTCAGGCGGCACCCTATGCGGCGGTGGTAATTGACGCGCGCAGTGGTGAAATGCTGTATGATCAGAACGCCGATGCGCGATTGCATCCGGCCTCTTTGACCAAAATGCTTACACTTTATATCGCTTTTGATGCCGTGCGTCGGGGTGAGGTGTCCTTGGATACCCAGATCACCGTGTCCAAGAACGCGGCGTCCAAACCGCCCTCCAAGCTAGGGCTGCGGGCGGGTCAGCGAATCGCATTGCGCTATTTGATACGGGCGGCTGCGGTGAAATCTGCCAATGATGCCGCCTCGGCGATCGGGGACCATTTGGGCGGGTCCGAGGCCGGTTTTGCTGCGCGGATGAACCGGACGGCCAAGGCGTTGGGGATGCGCAATTCAACCTTCAAGAACGCCAACGGGCTTACGGCCTCGGGGCATCTGTCCACTGCCCGTGATATGACGTTGCTGGGCCGCCGTCTGTTCTATGACTTCCCAGAGTATTACAACATCTTCTCGCGGTTGCAGACCGATGCGGGCATGACAACGGTGCGCAACACAAATCGCAGATTCCTGAACGATTACAAAGGCGCGGACGGAATCAAGACCGGCTACACCTCGGCTGCGGGTTTCAACCTGACAGCCTCGGCCGAACGTGGCAACAAGCGGATCATCGCAACCATTTTTGGCGGCAAATCCACGGCAGACCGTAACGCCAAAATGGCAAAGCTGTTGGATCTGGGCTTTGGCGACGCCAAAAATAATGTCGCCGTGCGCAAACCTGCGCCGGCCAATTTGGATGCTGCTATCGCGGCGGCTGAAACGCAGGGTAACGGCGACGGGCGCAGCGCAGGTAAGACCATTCGGCTTGTGACTGTGCTGAAAACCTCTCCTCGGCCGCGGTCGCGTCCGGTAAGCGAAGAGCGTGTAGCCGCCACCGCCGAGGCTGTTTTGGCGATGCAGGAGGATATTGCAGGCTTGTTGGCAGAGGTGGCAGCCCCGTTGCCGCAGCCCGTGCCCGCAGCCGCGATTGAGGCGGCTATCGCAATGGCCCGCCCCGAACCGCGCCCCGATACGATTGCCGCACCAAGCGAGGATGTCGAGGTCGCGCTTGGTGCGTCCCCCGCACCGACTGCCATTACCGAGACGTCAATGGCACTGGTCAATCCTGCTGCTGTCATCGAGTCAACGCCGCGCAAACGGCCTGCCAGATTGTTGGTCGCCAGTGCGGAGCCTGCAAAAACGGCCCCCCAAGCGCCACCGGTGGTGGTCACGCGGGTCTCGACCTCGGGCGGGCGTCATTGGGGCGTGAACCTTGGCCGGTTCCCTTCTCGGTCAAGCGCGGAGCGTGTGCTGATGAAAACGGCCCTTTCCGAATCGGTGTCCTTGCGTGACGGCTTGCGTAAGGTGATTGAACGGCGCGGCGGCTATGATGCGAACTTCATGGGGCTCAGCCGTGATCAGGCTGATCTTGCGTGTCGTCGCCTGCAGGCCCGCGCCGTGCAGTGCTTTACCATTGGGCCTTGAGGCCCCATCCCACTGAAGGAAACCGCCATGCCCCGTCCCGTCTTTGTCATTCCGGCCCCTGAGCAAGCCAGCGTTGCAGTTTCTGGCGGGACCGCCCGTTTTCCGGTTCGGCGGATCTTTTGTGTCGGCCGCAACTACGGCGAGCATGCGCGCGAAATGGGCCATGATCCGGATGTAGAGCCACCTTTCTTTTTCACCAAACCCGCTGATGCCGTTGTGGATGATGGCGCAGAGGTTGTGTTTCCACCCCAGACCGAAGATCTGCACCATGAGGCAGAGCTGGTCGTCGCCATCGGCACGGGCGGGGCGAATATCACGACCGAAGATGCGCTTTCGCATGTCTGGGGCTATGCGGCGGGCAACGACCTGACGCGCCGCGATATGCAGGCGGCGGCCAAGGCGGCGCGGCGCCCTTGGGATATGTCCAAAGGGTTTGACCATTCGGCGGTGATCGGCGCGCTGCACCGTGCGGTTGACGGGGCGGTACCACAGGGCCGCATCCGGTGCTTGGTAGATGGTGACTTGCGTCAGGATGCCGATCTGGCTGAAATGATCTGGCCCGTTGAAGGGGTCATCGCGTATCTGTCGGCTTTGGTCGCCCTTGCGCCGGGGGATCTGATCATGACCGGTACCCCCGCAGGGGTTGGCCCGATCAAGCCCGGCCAGCTTTGCACGGTCGAAATCGACGGGCTGTCCCCCGCCAGCGTAAAGCTCGGCTAGGCACGGCCGGAGGTGGCGGAAAGCGCCAGCGGCTCTACCCCCAGATGACGCAAGGATTCGGCCCATTTGGTCGCATCGTTTTCCGAAAAGACCAAGCCCTCGGCGGCGTCGGATGTCAGCCAGTCATTGCGCAGAATCTCTGCCTCTAGCTGGTCTGGCCCCCAACCGGCATAGCCAAGCGCCAAAAGCGCGTCATTGGGTCCTTCGCCCCGGCCAAGTGCGCGCAAAACATCCTGGGTCGCGGTCATGCCAAAGCGGCCGGAAATATCCATCGTGCCGTCGGTCGTGTGATATTCCGGCGAATGCAGCACAAAACCGCGCCCACGTTCAACCGGCCCGCCGAAATGCACCGAGATGCCGCGCCCCTCGGACATATGCGGGATGCCCAATTGTTCCAGCAGATCGGGGAATGTCAGATCGGTCACGGGCTTGTTGATGATCAATCCCATTGACCCCTCACGCGAATGCGCACAGATCAAGATTACCGTACCTTCAAAGCGCGGGTCCTCCATGCCGGGCATGGCGATTAGCAGTTTTCCGGTCAGATCCATTGTTTCAGTTTTTTCCATGAGTTGAACATGGGGCCGGTGGCGCGAATCCTCAAGCCCTTTTGCGTGGGAGGACGGCGATTGCGCCGATATGGGGCGCAAGCTAACGTCTAAGTGATTGTAAACTGTTGCGCGAAATGGGTAACTAAGGGTTATGAATATGAAACATAGCTTTCTTGCCCTTGGCTTTGCCGCCCTATTGGCCCCAGCCGTACAGGCGCAGCCGCAGATTTTGACCGCCGGCCTGCGCACTGGTTGGCAGATGGAAAACGGCAACCAGATGGTCGCCTTTCAAATGACGCTGCTGGAGGGGTGGAAAACCTATTGGCGCGCGCCGGGCGATGCGGGGATTCCACCGCAGTTTGACTGGTCGGGATCGCAGAACGTGAAATCGGTGCGCTTTCACTGGCCGCGCCCCTCGGTGCTTGCCGTGGGGGGGATGCAGACCTTTGGCTACAACCGGGAGCTGGTCTTGCCGGTAGAGGTGGTACCGCAAGACCCGAGCCTGCCGGTTGCGCTGAAGGCCTCGGTCGATCTGGGCGTGTGTTCGGATATCTGCGTGCCTGCGACCTTTAACGTGGCGGGCCTGTTGCCCCAACCCGGTGTGCCGGATGAAGTAATAACCCGTGCCCTGCACAAACGGCCCTCCACCGCGAAAGAGGCGGGGGTGCGCCATGCCACCTGTGCCATCACCCCGCAAAAGGATGGGCTACGGCTGGCGGTTTCATTGGACATGCCCTCAGCGGGCGGGGATGAGGTGGTTGTGGTGGAGCCGGGGCAGGCGGGTGTCTGGGTCTCTCCGGCCGATGTGACGCGCAAGGGGCAGAAGCTGCAGGCCGAGGTCGATCTGGTCGGCCCCTCGGGTGGCGTGTTCACGCTGCAACGGGATGCGATTGTGCTGACGGTTCTGGGCAAACACCGTGCGGTGGAAATTCAGGGCTGTGCCGCGCCCTGAGGTCAGTCCGCCGTGCTGTGCATCCGCTCGATATAGGCGCGCATTTCTTCGGCCTCATGGCGCGCCTCGCGTAGGCCCTCCATCGCGGCGCGCAGTTCGGCTTCGGTCTGGCTGATCTGGTTTGTCAGCTCTGCCTCGCGCTGTTCAAGATACAAGATCGCCTGATCGCGCATTTCCTCTGCCTCATGCAGGGATTGGGCAAGGCCGTCCACCTCGGTTACATCGCCGCCCGCAACACGGGTAAAACGGTGGAGTATCCAATGCGTTAGCCACCCCAGCATGAATGCCACGAAGAGGATGACGGTGGTGGCGATAATGAATACTGTACGGTCCATTCTGCTACTTTTATCTCTGGGCGTGGCTTGGGGCAAGCGCGGCCGTTACGTCAGGGTTTGGGCTTGGGGCGGCGCCATTGCTCATCAGATGGTTCAAAGATGAACTCTTGGTCGGGGTCGATCATATCGCCGTCACCGCTGCCAAGGTCGTCCCCCTCGACATAGGGCTCTTCGGCGGGTTCATCTGCCGTTTGCTCGGCCAACGCCGCCTCGGCCAGTGCCACAGGCGAGGGGGGGGCGACCGGCTCTGGCTTGCTGAGCAGTTTGAACTCGATTCGGCGATTGGCTTCGCGGCCATCCTCGGTGGCGTTATCGGCAATCGGGTTGTCCTCGCCGTAGCCCTTGGCGACAAAACCCGCGACATTCAGCCGCCTGCCTTGCAAGGCGGTCAGAACCGCCTCGGCGCGGGCTTGGCTCAGCGCGCGGTTCCCACCTTCGGAGCCCTGACTGTCGGTATGGCCAGAGATTTCCATTTCCAGCGGCGGACAGCCCGCGAGGATCTCGGTCAATGATCCGATGATGCCAGAGGCGGGGCCTTCAATTTCGGCTGATCCCGGGGCAAAGCTGATCTTTTCGCGGGCCATCACCGCATTCAGGCTTGCGGCGCATTCTTCGGGGGTGGGCAAGGCGGCCAGCGGGTCATATTTTTCATCATAGGTCACATTGATGCGGAAGGTCTGCCCCTGACCAAGCTTGTCCGACAAGATCTGAGAGATCCGCGCACGGCCATCCGGTTTGCCGGTCACCCCTGTGATTTCCACCTTGGCGGCCTGCACCACCAGCGATCCGTGATGCAACACGGCAAGCGATTCCAGTCCGGCCAGCACCCGCACGGGCCAACCGTCGGGCAATTCTTCATCCAGCCGCGTCGCGCTATAGACGCGCTTTGCGCCGAACTGTGATTTGGCAAAGCTGTCAGCGGCGGAGCGCAAGAGCTCATCTGTCAAACGGCCGCGCAGCTGCACCTGACCCTCTTCGGAAAGCTGGGCGGTGAATTCGGCAGGGCCGACCGCATGGTCGGAAGGTTTGGGCGGCAGGCTTGCTTGCAGCGAGAAAACGGGGGGCAGTTGCGCCTGTAGATCGCCCGCCGTACGGTCAAAATCGGATTGTGAGGTTTCGACCGCCCCCATCAGGGTGACATCTGCGTCCGAAAACGTAATGGTCCCGCCGCCAAGCGTTTCAATCGCCTTGATGGCTGCAATCGCGGCATCGGCCCAACGGGGGGTCGGCACACCAAGCCCGATGGTGCAATCGGTCTGCCCTGACACACCTGCGGCTACGCCTGCGGCAAGGATGCGGCTTCGGGCGCGTTCCGTATCGGCGGAACAGGCGTCAAAGCGCGCGCCCTCCTCATCCATCACAAAGCGCAGGGTGAAGGGTGTAAGCACGGGGCGCGGTGCGGAGATATTGATCTCCATTGCCACACCATCAGGGGCAATCCGCGCCAGATCGCTTTCCAGTTTGCGTTTGGCCTCGGCGCTTTCGGAAATCGCGGTAATTTCCACCCTCTCGGCAGAAATCGAGATTTTGGACCGTGGCAGGATTTTCAACGCCGACAGCCCGAATTCCAGCGCATCGCCCCAACCCTCGGGCGGGGTGTAATCAGCGCTTTCGAGCATATCCGAGACCGGCGCGCCTTTCGCCATATCGGTGATGTCCTTGACCAGCGCCTCATCCACCTCTTTGCCCGGGACAAGGCCGATTAGGGAAATCCCGTCATCATTGCGCAAAATCTCTAGCGAAAAGCGCGGGGCTTCAATGGCGCGGACGGCCATTACCTCTAGCTGATCGCGGATGCGCGAGGATTGCACCACGCTGCCCGCCATATTGACCGCGCGAAAACGTGCTGCCTCATTGGGGGCCGTGCCGATCAGATGCACCTGCAACCCGTCGCTTTGGACGGTGGCCCAAGTGACGCCTTCGCGCAGCAACCGTGTGGAAACCGCTTGGGCCGATCGTTTTTCGACAGCCACGGCAGACCACCACGCAGTAAGCGAGGCAAGCGTGCCGGCGACACAGATCGCGCCAATCGTCAGAGTTGTTCTTCGAAGCTGCATAAGGCCACTGTCAAAAATGTCTGATGTCTCCTTAGGCCCTTGGCGCGAAAGGATCAATCAAAGCAGTGTCGCACCGGCGAGAAACAGCGCAGGGATCAACCCCGCGTTGCGGTTGGAGCGGAACAGAATCAGGCATTGTGCCGGATCGGTGGTCTCAAGCCGGGCCAGCTGCTGTGCCATATGCCAGCCAAAACCGGCAACCCCGGCCAATGCCAGAACCAGCTTGGGCAGGCCTGCAATCCCCGCCATCAGCACTGCCGCCGCCATCAGCAGAACTGCGGCAATCAGGAAGCCGCGCAGCCATGTTTTTGTATTTTCATCGCCAAAAAGCCGGGCGGTGGATTTCACCCCGATCAACGCGTCATCCTCTTTGTCCTGATGGGCATAGATAGTGTCGTAAAACAGGGTCCACGCGATACCTGACAGCCACAAAACCACCGGTGTGGCCGAGAGGCTGCCGGTATGCGCCGCCCAAGCAACCAAGGCCCCCCAGTTGAAGGCGAGGCCCAGAAAGACCTGCGGCCACCATGTGAAACGTTTGGCAAAGGGATAGATCACCACCAAGGCCAGTGAGGCCACGCCAAGCCCGATTGCGACCGCGTTGAAGGTGAACAGGATCATCGCCGCCACAAGCGCCTGCACCGCCATCCAGACAATGGCCTGTTTTACGCTGACCTGCCCCGAGGGGATCGGCCTGCTTTTGGTGCGGGCGACGGCGGCGTCAATCTCGCGGTCGGTGATGTCATTCCATGTGCATCCCGCCCCGCGCATCAAGAACGCCCCCAGCGTACAACCGACCGCGATCCACAGATCCCAAAGGCCAAAGCCAGCATGGCTGACCGCGGCCAAGGCAAGCCCCCAGAAGCAGGGAATCAGCAGCAACCATGTGCCGATGGGCCGGTCGGCCCGGCTCAGCCTTAAAAAGGGGCGGGTGGCGCGGGGGGCGAAACGGTCAACCCAATTTCCATCAGGTGCATCAGCAACTGTTTCACCCTCTGGCATTTGGCGCGGCGTGGTCATAGATTGCCCCCTATGGCAGATGCAAAAATCAGACTCTATGTAGATCAGCCACTTGGGGAGGGGCAAGTCATTGCGCTCTCTGAGGGGCAGGCGAATTATTTGTTCGCGGTTATGCGGCTCTCAAAGGGGGCGGCGGTTTTGCTGTTCAACGGTGAGGCGGGCGAATGGCGCGCCGAGGTGTTGGAGGCGGGCAAGCGCAAGGGGCTGCTGGTCTGTACCAATCAGACAGCGCCCTTGCAGATGCCGCCCGATCTGTGGCTGCTGTTCGCGCCGATCAAGAAGGCGCGCACCGATTTCATCGTGGAAAAAGCGACCGAGCTGGGGGCCGCGCGCATCATGCCGGTGCAAACCCGTTTCACCAATGCCGACCGCATCCGCATCGACAAGCTGCGCGCCCATGCGATCGAGGCTGCCGAGCAATGCGGCGGTACATTTGTGCCACAGGTTGATGAGGTCACACCCCTTGCCAAACTGCTGGCGAGCTGGCCCGAGGATCGCAAAATCCTGTGGTGCAACGAGCATCTTGCCGGCGTGGCCGAGGCCCTGCCCAAAGGCGGCACCCTCGGCCCTTGGGCGGTGCTGATTGGCCCCGAAGGCGGCTTTGCCGAGGCAGAGAAAGCCCAGCTTGCCGCAATGCCGCAGGTGGTTCAGGCCAGCCTTGGCCCCCGCATTTTGCGCGCCGATACGGCCGTCGTGTCGGCCTTGACCCTGTGGCAAGCCCATCTGGGAGATTGGGGATGAGCTTTATCCGCCCCGAAGTCCGCAGCACCCTGTGGCAATGGCGTGAGGTGATCGCGGCAGCAGGGGCTACGGCATTCGGCCTGTGGCTTATGGCATTGGGCGGGTTTCTACTTTTGCCGCTTGGCGGGGTTTTTGCCGTACTGGCGCTGGGGTTGGGCCTTTTGGCTTACCGTCGTATGCGCTTTGCCCAAAGCGGTGATGCGCCGGGGGTGGTTGAACTTGATGAGGGTCAGATCAGCTATTTCGGCCCGACATTCGGCGGCACTGTGGCCCTGCGCGAATTGGCCGAACTGCGCCTTTTGACGCATCATGGCCGCCGCATGTGGCGCTTGCGCCAGCAAGACGGCCAAACCCTGCTAATCCCGGTTGAGGCCGCGGGCGCGGAACGGTTGTTTGATGCCTTTGCGGGGCTGCCTGGCATGGATACAGGTGCCTTGGTGGCAGCGCTTTCGCCGCAAACCACTGCCCAAGGTCAGGGGCTGGTTCTGGCGGCTGACAGTGTTGTGATCTGGAAACATCCTGTGCGTGCGGTCTTGACTTGAGGCGCGCAAGGCGACAGGGCTATTCCCGAGATTAAATTACCAAAGCGGAGCCTGCCCAATGTCTATTCCTCAATCCGGTGGCGGCCCCATTGAAGGTTTTGACCAGCTTGCAGCCCTGATGGAAAGCGGTTCGAAACCTGCCGACCAGTGGCGCATCGGTACTGAGCATGAGAAATTTGGCTTTCTAACCGATACCCATGCCCCCTTGCCCTATGACGGCCCGCGTTCTGTGCGCGCCATGCTGGAGGGGTTGCGCGATGGTTTTGGCTGGTCAGCGGTTGAGGAACAAGGCCATCTGATCGGGTTGGAGCGTAACGGCGCGAATATTAGCCTGGAACCGGGCGGCCAGTTCGAACTTTCCGGTGCGCCGCTGGAAACCGTTGCCCAAACCGCCGCCGAGCTGGACAATCATCTGGCCGAGGTGGCGCAGGTTGCAGGGCCGATGGGCGTGGGCTTTTTGGGTATGGGGGCTGCACCCGAATGGACGCATGACCAGATGGACCGGATGCCCAAAGGCCGTTACCGCCTGATGACCGACTACATGGGCCGTGTCGGCACCCATGGTACGCAAATGATGTACCGCACCTCAACCGTGCAGGTGAACCTCGACTTCGCCTCCGAGGCGGATATGGTCAAGAAACTCCGCGTTGCCTTGGCGCTGCAGCCGGTGGCGACGGCACTTTTTGCCTCATCGCCGTTCTTTGAGGGCAAGCCGAATGGCCACCGTTCATGGCGCAGCCGCATCTGGCGCTCGCTGGATGATAGCCGCACCGGTATGCTGCCTTTCGTGTTTGAGGATGGCATGGGCTTTCAGGCCTATGTTGATTGGGTGCTGGATGCCCCGATGTATTTTGTCTACCGCGATGGCAAATATATCGATGCGTTGGGCCAATCCTTCCGTGATTTCCTGAAAGGTCAACTGCCCGCATTGCCGGGTGAACTGCCGACGCTTTCGGATTGGGCGGATCATATGACGACCGTTTTCCCCGAGGCGCGGGTCAAGAAATACATTGAAATGCGCGGTGCCGATATGGGCAGCCGCGATTACACACTGGCGCTACCCGCCTTTTGGGTGGGGCTGATGTATGATGGTGCGGCCCTTGATGCCGCTTGGGATCTGGTCAAAGGTTTTGATGCCGAGACCCGCGAGGGCCTGCGTGTGGGGGCATCGGTTTCGGGGCTGGATGCAGAGGTGTCTGGCGTGAAGATGGCCGATCTGGCGCGGGCCGCTGTGGGGCTTTCCCATGCAGGACTTGCTGCGCGCGGGCAGGGCGAAGAGGTCTTCCTTGCGCCGTTGGTTGAAAGCCTGAAAACCGGCACCACGCAGGCAGACCGCTACCTTGCGCTTTATAATGGCGAATGGGGCGGGGATTTGACCCCGATTTACACGGCAGCCAAACTGTAAGTCACTCCGGCGCGGCCAGCCCTGTCAGAATAGGGCAGTCGGGCCGGTCGTCGCCTGCGCAACAGGTGACCAGATGCGACAGCGTGGCTTGCATATCTTGCAGCGCCGCGATCTTGGCGCTGATCTGGTCCAGATGGCGTTGGGCGATGTCCTTCACATCAGCACTGGCGCGGGCTTTATCCTCATAGAGCGACAGTAGCACGCGGCAGTCCTCTAGGGTGAAGCCCAATGCGCGGGCGCGGCCCAAAAAGCCCAGCTTATGCACATCGGTTTCCCGAAACACGCGGTAACCGTTGGTATCGCGCAAGGGGCGGATCAAGCCGACCTCCTCATAATAGCGGATGGTTTTGGGGGGCAGCCCTGCGCGTGCCCCCGCCTCTTTGATGTTCATGTCCGATCCCCCGCAACCCAGCGCAACCGCAGCGCATTGGTCAAAACAAACACTGATGACATCGCCATCGCCCCCGCCGCCAGCATGGGCGACAGTTGCACACCCCAAAGCGGGTACAAGACCCCGGCCGCCACCGGAATAAGGGCCGCGTTATAGCCAAAGGCCCAGAACAGGTTTTGCTTGATATTGCGCATGGTGGCGCGGCTGACTGTCAGCGCCGCGACCACACCGCGCAGATCGCCCGACATCAGCACGACATCGGCGGCCTCTATCGCGACATCGGTGCCGGTGCCAATCGCGATGCCCACATCTGCCGTCGCAAGGGCAGGCGCATCATTGATCCCGTCGCCGACAAAGGCAAGCTTGTCACCATCGTGGCGCAAGCGTTCCAATGCTGCGACTTTGCCATCGGGCAGCACCTCGGCCACCACCTCCGTGATGCCAAGCTCTGCTGCGATGACCTTTGCCGTTGCCTCATTATCGCCGCTGATCATCACCAGCCGCAGGCCCATGGCGCGCAGGGCTTCGATCGCCTTTACCGTGCCGGGCTTTACCGGATCGGCCACCCCGATTACCGCGGCCGCCATGCCATCAATGGCTGCATAAAGCGGGGTTTTGCCTGCATGCGCAAGGCTGGCCCCCGCCGCGGTCAAATCGCTGGCATCCACGCCCTCACGTTCCAAAAACCGGGCAGAGCCAACCAATATATGCTGCCCCGAAACCTGCGCCTCAATCCCGAAACCGGTATGGGAGGTGAAATCAAAGGCCGGTGGAATTTCCAGCCCGCGCTCGTTCGCGGTGCGCAAAATCGCTTGGGCGATGGGGTGTTCGGATTTGCCCTCTACTGCGGCCACAAGCGCCAGAACTTGATCGGGGTCGAACCCGTTGGCTCGGGTCAGGTCCGTCAACTCTGGCCTGCCGGCGGTTAGGGTGCCGGTCTTGTCAAAGGCCACGATGCCAACCGATTGCAGCCCCTGCAAGGCATCGCCGCGCCGGAACAAAACCCCCAGCTCTGCCGCGCGGCCGGTGCCGACCATGATTGACACCGGCACCGCCAGCCCCATCGCGCAGGGGCAGGCGATGATCAGCACCGCAACACCCGCCACCAAAGCATGTGTCAGCGCGGGCGAAGGCCCAAAGACCAGCCACAGCAGCACCGTCACCGCCGCCGCCATCAGCACCGCAGGCACAAACCAACCCGTGATCTTGTTGACCAGATCCTGCACCGGCAGCCTTGCGCCCTGTGCCTCACCCACCATACGGATGATCTGCGACAGCATCGTATCGGCCCCCACACGCAAAGCGCGATAACTTAGCGCGCCGGTGCCATTCACCGTGCCGCCCGTCACCATGTCACCAGCCGCCTTGGCCACGGCGCCGGGTTCGCCCGTCAACATGCTTTCATCGACGTAGCTTTGCCCTTCTAGGACCTGCCCGTCCACGGCCAGCTTTTCGCCGGGGCGCAGATGCAGCGTGTCGCCAACCACCACCTCCTCCAATGGCAGATCGACCACCACGCCGTCCCGTTCGACCCGCGCGGTTTTGGGCGCAAGGCCCATCAGCCGCGCAATCGCGGCCCCCGTGCGGCCCTTGGCGCGCGCCTCCATCCAGCGGCCCAAAAGGATAAGCGCGACAATCACCGCCGCGGCCTCATAATACACGGCCCGTGCCGTGCTGGGCAAAAGGAAGGGCGCAAAGGTGGCGGTGACCGAGAATGCGTAAGCCGCCGCTGTGCCGATCATCACCAGTGCGTTCATATCCGGTGCGGCATGACGCAAGGACGCCCAGCCCCGCCGGTAAAATACCCGCCCTGGCCCGACGAGCACCAAAGAGGTCAGTACGAACTGGATCAACCAACTGGCTTGTGTGCCGATGGTGCGTGCGATGAAATGATGAAACGGTGGAAAAATATGCCCGCCCATTTCCAGCACGAACACCGGCAAGGCCAAGGCCAAGGCCAGCAGCAGTTGCCGCTTCAGGGCTGCAATCTCATCAGTTTTTGCCTCTGCCACGCCGGCCTGCTTTTGTACTTTTGCAACATACCCCAGATCGGATATTGCAGAAATAACAGCATCGGCGGGCAAAGAACCCGCCAGAAATCGAACCTCAGCGCTTTCGGTGGCAAGATTGACCCGTGCCGCCAGCACACCCGGCAAAGCGGCCAAGCCACGTTCCACCCGCCCGACACAAGAGGCACAGGTCATGCCCTCAACCGCCAAGGCCAAACGGTCCTCACGCGCGCCAAAGCCCGCATTGCCAAGGGCCGCCGCCAGCGCTGCCGCATCGCCGCCCGCCACTGTTGCGGTGTTGCGCGCAAGGTTGGCCTCGGCCTTGCCTGCGCCCTTAACAGCGGACAAGATCCGCTCCACCCGTCCGACGCAGGCGCCGCAGGTCATGCCCTGCACTTCAAAGGTAAATCCTGTCATGTCGCCTCCAGTTCTATAACCCCTACATGGGGGTTCCTGTTACTGGAAGGTCAATGGCTGGCCCAAAAAAAATTTCTGCTTGACCTTCCCCCGACAGAAACCCCCAAATACCCCCGCAAACTACAGGAGCATCCAATGGCAACCCTTTCCATCCCGGATATGAGCTGCGGCCACTGCAAATCCGCGGTTGAGGCCGCAATCCTAAAGCTGGACCCGAACGCCAGCGTTGTCGTCGATCTGGACAACCGCCGTGCCGAGATTACCAGCACCGAGCCGGTTCAGGCCCTCATCAACGCGTTGGACGCCGTAGGGTTTCCGGCAGAACCGGCCTGACCGGGCTTGCCCTGACCGGCCATGACGGCGACAAGGGCGCAAAGCAACGGAGCCAGACATGATCCTTGAGAACCGCCTGTTCGACGCGCTGAAGATCGGTGATACCGCCAGCGCGACACGGCTTTGCACGACCGATGACCTTTATATCTTTGCGGCGGCGACGGGAAACCATAACCCGATGAACCTGCCGGGGCTGGATGGGGATGGCGACGGGCAGGCCGAGGCGCTGGTCCCGACGGCCTTTGCAGCCTCGCTTGTGGCGGCGCTTTTGGGCACGCAACTGCCGGGGCCGGGCATCGTGACCTTGTCGCAGGAATACGCCTTCCATACCCGCGCCCAAGCGGGGGATGAGCTGGTGACAACCGTCACGGTCGTAGGCTTGGACAGTGGTGTGGTGACCCTGACTGCGCAGGTCCTGCGCGAGATTGACAAGGCGCTGATCCTGACCGGCGTTGTGCGGGTGCAGGCGCCGGTTCGCCATATTCGCTTGGACGGCTCCAAGTTGCCGGGGTTGACGGTGCGCCGTCACCGCCATTTCGAGGCGCTTCTAGCCTTGGCAGAGCCTTTGCCCGCCCTGCGCACGGCGGTGATCTGCCCTGAAAATCCGGCCTCGCTTGGCGGGGCCATCCTGGCGATGAAGCACACGATCATCACGCCTATTCTTGTGGGCCATGCGGGCAAAATCGCCAAGGCGGCGATGGACCTTGGCGTGGACCTGACGGGGATCGAGGTTATCGATATGCCGACCCATCAAGCCGCCGCCAATTGCGCCGTCGCCTTGGTGCATGAACTGCGCGCAGATGCGGTGATGAAGGGCCATCTCCACACCGACGATATGCTGCGCCCGATGGTCGCCCGTGACAAAGGCCTGCGGATCGGACGCCGCCTGACGCATATTTTTGTAATGGATGTGCCGGGTGTGGATTACCCGCTGCTGGTGACCGATGCCGCGATCAATATCGCGCCGGATTTGGCGACCAAGGTTGATATCGTGCAAAATGCGATTGATCTGGCGATTTCCATCGGCATTGCGCATCCGCGCGTGGGGGTGCTTTCGGCCACAGAAACCGTCAACCCCGCGATCCCCTCTTCGATTGATGCCGCCCTTTTGTCCAAGATGGCCGAGCGCGGGCAGATCACGGGCGGTTTTGTCGATGGCCCGCTTGCGATGGATAACGCGGTGTCCATGGCAGCGGCGCGCACCAAGGGCATCACCTCGGAGGTGGCGGGCCGGGCCGAGGTGCTGGTGGTTCCCGGGATTGATGCGGGCAACATGCTGGCTAAACAGCTTGCCTATATCAGCCATGCCGAGGCGGCGGGGCTGGTGATGGGCGCACGGGTGCCGGTGATCCTGAATTCCCGCTCTGACAGCTCGATGGCGCGGCTGGCCTCTTGTGCGGTGGCGGCGATCCATCATGCGCGGATGAAGGCCTTGGCCGAGTAGAGGGCCTTTTGGGGGGATCTGAGGTTTCCGCTTGACTTGGCCTGCCCAGAGGAGCCTTTTCGGGGCAAGATCACAGATGGTTTGCTTGGGCTATTGAGGGGCAGGTTATGCGGGTATTCATCAACGGTTTCGGACGTATAGGGCGGTCGGTCTTGCGCGCGTTCCTGCAATCGCCAGAACGTTGGCCGGGGCTGGAGATCGTCGGGATAAACGATATCGCCGCCCCTGATATGTGCGCCTATCTGTTTGAGTTTGATAGCGTTTTCGGCCCGTGGCACGGCTCTGTCGTGCTAGAGGATGGCGCGCTGAAAGTCGACGGGCGCAGCATCCCCTTGCACCGGCAGACGGATATCTCTTGCCTCGATCTGCGCGGGGTGGATTTGGTGATGGAATGCACGGGCCGCGCGGACGGGCGCGAGATGGCAGCACGCGGCTTGCGGGCGGGTGCCGCGCGGGTGCTGGTGTCCGGCCCTTCGGCGGCGGCGGATTATACGGTGGTTCTGGGCGCGAACGAGGCGGGGCTGGACCCGCACGCCCACCGCATCTTGTCCAACGCCTCTTGCACGACCAATGCGCTGGCGCCCTTGGTTGCGCTGATCGCGGCGGAATGGGGGGTTGTTACCGGCTCTATGACCACGATCCACTGCTATACCGGCAGCCAGCCCACGGTTGATGCCCCGGCCGGTGATTTCGCGCGTAGCCGTGCGGCGGCGGTTTCAATGGTGCCGACAACCACATCGGCGCAGCGCCTGCTTGACCATGTTTTGCCCGAACTTGCCGGCCGAATCGAAGGTTCGGCAGTGCGGGTGCCCGTGGTCAGCGTCTCGGCGGTGGATCTTGCCGTGATGACCGAACGCCCTGCCAGCGTGGAGGCGGTGAACGCCGCTTTTCGCGCAAAGGGTGGCGTGATCGGCGCGACCGATAGGGCGTTGGTGTCCACTGATCTGCGGGCACGGCGCGAAAGCATCATCATGGCTTGCCCGGAAACGCGGATCACAACCGGCGGGATGCTGCGGGTTTTTGGTTGGTATGATAACGAGTGGGGTTTTTCCAACCGGATGCTGGATATCGCAGATTTGCTTCGTCGGGGATAAGGCTTTGGTCTTGCTTGCGCCTGCGCGGGAATGATGCAACCTTGCGCGCTGAAATGGCACTTGGAAAGGCACGCGCATGAAACAAATCCCACTTGGTTCAACCGGGTTTTCCGTATCGGAATATTGCCTTGGCACTATGACATGGGGCACCCAGAACACCGAGCGTGAGGGCCACGACCAGATCGCACTGGCGTTGGAACACGGTGTGAACTTTTGGGACACCGCCGAGATGTATCCGACCAACCCTGTGCGCGCCGAAACCATTGGCGGCACGGAAACCATCATCGGCAACTGGTTCGCCCGCAACGGGGGCCGTGACAAGGTTGTGCTGGCCACCAAAGTCACGGGCGAGGGGCATCCCCATGTGCGCGACGGTGCGCCGATCACGGGCGCCAGCCTGCGCGCAGGGGTCGAGGCCTCGTTGAAGCGGTTGCAGACGGATTACATTGATTTGTTCCAGCTGCATTGGCCCAATCGTGGATCTTATCACTTTCGTAAAATCTGGGGCTATGCCCCCAGCACAACCCCGGCCACCGAAGTGTTTGCGGATATGACCGAGCTTTTGCAGGTCGCGGACAAGCTGGTGGCCGAGGGCAAAATTCGCGCGATCGGGCTGTCCAATGAATCGGTTTGGGGGGCGGCAAACTGGCTGCGGTTGGCGCAGTCTTTGGGCTTGCCACGCATGGCGACGGTGCAAAACGAATACTCTTTGCTGTGCCGCCAGTTTGATAGCGACTGGGCAGAGTTTTCCGCGATGGAGAACATGCCCCTGCTGGCCTATTCGCCGCTTGCGGTGGGGCTTTTGTCGGGGAAATATGCGGGCGATGTGATCCCCGATGGAACCCGCCGCGCTTGCACTCCGGATTTGGGCGGGCGCATCACCCCGCAAGTGTTTGAGGCCGTCGCCGCCTATCTGGGTATCGCGGCCCGTCACGGGTTGGACCCGAACCAGATGGCGCTGTCCTTCGTGCGCAACCGGCCATATCCGGTCATTCCGATCATTGGCGCCTCTAGCCTGGAGCAGTTGAAGACCAATATCGGGGCCGCGAAGCTTACCCTGTCCGATGAGGTGATGGAGGAAATCGCAGCGACCCGCCGCGCCTTCCCGCAGCCTTACTGATATGGGCGCGCGGGTGTTTCGGGGTGCGGTTTTACTGGTGGCTGTGCTCGCTTTGACGGGGTGCCTGCCTGATCGCGGCACAGAGGAGCTTGCCAGCCCTGCGGCAATTCAAGGCCCCGCGGTTGAAGTGACACCGCTTGAGCCGGTTGCCCCGCCACTTGCTGTCACCCCGAAAACGGCCGGTCATATTGCCTGCCTCAAACGCGGGGGGCGGTATGTTGCGGCGCCGGGGTCGGGCTTGATGACATGCCAAGAACCCACAAACGACAGTGGCAAGCAATGTCGCCGCGCGGCGGATTGTGACGGGGTTTGCCTTGCACGCTCAGGTACTTGCGCGCCGGTCAAACCATTGCTGGGCTGCAATGCGATTTTGCAAAATGACGGACGGCGGGTAGAGCTTTGTATAGATTGATCGCATTGTGTTTCTTGGTGGGCTGCGTCCCTTCTACGGGGTTCCGGGATCCGGGGGCACAGATATATTCCAACGCGGTGCTAGAGGATGCGCGCCTGATCGGTGACTGGGTGCAGGTTGCGGAGTTCGCCGCGCCAGATGCTGCGCCGTGCCAGCTTGGTCATGCAAGGATCACACAGGGTTTGCGGGTCGAGGCGCAGCTGTGCCTGAACGGGGTGCAAACGGTTTTCTCCGGCCCGCTGGTTGCCACGGGGCCGGGCCGTTTCGTCCCCCCGCAGGGGGAGGCATGGTGGGTGCTTTGGGCCGATGTCGGTTACCGCACCATTGCGATCGGCACGCCTTCGGGGCGTTTCGGGTTTATCCTGAACCGTGGCCCCATCGCGCCAGACCGGATGCGCGCCGCGCAAGAGGTGCTGGCTTGGAACGGCTATACCACCGCCCGGCTACGCTAAGGGCTTGAGATTGCGCGGGTAACGGGCAAACTCTGCTCGACAGTCCTTATGCTGCATGCCAAGAGGGGGCATGGAAATCTGGATTATCGCAACCGTCGCCGCTGCCGCCGTGCAGACCCTCCGTTTCATGCTGCAAAAGCGGCTGAAGGGGATCGGCCTGTCCACGGGGGGCGCAACATTTTCACGCTTTTTGTTTGCCGTGCCACTTGCGGGGCTTGGCGTGGCGGTGCTGATGGCATGGCGGGGCTATGACATCCCAACGCTTGGCGGGGCATTTTGGGCCTTTGCGGTGATGGGCGGCGTGGCGCAAATTATTGCGACCTTTTGCACCGTGGCGCTGTTTTCCGAACGCAGCTTTGCCGTGGGCATCGCCTTTACCAAAACCGAAACGGTGCAGGTCGCGCTGTTTTCTGCCGTGTTTCTGGCCGAGGCGGTTTCAGGCTATGGCATTCTGGCGATTCTGATCGGCTTTGCCGGGGTGTTGATGTTGTCGCGCCCGCCGGAAGGCTGGCTTGCGGGTAAAATTCTGAACCGTGCGACGGTGTTGGGGCTTTTGGCGGGGGCGTTTTTCGGACTTTCGGCTATCGGGTATCGCGGGGCCACGATTGAAATTGCAAACCCAGATCCACTGTTTCGGGCGATGCTGGCACTGGCCTGTGTGACGGCGTTCCAGACCGTGGCGATGGCGCTTTGGTTGCGTTGGCGCGAGGCGGGCGAGGTGACCAAAGTTCTCGGCGCATGGCGCGCAACCTTGCCCGTCGGGGTGACGGGGGTACTGGGATCGCTGGGATGGTTCACGGCATTCGCGCTGCAAAACGCGGCCTATGTGCGGTCGGTCGGGCAGGTGGAGCTTATCTTTTCCATCCTCGTCTCACTTTTTGTTTTTGGCGAAAAGCCAAGCAAACGCGAGATCGCGGGGATGGGCCTGCTGGCCGTGTCGATCATCTTGATCGTTGCAGTCGCCTAAACAAGCCTGCGAAATTGCGGGCGGTTTCCGGAATTGTCGAAAAATGGCACACCGGCCGTATTGGGACCATTTTGCAAAACGCCCGCCACTTCGGCAAGAACCACTTCGGTGATGAAGGGCAGGTCAAGCGTGCGGGTATCTGCAAGGGCGATCCAGTGCAGGTGCGACAGCTCATCCGAGGCGGCAGAGAAATCATCCACATCGCCGGCCACCTGTGTCGCGGGCACCAGAAAGAAGCGCGCGTCAAAGCGGCGGGGGCGGCCGGGCGGGGTGATGGCGCGAAAGATGAACTGCATCTCTTGTGCCGAAGGGATCAACCCGCGCGCGGCAAAGCCTGCCCAGTCATGATCAACATCGGCGGGCGGGCAGGCCCAATCGCCCTTGGTGCCAAGGGCAAGGCCGGTTTCTTCCCACAGCTCGCGTATCGCGGCGGCGGCGAGGACCTCGGGGTTGATGTCGGCATCAACCTGTAGCCGCGCTGCACAGGTCGGTGGCAACGCCTTGGCCAGATCCACATGGGCATCGGCCGGATCGACGGCACCGCCGGGAAACACGTATTTTGACGGCATGAAGGCCGCTTTTGCGCCGCGCTGGCCCATAAGCACCTCTGGCGCGCCATCAGCCCCTGCACGCCAAAGCACAATCGTGGCGGCATGGCGCAGGGCGGTTTTGTCGATCACAGCCTCAGTCACGGTTGGCAAAACCATGCATCCGCCGCGACCATTGCATCGCAACGACCATACACTTCATGCGGGGCAACAAGAACAGCGACAGCGCCACCGTTCCCAGCGAAAAGATGGATGCCAGCACCAGCGGCTCGGGGCGGTAGGTGACGAAGGCCCATAAGATAAGCGGCGCAAGGAGGTGCCCGACGATCAGGATGGTCAAATAGGCGGGCCCATCATCGGCGCGGTGATGCGAAAGTTCCTCATGACAAGAAGGGCAGCTATCACGAACCGTCAGATAGCCTTGCAGCATGGCCCCCTTTCCGCAATTGGGGCAACGGCAGCGCCATCCGCGGCGCAAGGCCTGACCCACGGGGCGATCATCTTCCATCATTGCGGTTTGGTCGGTCATGCGCTGGGTCTCCGTATCATTTGGCTCTATAGTCCGACCCATAACGGCTTTTATCGGGGAAGTGGAGCAAAAGAACGCCTCTGTCGCGTTTCTTGCGAAAAACTTTGCATCTTTGCGACGGAAACCCCGGGCTGCTGCGTTTGTATTGGTATGAAGCAGGGCAAGATCGCCCGTCGATGCAAAAACCGGAGAATATGATGTTTAACAAATCCAAAACCATTCTGAGCGCAGTAACAATGGCCGCCTTGATTGTCGGCGGGTTTTCTACCGCGGCGGTTGCCGATCAGCGCGGGGATCGCCAAGGCCCTCCGATGTTTGATTTTGCCCAAGCGGATGCCAATGCAGACGGCAAGGTGACCAAGGATGAAATCGCGGCATTCCACAGCGCACAGATTGCGGCAATGGACACCGATAATGACGGCAATATCTCAGAGGCCGAGATGATCGCCGCCCATGAACAGCGCAAGGCAGAGCGTCAGGCGCGCGGTGTCAAACGCATGATGGAGCGGATGGATGCCAATGATGACGGCGTTGTAAGCTTGGCCGAAATGGCCCCGCCGATGGACCGTGGCGATAAGATGTTTGACCGGGTTGATACCGATGGCGATGGCGCGATTTCCAAAGCCGAGGCAGATGCCGCAAAGGAAAAGATGTCCAAGCGCAAAGGTAATGGCGGCCACAAGGGCAAGCACGACCGTAAAGGCAAGCACGACGACAATTAAGCCGACCGGCCCCCCGATCAGGTCGGGGGGCACACCTGCAAGGATTGCAGTTATGTGCGTAGATCGCTACTGCCGATAGGATGGAAATGCCCTTCGACACCACCTCAGAAATCCCGGATGAGGCGCTTATGGTGCTCTATGCCAATGGGGACCCGTTGGCTGCACGTGAGCTTACGGCGCGGCACTTGCCGCGCGTTCTGGGCTTTGCGACCCGCATGTTGTCAGGTGATCGTGCCGAGGCAGAGGATGTGGCCCAAGAGGCGATGCTGCGGCTTTGGCGTATTGCGCCGGAATGGCGGCAGGGCGAGGCGAAGGTTTCGACCTGGCTTTACCGGGTGGTCAGCAATCTGTGTACCGACCGCCTGCGCGGCCGCACCCGTCGCCGCGCCGTGGGGCTGGATGAGGCCCCCGATATTGCCGATGATGTGCAAAGCGTGGAAGCCTCGATGATTGATCGCGACCGGATGGATGCGCTGAACGAAGGGCTGGCAAGCCTGCCGGAACGTCAGCGCCAAGCGGTTGTTTTGCGCCACATCGAAGGGTTGTCGAACCCCGAGATTGCCGAAGTAATGGATATCGGTGTGGAAGCTGTTGAAAGTTTAACGGCCCGCGGCAAGCGTGCTTTGGCCACAGCGATGGCCGGACGCCGCGCCGAGCTGGGCTATGAGGAAGGGACCTAAGATGCAAGACAGTGATCTGGACGATCTGTTTGCCACAGCGCGCCGTCATTCGGTTGGTGCATCACCCGATCTTATGGCGCGGGTGCTGGCGGATGCCGAGGCATTCCAACCCCGGAGCGCGGCGCTTAGGGCCGTGCCGAAGCCGCGCCGGTGGGCCGCGCTTTTGGCGGCGATTGGCGGGCTGCCTGCACTGGCGGGCCTGTCCACCGCGACGCTGGCCGGGCTTTGGATCGGCTTTGCTGATCCGACGGGGGTCAATGTTGTGACCGATATGATTTTGGCGAGTAGCGAAGTGACAGAAACCCTTGATGTCATGCCTGCCTATGACGATTTCCTGATTGAAGGATAGAAGATGACCGACAACCATGCCCCCACCCCGCCCAAGCCACCGTTCCGGTGGGGGCGGCTTGTTTTGTTCACCTCTCTGGCGTTGAATCTGGCGGTTGCCGGTGTGATCGGGGGGGCCGCCTTGGGCGGGTTTGGCCATAAGCGCGCCGAATTTGTGGCGCGTGACATCGGCTTCGGGATTTTTGGCGAGGCCCTGACCAAAGAAGACCGCACGGCCATTCGTCGCTCTTACGGGAAGGTGAAAAAGGATGTTTTGCGTGATCGCCAGCAAATGCGGGATGATTTGCACGCGATGCTTGCTGCTCTGCGCGCCGACCCCTTTGAGCTGGAGGTGCTGAAGCAGGCGCTTGATGCCGGCGCCGCCCGGATTGCCGAGCGTCAGGCATTGGGGCAAACCCTTTTGCTTGAACGGATCAGCAACATGAGCGAGGCAGAGCGCACAGCACTTGCCGACCGTCTGGAAGAGGCGGTGAAGCGCAAACCGAAACGGGACCGTCCGCGCCCTGAACCGAATTGATCCTGCCGCAACCTTACGCGGCTGCGTGGCTGATCGTGACCTGGTTGCGCCCGCCCGATTTCGCCATCAAGAGGGCCTGATCCGCGCGTTCGATCACGGCGGCGACAGGTTCTTCGGTCCATGTCTGGCCATTGTCGCAAATTGCCAACCCGATAGAGGCTGTTAAGTCAAGCGGCGCAAAGCCCGGAATATCAAAAGGCACCTCTTGCATGGCGCGGCACAGACGTTGGGCGATGGTGTTGGCATTTGCCAGATCGGTATTGGGCAGGGCGATCAGGAACTCCTCCCCGCCGATCCGCGCAAGCAGGTCGCCGCCGCGGATGTTCGCCGCCAGTCTGCGCGCAACTTCCGTCAGCACCGCATCACCGGCAGGGTGGCCGAAGGTATCATTCACCTGCTTGAAACGGTCCAGATCGATGACCATCAGGGCAAAGGGCCGTTTCGAGCTGCGCGCCCGAGAGGCGATCTCGGCCAGTTGGCTGATGGCATAGCGGCGGTTGTGCAGCCCAGTCAGCGGGTCGATCACTGCCATACGCAGCCCGTCCCGAACCGAGGCGCGCAGCTTGTCCGCTGCGGTTTTGCGCTGCAAAAGCCGTGCAACGCGCTGCCCGAATTCACGCGGGTCCATCTCATTGCTGACGACATCATCGGCCCCAAGATCAAATGCCATTGCGGCATCTGAATTGGCCGGACCATTTTTAACAATGCAAATCGCGGCATGGCGGGTTTGGGGGCGGCTGCGCAGTTCTGACATCAGGCGCAGGCCGCCCATCGGATCGGCCAGATCGGATTCGATAATGAACACATCCGGCACCGGGGTCAGCTGTACCTCGGATAAGGCGCCCTCGCGCGACATCATGGTCATCTGGTCGGGCAGATGCGCCCCAAGGTCATGCCGCCAGCGCAGCGCGGTTTCGGGACGGTGGGACACAAGCGCGATAGAGCCGGGCAGGTGAAACCCTGATGCAAGCTCTGCAAAGCCCAAGGCGCGGATCGGCGCGGCACCGCTTTCCAGTTCTGCCATCGCCTCGCGTCCGCGCAACAGGTTACGCAACCGCGCCATCAACGTTTGATCGTCGACCGATTTGGCCAAGAAGTCATCGGCACCTGCATAAAGGGCAGCCAGACGCGCTTTCATATCGGCCTCGGCGGAAAAGACGACAACGGGAATGCTGGCAAGTTCGGGATCCGCACGTAAATGGCGCAGAACCTCGGTTCCCGACATGTCCGGCAAAACCAGATCCAGCAAAATCAGATCCGGTTTTTCGCTTCGGGCAAGCGCAAGGCATGACGCCCCGTCAGAGGCGAGAATCGGCGCGTAGCACGCAGCGCCGAGCTTTACTTTGTAAACGATGCGATTTGTCGCCACATCGTCCACAATGAGAATTTTTCCAGCCATCTTTGTATTCCTAGATCCGCTCAAGTAAGGATATGGTTATCTTTGTGACCAAGTGGTTAAGAAACTCTTTCCAATTTGGCGGCAATTGAAACAATCGGCGGACCGTTCTCGGGGTTACGTCACATATGAGAGGGAAACCGCCGATGATGAAGCAGGAAACCGCCGAAATGATCGCTTTGAAGGCCTTGGGGTGGCTGGCGGCGGATGAAGATCTGTTCGGAACCTTTCTTGGCGCAACGGGGGCGTCGGTTGATGACCTTTCAAAAAGCGCGCAGCAGGCGGAGTTTCTCGGCTCGATACTTGATTTTCTGTTAATGGATGATGCGTGGGTGATGGGATTTTGTGAGGCAGAAAGCCTGGCCTATGAGATGCCGATGCGTGCGCGGGCCGTCTTGCCGGGGGGCGCGGAAATCCATTGGACTTGAGGCTGTTGGCCCTGCGATTGCCTTTTCCGGCACCGCCGTCCATGGTGCCGTTTAAATGAAAGGGCGCGCGCGATGATTGACGGGGTGGTGTTTGACAAGGACGGGACGCTGTTTGACTTCCGTAAAAGCTGGGGTGCATGGACGGAACGGCTTTTGTTGCAGATCGCGGTTGATGATGCCCATGCCGATATGTTGGCGACGGCCATCGGCTATGACCGATTCGCCCGCGATTTCCAGCCCGACAGCCCGGTCATCGCGGCCACTGCCACAGATATCGCCACCGTGCTTTTGCCACTCCTTCCGGGGCAAAGCCTGACCGGATTGGAAGACCTGTTGAACGCCCAAGCGCAGGATGCTGTGATGGCGCCCGCCGTGCCGTTGCGCGCGGTTCTGGAGGGCTTGCGGGATCGCGGGCTAAAGCTGGGGCTTGCGACCAATGATACAGAGCGTCCGGCCCGTGCCCATCTTACGGCGCATGGGGTACTTGATCTGTTCGATTTTATCGCGGGCCACGATTCGGGCCATGGGGCCAAGCCGGGGCCGGGGATGTGCCTTGCCTTTGCCCGCCAGACCGGTGTTGATCCCGCCCGCGCGATTATGGTCGGCGATAGCGTGCATGATCTTGTGGCAGGGCGCGCGGCGGGGATGCGCTGCGTCGGGGTGTTGACCGGCATCGCCGACACGGCAGAGCTGGCGCCCTATGCCGATGTTGTTCTGCCCGACATCGCCTCTTTGGGCATATGGATTGACAGCCAGAAAGCTGCGCAATAGCGATCGGGCATCCACGCGCGATTCTCTCGGCGCACTCGCAACTTGGGGATGTATTGCTGTGTTACCCCTCTGAATGTCGATTTCGTGGATAAGTTTTGGACTTGTCCACAGAAGATTTTCCAAAATTCTCTTTACAGGGTTTCGCTCCTCGCACACTATATCTAGTAAGTTGGTAACGGGTAAGACGCTTGTTCTTGCCAAACACTCAGCTTCTTGTGTGTTCGCCCTTACCATCGGGCATCATCGCAAGGACCGGAAATGCGAGGCGGGGCTATGTCACTTTCTGAAGACTACTTCTCGGAGGAAATCCATCCGATCGACATCGTGGAAACGCTGGCCAATGACCATGCGTGGGAATTTGATCGCGTTACCGATAACCAGATCGCAATGTCGGTTGAGGGCCAATGGCGGACCTACTCGCTTACGCTGGCATGGTCGGACCATGATGAGACCCTGCGCCTGATCTGCACGTTTGAGATGGAGCCGCCAGAGGGCCGTATTTCCGCCCTCTATGACGTGTTGAACCGCTGCAATGATATGGTCTGGAACGGCGCATTCACATGGTGGGGCGATCAAAAGTTGATGGTCTGGCGCTATGGCCTCTGCCTTGCGGGCGGGCAGGTTGCGGGCCCCGAACAGATCGACCGTCTTATTTCAGGCGCGGTGATGGCGGCGGAACGGTTTTACCCAGCATTCCAAATGGTTACATGGGCTGACCACACGCCTGAGGCCGCGATGAAGGTCGCGATTGCCGAGGCCTACGGGCGGGCATAAACCCGAGGGCGGGGCGTGAACGGGATCTCCTGCCACGCGCCGCAAAGCTGACTTCGATATAGCGTTCGTAGTGGGGCTTTACAGCCGCACCACCCTTTTGCCAAAGCTGCGCCCTTCCAACAGGCCATAAAGCCCCTCTGGCGCGTTTTCCAACCCGTCGATGACTTCTTCGGTATAGTGTATTTTGCCTTCCTCCAGCCAGCCGGTCATGTCGCGTGCAAACTCGGCGTAAAGGCTGCGGGGGAAGCTGTCGAAGATGATGAAGCCTTGTACCTTTACCTTCATCCGCAAGATTGTACCCATGATGACAGGCCCCATATCCGGCCCATCAGGTAGGCCGGGGATGTTGTACCACGAAACAACACCGCAAATCGGCATCCGTGCAAAAGCGTTCAGCAAGGGCAAGACCGCGTAAAGCACCTTGCCGCCGACATTCTCGAAATAGACGTCGATGCCATCGGGGCAGGCCGCACCCAGTTGTTCAGCGAAATCGGCGGATTTATGGTCGATACAGGCGTCAAACCCCAAGGTTTCCACCACATGCGAGCATTTCTCGGCGCCCCCCGCGATCCCGACAACGCGGCAGCCTTTCAGCTTGGCGATCTGGCCCACGGTGGCCCCGACCGGCCCTGAGGCGGCTGCGACAACGACTGTTTCACCGGCTTTCGGCTCTCCGATCTTCAGCAGGCCCGCATAGGCGGTATAGCCGGGCATTCCCATGATCCCCAAGGACCACGACGGGTTCGCCGGTTTCGGGCCAAGGTTCAGCACCTCAACCCCGTCCGAGACCGCGTAATCCTGCCAGCCGCTGCCCGCCAGAACGTAATCGCCGGGGGCAAAGCCATCGAGGTTGGAGACCATCACCTCGGCCACCACTTGCCCTGTCATCACCCCGCCAATCGGCACCGGCGTGGCATAGGATTTTGTGTCATTCATCCGGCCGCGCATATAGGGGTCCAGCGACAGATAAACCGAGCGCAACAGCATCTCGCCGGGGCCGGGGGATGGAATCGCTGCGTCCTCTAGGCGAAGAGTGTTGGCGTCAGGTGCCGCTTTCGGGCGTTCTGCCAGAACGATGCGGCGGTTGGTTTGGGCGTTTTGCGTCATGATCGGTTTTCCTCTGTATTTTCAAAAGACCTAACACCCAAGGCGCGCGATTGCACCGAAGATCGCGGAATTGTGTTTCCTGCCCGCTTTTGGCGCAAGATGGCCTAAGCGGTTGACACTGCCCCCTGCCCATATATAAGCCCGCAAGTCCTCGGATATTTCCGGGGGCTTTTCATTGGTGTTGGTGGACCCGGCAACGGGAAACCTGTCACCCAAAGTTTAGGCCTTTGCAGGCCTGCGCGGCGGGGAAGGACAACGCCCTTCATGTCTTGAACGAAGGAGATCAGAGATGACCAAACGGACCTCTGCCAAGTATAAAATTGACCGCCGTATGGGCGAAAACATCTGGGGCCGTCCAAAATCCCCAGTAAATCGCCGCGAATACGGCCCCGGCCAGCACGGTCAGCGCCGCAAGAACAAACTCTCGGACTTTGGTACCCAGCTGCGCGCAAAGCAAAAGCTGAAGGGTTACTACGGCGATTTGACCGAAAAGCAATTCCGCAAGATCTTTGGCGAAGCCGAGCGTGTTAAAGGCGATACAGGTGAAAACCTGGTAGGCCTGCTGGAACGTCGTCTGGATGCGATTGTGTACCGCGCGAAATTCGTGCCGACTGTGTTTGCGGCCCGTCAGTTCGTAAACCACGGCCACGTCACCGTGAACGGCCAGCGCGTGAACATCGCGTCTTACCGTTGTAAAGAAGGCGATGTGATTGCTGTACGTGACCGCTCCAAGCAGTTGGCTGTGTTGCTCGAAGCCGTTGTTCTGGCTGAGCGTGACGTGCCTGACTACATTGAGGCCGATCACTCCAAGATGACAGCGACTTTCATTCGCACCCCGACTTTGGGCGATGTACCATATCCGGTACAGATGGAACCAAACCTCGTGGTCGAATATTACGCCAAAAACTAATCCTAGCCCTTATTTATGGGCTATCTGGAAACGCCGCCCCGTTTTGGGCGGCGTTTTCGTGTTTGTGGGTACTGGTCACGCTGCCTGCAAGGGGGTAACTAAGCCCTAATCTTGGGGGAACACGGTCATGACGACGCAAATTCAGCCGCAGCCCGGCATTATGGATATCGCCTTGTATGAGGGCGGTGCCGCCACGGTTGCGGGCAAGTCCAACACCATCAAGCTATCCTCGAACGAAAATCCGGCGGGCCCGTCCGATAAGGCCAAAGAGGCCTTTGCCCGTTCGGTCCATCAGCTGCACCGCTATCCCAGCACCGACCATGCCGCCTTGCGGTTGGCGATCGGGCAAACCCACGGGCTTGACCCTGACCGTGTGATTTGCGGCGTGGGCAGCGATGAGATCATCCACTTCCTGTGTCAGGCTTATGCCGGGCCGGGGGATGAGGTGTTGTTCACCGAACATGGCTTCTTGATGTACCGGATTTCGGCCATGGCCGCCGGCGCCACCCCCGTTGAGGTGTGTGAGCGTGAGCGCACAACCGATGTCGCCGCACTTTTGGCCGCCTGTAATGAGCGCACGAAGCTGGTCTTCATCGCCAATCCGAACAACCCCACCGGCACCATGATCTCAGAGGCTGAGATCGCGCAGCTTGCCGATGGTTTGCCGCCACAGGCGATCTTGGTGCTTGATGGGGCTTATGCCGAATATGTCGATGGCTATGACGGCGGGCTTTCCTTGGTCGAGGCCCGTGAAAATGTGGTGATGACGCGTACCTTTTCCAAGATCTACGGCCTTGGCGGGCTGCGCATCGGCTGGGGCTATGGGCCCAAGGCGATTATCGACGTGCTCAACCGTATTCGCGGGCCGTTCAACCTGTCCAATACGCAGCTTGAAACCGCCGAGGCTGCCGTGGGCGACCAAGACTATGTCGCCCGTTGCCGTGCTGAGAATGCCCGCCTGCGCATTTGGCTGGCCGAGGCATTGGCCACCCTTGGCATCCCCTCTGATACCTCGCTGGCCAATTTCATCCTTGCCCGTTTCGCCAGCGCGGAAGAGGCCGAGGCCTGCGATATGCATCTGCGTAGTGAGGGGCTGATCGTGCGGCGGGTGGCAAGCTATAAGTTGCCGCATTGCCTGCGCATCACCGTGGGTGATGAAAGCGCGTGTCGGCGTGTTGTCCATGCCGTTGCGCAGTTCAAGGGCAGGGATTGATGGCCGTCATATATGAAAAGGTCGCGCTGATAGGCTTGGGGCTGATTGCCTCGTCGATGGCCCATGCCATGCGGCAACGAGGGCTGGTGGGCAGCATCACCGGCCATGCCAAGTCTGCCGAAAGCCGTGCAGCGGCGATGGAATTGGGCCTGTGCGATGCGGTGTTTGAAACCGCCGCCGAGGCGGTAGAGGGCGCGGATCTGGTCGTTCTTGCTGTGCCGGTCGGGGTGATGGGGCATATCGCCGCCGAGATCGGCCCGCATCTGAAGGCAGGGGCGACGGTCACGGATGTCGGCTCGGTCAAGCAAGCGGTGATTGATGCTGTGGCACCGCATCTGCCTGATAGTGTGCATTTTGTACCGGGCCACCCGATTGCGGGAACGGAACATTCCGGCCCGCGTTCCGGTTTTGCGACGCTGTTTGAAAACCGCTGGTGGTTGCTGACCCCGCCAGACGGAACGGACCCTGACGCCGTGGCACGCTTGCGCGCGCTTTGCGAAGGGATGGGCGCCAATGTCGATGAGATGGAGCCCGCGCACCATGACCTTGTGTTGGCGGTGACCAGCCATACGCCGCATCTTATCGCCTATACGATGGTCGGCGTGGCCGATGATCTGGGGCGCGTGACGGATAGTGAGGTTATCAAATACTCTGCCGCCGGTTTTCGGGATTTTACTCGTATCGCCGCATCGGACCCGACAATGTGGCGCGACGTGTTTTTGACCAATAAGGATGCCACGCTGGAAATTTTGGGCCGTTTCACCGAGGAACTTTTTGCCCTCCAGCGCGCCATTCGTACCGGTGACGGGGCGCATTTGCATGACTATTTCACCCGCACCCGTGCCATCCGGCGCAGCATCGTTCAGGCAGGGCAAGATACCGATGCGCCGGATTTTGGCCGTGGTGGAACCTCGAAATCCGATGGGACGCGCGGATGAAGATGACGCTTCCCCTGCTTTTGGCCGCGTTTTGCTGTGCTGCGCCTGTCTTTGCCGAAATGTCATCCCCGCGCCCCATGCCCCGCCCAGAGGTGGACGCTCCTCGCAAAGGGTTCCTGTCCAAACTGCTGGGCACAAGCAAGCCCGTTACGGCAGGATCCGTCTGCAATGATCCGGCCATTCAGGGCGCTATGATCGCGAAGATCAACGGCAAGATCAAAGGTTGCGGAATTCAAAATCCCGTACGCGTGACTGCGGTGGACGGCATTGCACTTAGCATCCCCGCGACGCTTGATTGTGACACGGCGCGTGCCTTGCGCAGTTGGGTCAGCGAAGAGGCCAAGCCTGCCTTTGCTGGCAAGACGCTGGTCGGTCTGCGTGTGGCTGGCCATTACACCTGCCGAACCCGCAACAGCAAAAAAGGCGCACGTATCAGTGAGCACGGGCGCGGCAAAGCAATCGATATTGCAGGGTTTCAGCTAAAGAACGGGACCGAGGTTTCGGTGCTGAAACACTATAAAACGCGTAAGGGCACCCCGATCCGGGCGGCGCATAAAGCGGCTTGCGGGATTTTCGGCACCACGCTGGGGCCGGGGTCGGACGGGCATCACATGGACCATTTGCACCTTGATACGGCCTCTTATCGCGGCGGGCCATATTGCAAATGAACGCTAACGCAGGCGTGGCGCGGGTCCGACCGGAATAGCGCCGACCATTGCCCGCCCGTTGTGCAGGCTTATCGGCAGTTCCAGCGTGTCGCCGCTGTCACCCGCCAAGAAGCCCGCTGCCTGATCCCAAAGCTGGCGGGCATCCGGCGCGATCAGCCCCGTGCTTTGCGCCACATCCAGCGCCAGCCGCCAGCTTGTCAGCCGCAGCACAATATCGCCCTGGGCAAAGCCCGCGCTATCGGCGATCAACCGCCCCTTGGCTGATGCATGTATGTCGCCCCAATCCACGCGCGCTTCGGTCAGATCAAGGGTGGCCAGACGCGGGCGGGTCTCAAGGATAAAACGGTCGATCGGGGCGGTGAAACCTAAGGTGGCATCCAGCCGGATCAGGCCAATGCGGTCAGGCAGTGCCCCATCAAAAAGCGACATGAGCTGCGGATCGGGCGAAAGCTCTGTTATGGTCAGGGCAACCTCATGTGCATCGCCATCTACCCTACGGGAGGCAAAGCGGAGCGCATCGGCGCGCAGGCTCCAGCCGCTATTGCCCTGTGCCTCCAGCATATCACCGATCAGGGTAATCCGGTCCAGCGGCAGGGCGGGCAGGGGCTGCGCCACAAGGCTCGTCTGCATTTTCTCGCTCCGAAGGGTGATGCCCTCATGCGGCAGGGTCAGCCGTTGCGTGGGCGCGAAGGCGGCGATCAGGTGCCAAGGTTTATAGCTTAGGCTCAGCACCTGAACAAAATCCGACTGCCAGCCGATGCCGGTTGCGGGATCGGCAAAATGCGGTTCGGTCACGGTCAGATCAAATCGGTTGGGAAAGCCCCGCACCGCCAAGCCGTCATGGGTGGCGGTTTTGCCGCTATCTTGCAAGGCGGTGATCCAGCCGTTCGCAGCCCCCTCAAACCCGCGCGCACCGATGAACCAATAGCCCGACCAGAGGCCCGCCAGCACCAGTACCAAACCCGTCAACCACCGCATTGCCGCCGCCCCTCTTTCAATTTCAACAGTTTTGCGATTTATAGGACGAAATGAAAAGAGGCCACGGCTATGCATAAACCACTTTGGGTCTTTGGCTATGGGTCATTGATCTGGAACCCCGAATTCCCTGTGGAAGAACAGCGCGTGGCGCGGCTATCGGGGTGGCACCGCAGCTTTTGCATGCGCTCCATCCATTATCGCGGTACCGAGGCCGCGCCCGGCCTTGTGCTGGCGCTGGACCGTGCCGCAGCCGCAGGTTGCACCGGTGTTGCCTTTCGTGTGAAGGATGGGGCAGAACCTGAAACCTTGGCCGTCTTGCGCGAACGCGAACTGATTTCGGGCGCATATCTAGAGGAATGGCTGCCCCTGACACTGGATTGCGGCCGCGAGGTTACGGCGCTGTGTTATGTGATTAACCGTGAAACCAACCAATATTGTGGCGGCCTGCCATTGGAAGAGCAAGCGGGCATTATTGCCACGGCAGTGGGCGGGCGAGGTCCGAATTGTGATTATCTGTTCAATACCGCCTCGCATTTGATGGATTTGGGCATCGCCGACCCTGATATGCAGTGGCTTTCCATCCGCGTTCAGGCTTTGCGGGGCGCGGGTCATAAATGATGGTTGGCATAGCGCGCGCAGCAGCCTAAGCTGGTCATTATTAACCCAAAAAAGGTCATGCGCGCCGAATGGACAAGACCGTAACCGAGGCAGAACTGTCATTCACCCATCCGATCCGTCAGATTGTTCTGATGCTGATCGTGATTGCCCTTGTATCGGCAGGGGCCTTTGTGGCGTGGGGGCAGCTTTCGGGCGTGTTTCTGGCCAATGTCTGGCTGAACGGCTTTATCGGGCTGGTCTTTGTCTTTGGGGTGCTTGCCTGTTTTTGGCAAATGTTCCAGTTGATGCAATCTGTGCGCTGGATCGTCGGGTTTGCCCCGTCTGATGCACAACGCGATGCGGTGCATGTGCCGCGGCTGTTGGCACCATTGGCGGCCTTGCTGCGCAGTCGGGGCGCGCGGATGCAAATCTCTGCCTCTTCCTCGCGTTCTATCCTCGATAGTGTGGCGACGCGCATTGACGAGGCACGTGATATTACGCGCTATCTTGTCAACCTTTTGATTTTCCTTGGCCTTTTGGGAACGTTCTACGGGCTTGCCACCACGGTTCCCGCCGTGGTTGAGACCATCCGCAACCTTGCCCCGCAAGAGGGCGAAACGGGGATGCAGGTGTTTGACAAGCTGATGGGGGGCCTTGAGGCGCAGCTGGGCGGTATGGGCACGGCGTTTTCCTCCTCGCTTTTGGGGCTTGCCGGATCGCTTGTGGTCGGGATGTTGGAACTGTTTGCCAGCCACGGGCAAAACCGCTTTTACCGCGAGCTTGAAGAATGGCTGTCCACGATCACGCGGCTCGGGTTTTCCTCGGGGGATGCGGCCGATGCGGATGGGGGCGCGGCCGGTCTTGGTGGCGTCATGGACCAGATGGCGCGACAGTTGGAGCGGCTTCAAGACCTGTTTGTGCAGGCGGATGTATCGCGTGGCCTGGCGGATGAACAGCTGGGCCACCTGTCAAATGCGGTCAAGGATTTGTCTGCCAAGGTGCAAACAGGCGCCGAGACGCAAGACAAGCTGGCCCAGATTGCCGCCACGCAAAGCGTGCTATTGACGCGGATCGCCGATGGGCAGGACAGCTATGCGACCGTGCTTGCCAACTCGAATGAGGAAGGGCCGGATGCGGAAAACCGGATGCGGCTTCGGTCAATTGATGTGCAGCTTTTGCGGATACTGGAAGAGATTGCAGCCGGACGTCAGGAAAGCATGTCTGACCTGCGGGCTGATATTGCGGGGCTGACCAACGCTGTCCGGCAGTTGTCGCGCAATCCTGCGGGGCGGGGCTAGGCTATGGCGTTGAGTCGGCGGTCATCGCAGCGGATGAACGGCGCGATCTGGCCGGGCTTTGTCGATGCGATGACGGCGCTGCTTTTGGTTTTGATGTTCGTGCTGTCGATCTTCATGATCGTGCAATCGGTGCTGCGCGAAACAATCGACAGTCAGGATCATGAGCTGGACAATTTGACCGCGCAGGTTGCCGGTTTGGCCGATGCGCTGGGGCTTGCGCGGGGGCGGGCGGATGATCTGGAACAGGACGTTGGCCGGTTGAACGAAACCCTGTCAGAGGCGCAGGCCGAAGGCGCGGCACAGGCGGCCTTGATTGCGTCGTTGTCGGGGCAGCTTTCGGCGCGTCAAAAGGATCTGGAATTTGCAACCGCGCGTATCGCCAGTTTCGAATCCCAAGTCGCGAGCCTTTTGGTGGATCGTGATGCCGCCTTGGGCGAGGCCGCAACCTTGGCCGCGACCGTCAGCGATCTGGAGGCCGCGCAAACCCGCCTGTTGACAGAACAAGAAGCGTTGAACCTTTCAATTGCACGGGCGCGCGAAGAGGTGGATGCGCAATCTGAAACAGCACGTCTTGCGGCTGCGCGCAGCGATGCGCTGGATGCTTTGGTTGCAGATCTGCGATCAAAACTGGCAGAGGGCGAGGCAACGCTTTCCGATGCGCTGGCCCGATTGACGCAGGCCGAGGGGCAGGCGGGGGCGCTTTCGGCGGCCACGACGCAGATTTCGGGGTTGGAGGCGGAGCTGACAGAGACAGAGCGCGCGCTGCTTGCGGAACGGGCCGCGGCAGAGGTTTTGCGCGTTCGTCTTGCCGGTTTGCAAACAGAGCTGAGCGATGAAGAAAAAGCCCGTCTTGCTGATATTGCCGCCGCCGAGGCTTTGCGCGCGCGCCTTGCGGCGTCCGAAAATGAGCTAACAGCAATGACGCTGGCGCTGGAGGAACAACGCAAGCGGGCAGAGGAAACGCTGACCTTGCTGGCGGCCGCGCAAACGACGGCGGCGGGCGCATTGACTGAAAAGGAGGCTTTGCTTGCCACCGCACAGGCGGCTTTGACGCAAGAACAGGCGCAATCAGCCGAAAATGCGCGGCGCATGGCGCTTTTGAACGAACAGGTCGCAGCGTTGCGCGGACAATTGGGAAACCTTCAGGGGTTGCTTGATGCGTCGTCAGCGCGCGATGAGGCGGCGACAGTTCGGCTGGATGAAATGGGGACGCAGTTGAACACGGCGCTGGCCCGCGTAGCCGAAGAGCAGAAAAAACGCGCAGAGCTGGAGGAGGCAGAGCGCATCCGGCTGGAGGCCGAAACGAAGAAGCTGGAGAATTTCCGATCAGAGTTTTTCGGTCAAATGCGTGAGGTTCTGGCCGGCCGTGATGGCGTGCGCATTGTTGGCGACCGGTTCGTTTTCTCCTCCGAGGTGTTGTTTGAACAGGGGTCAGCCGATCTGGCTGGTGAGGGGCGGCGGCAGATTGCGGGGGTGGTGGCCAGCTTGCGTGAGATTTCGGATCTAATTCCTGCGGGCATTGATTGGGTTATCCGGGTCGACGGGCATACCGATAATGTGCCGCTTTCGGGACTGGGCGAATTTGCGGATAACTGGGAGTTGAGCCAGGCACGGGCGCTTTCGGTGGTGCGCTTTATGCAAAACGACCTTGGCTTTCCGCCGGGGCGGATGGCGGCGACTGGTTTCGGGGAATGGCAACCCGTTGCCCAAGGCGATTCGGAGGCTGCGCGCGCGCAGAACCGGCGGATCGAGTTGAAATTGACGGAACGTTGACCTGTATCAGGTACTCATAAAAGGATAAGGCCCCCGCATATGCAGGAGCCTCACTGGTAAAATTGGCTGATTATTCCGCGGTCAACAGCGGCGTTTTGCGGCCCGTGATGCGGGCCTTGCCCGGTTCCTCAAAGGTCAGATCAAGCGCGCCATCTTTCACGCCAACCTTGACGACACCACCCTTCATAAGTTTGCCAAACAAAAGCTCCTCGGCCAGCGGTTTCTTGATGCTTTCCTGAATGACACGGCCAAGCGGACGCGCCCCCATTTTGTCATCGTAGCCTTTTTCGCCCAGCCAATCGGCAGCCTCCTCGGTCAGCTCGATATGGACGTTGCGGTCCAAAAGCTGTGCCTCAAGCTGCAATACGAACTTCTCCACAACCTGACGGATGACACTGCGGCCCAAGGGGGCGAAGCTGATCACGGCGTCAAGACGGTTGCGGAATTCGGGCGTGAAGGTGCGCTCAATCGCGGCGGTATCTTCACCAGTCCGGCGGTCGCGGCCAAAGCCGATTGCGGATTTGGACATTTCCTGCGCACCGGCATTGGATGTCATGATCAGGATAACATTGCGGAAATCCACTGTCCGGCCATTATGGTCGGTCAGCTTGCCGTGATCCATGACCTGCAGCAGGATATTGTAGACGTCAGGATGCGCCTTTTCCATTTCGTCCAGCAGCAACACGCAATGCGGATGCTGATCCACGCCATCGGTCAACATGCCGCCCTGATCAAACCCGACATAGCCGGGAGGGGCACCGATCAAGCGCGATACGGCGTGTTTTTCCATGTATTCCGACATGTCAAACCGCAACAACTCCACCCCCAAGGTATTGGCGAGCTGGTTGGCCACTTCGGTTTTGCCCACACCCGTTGGCCCGGCAAAGAGGTAGTTGCCGATCGGTTTTTCAGGCTCGCGCAACCCGGCCCGCGCCAGTTTGATCGCCGAGGACAATGCTTCAATCGCCTTGTCCTGCCCAAAGACCACCCGCTTGAGCGATTTTTCCAGGTCACGAAGCACTTCGGCATCATCCTTGGATACGCTTTTGGCCGGAATACGGGCGATTTTGGCAACGACGGCCTCAATCTCTTTGACGCCGATGGTTTTGCGACGCTTGGATTCCGCGACGAGATGCTGTGCGGCACCGGCTTCATCGATGACATCGATCGCACTGTCGGGCAGTTTGCGGTCGTTGATATAGCGCGCGGCCAGCTCCACCGCTGATTTGATCGCATCGGCGGTATAGCGCAGATCGTGGTGTTCTTCGAAATGCGGCTTCAGACCGGTCAGGATCTTGATCGCATCCGGGACAGAGGGCTCATTCACGTCGATTTTCTGGAAACGACGTGCAAGCGCACGGTCCTTTTCAAAATGCTGGCGGAACTCCTTATAGGTGGTGGAGCCCATGGTGCGCAGCTTGCCGCCCTGAAGCGCTGGTTTGAGAAGGTTGGACGCATCCATCGCTCCGCCCGAAGTGGCACCGGCACCGATGATGGTGTGAATCTCGTCGATGAACAGCACGGCATCGGGATGCGCTTCCATCTCTTTCACCACGGCTTTTAGTCGTTCCTCAAAATCACCGCGATAGCGGGTTCCGGCCAGAAGCGCGCCCATATCAAGGCTATAGATGGTGGTTTTGGACAAAATATCCGGCGTTTGGCCGTTGATGATTTTCCACGCCAGACCTTCCGCAATTGCGGTTTTACCAACCCCGGGATCGCCCACCAACAGCGGGTTGTTTTTGCGGCGACGGCAAAGAACCTGAATGCAACGCTCCACCTCTGACTCCCGCCCGATCAGGGGGTCGACATCACCGTTGATCGCTTTGACGTTCAAATCCACGCAATATTTGGAGAGTGCGGAATCCTTGGCCTCACCGGCCTCACCTTTGGGGGTTTCGTGGTCTTCGGCACCTGTGACAGGGCGCGCCTCACCAAAGGCGGGGTCTTTGGCGACACCATGGGCGATATAGTTTACCGCGTCGTAGCGGGTCATATCCTGCTCTTGCAGGAAATAAGCGGCGTTGGATTCGCGTTCGGCAAAGATGGCGACCAGCACATTGGCCCCCGTCACCTCATTGCGGCCCGAGGATTGCACATGGATTGCAGCACGCTGGATCACGCGTTGGAAGGCCGCTGTGGGCACTGCTTCGGAACCATCGACATCGGTGACCAAGGTTGAAAGATCATCCTCGATGAAATCGTTAAGGGTTTTGCGCAGCTCATCTGTATCGACAGAGCAGGCCTTCATGACCCGAGCAGCGTCTGGCTCATCGATCAGGGCCAGAAGCAAATGTTCCAGGGTGGCGAGTTCGTGGCGTCGTGCATTGGCAAGGGCCAAAGCGCCGTGGATTGCCTGTTCAAGCGTTGTGGAAAATGATGGCACGGTATAGTGCTCCTCGTGTTCTGCGGGTCGAAGGGGCGGTTGCCCTTTGACCATGGCCTCATAGTCTTAAGGTTCGGTTTTATTTCGGCGGCTTCAAGTGCTATTTATGATTAATTGCAATTTGTGTCGCAGAAACCGAAAAAAGTGATGGCGTGAGGGGGCTGGGTCAGAACGCATCCTTCCTTGCCCGGATTTCGGTAAAGGCATCGACGTCAGGTGCCGTGGCCATGCCAAGGGCTGCCTTCAGTGATGGGTCAGGGGCGCGGAGGAACGGATTGGTGTTGCGTTCTTGCGCCAAGGTTGTCGGGACCGTCGGTGTGTTTGCTGCGCGTAGATCCGCCACCCGGCTTGCTAAAGAGATAAGCTGCGAATTCTCCGGTTCAAGGGAGCGCGCGAAAGCGATGTTATCTGCGGTGTATTCATGGCCCGACAAAAGCAGCGTGTCACCGGGCAGGCTGGCGGTTTTACACAGGCTGTTCCACATTTGCGCGGGCGTACCTTCAAACAGGCGGCCACAGCCCATGACCATCAGGCTGTCGCCGGAAAACAACATTTTGGAGGCGGGCAAGTAAAAGGCGATATGGCCAACCGTATGGCCGGGCATATCGAGGATTTCGACCTCTTCGCCGCAAATCTGCACGGTGTCGGCCTCGGTCAAGGCGTGGTCAAGGGGCGGCAGGCGGTGGGCATCGGCAGCAGCCCCCCAGATGCGCGGTTTCGTCGCCAGCCCTGCCAACAGATCGGGCAGCCCGTCGATATGATCCCAATGGTGGTGTGTCAGCAGCACATCCGTCAGGGTCCAACCCCGCACCGACAGGGCTTCAAGAATGGGCGCTGCTTCGGGCACGTCGATCAGGGCGGTCTCTTTGCTGTCGGGATTGTGGATCAGAAAGGCGTAATTGTTGGACAGACAGGGGATGGTGATAAGTTCAAGTGCCATGGTCTTTTGCCTCTCTTAGGGTATTGTAACACAACTTCGCCCGAAAAAGGCCCTTTGTGCAATGCATCTTGATGTACTCGACCTTCGCAATTTTTATTACCGGACCAAATTGGGCCGCGTGGCACAGCGCGCGATTCGCGATACCGTGGTGCGAATGTGGCCCCATGCCAAGGGGCAGACGATGGCGGGTTTTGGCTTTGCGGCCCCTTTGATGCGCCCCTATCTGGCGGATGCGCGGCGTGTCATCGCAATGATGCCCGCACCCCAAGGGGTGATGCCATGGCCCGCGGGCATGGAGAATGTCTCGGTTCTATGTGAGGAGACGGCTTGGCCCTTGGCGACGGGGATCGTGGACAAGCTGATTTTGATGCATGGGTTGGAGACATCGGAGCAACCCTCGGCCGTGCTGGAGGAGGCGTCGCGCGTGCTTGGCCCCGGCGGGCGCGCACTTTTTGTGGTGCCGTCACGGGCGGGCCTTTGGGCGCGGCGTGATGTGACACCTTTTGGCTTTGGCCGCCCCTATTCGCTGGGGCAGCTGGAGGCACAGTTGAAACGCCATGACTTCACGGTAGAGCGGAGCGTTTCGGCGCTTTATGCACCTCCCTCGGGGCATCCGTTCTGGCGCAGAACCTCGGAGTTTTTTGAGCGTAACGGCCGATTTTTTGCGCCGCTTCTCTCGGGTGGGGTACTGATGGTTGAGGTTTCCAAACAACCACGTGCCGCGCCGCGAGGGGGGCTTGGCGCGGTTGTCCGCAGACCGTTGCGGGTGTTGGAAGGGATGGGGCAAGGCGCGCCGGAACCTGCGCTGCGTGGACCGTCTTCTGCTGACAAAGCGAATGGGAATGATTGATCAAGCTTAACGATGGCCCGAGGTGGCTTTTGCCAACCTTTGCAACAGGTGCGCGCGCTGCAACGATCATCCAAGATGTAGTTCTCTTTTGCTCTTGGCCTAAGGGGCAGCAATGAGGGGATAGATTTTGTCACCGATCCCCGCGATTGACCTGATTTCGGGTGCGCCCGATGTGCTGAGTTTTGATCTGGGCCCGTGTAGCGACATAGTCGTTGGTCTTAAGCGTGAGGGTAAAGCGTACTTTTTGCCCAAATCCGCGGGCTTTTTTGGGTTAGCACCAGATAAGTGCAGCCGCGTGGTGTTTGATGTCCGAGGCGTGTGGATGCGCGTTGACGATTCTACTGCGCGGTGCGGTAAAATTGCCGATTGGCGCGGCAAAGGCTGATGGTAGCGCAAAACCTTTCCATCTGGCGCATGACAAAGGTTAAATTGCGCTATACGGGAGGTTGCAGCAGAAAACCTGCTCTGCTAAACAATTGAAAAATTCAGACGCATGCGTACCGTATGCGCCATAGGATGCCCTTATGTCGTGTGATGCGTCTAAGGGCTTTATTTCGGAAGGGATGACGTGTCAGAACCAGCTTCGATCTCCTCCGGCATTGCTGCTCGCTACGCCACTGCTTTGTTTGAGCTGGCGAAGGAAAGCAAAGGTATTCAGGCGCTGGAGGGTGACATCGATGCCCTTGATGCGGCCTTGACCGCCAGTGCCGACCTTAAAGCGTTGATTGCCTCGCCGGTTTACAGCCGCGACGATCAGGCAAGCGCAATTGCCGCGATCGCCAAGAAAATGGGGCTGTCGGCCCTGACAGCCAATACGTTGGCCTTGATGGCCTCCAAGCGCCGCTTGTTCGTGCTGCCACAGCTGACTACGGCTGTGCGCGGTATGATTAGCGAGGAAAAAGGTGAGGTAACGGCTGAGGTAACCTCGGCCACCAAGCTTTCGGCTGCACAGGCCAAAGATCTCGCCGAGACGCTGAAAGCGCGTGTTGGCAAAGATGTGAAACTGAAAACCGCTATCGATGAATCCCTCATCGGTGGTCTTATCGTCAAGCTCGGCTCCACCATGATCGATACTTCGGTCAAGGCAAAGCTCGCGGCTCTCCAGAATGCAATGAAAGAGGTCGGATAAATGGGTATCCAAGCAGCTGAAATCTCTGCGATCCTCAAGGACCAGATCAAAAACTTCGGCAAGGACGCTGAAGTTGCCGAAGTCGGCCGGGTTCTGAGTGTCGGGGATGGTATCGCCCGCGTACATGGTTTGGACAATGTTCAAGCCGGTGAAATGGTCGAGTTCCCCGGTGGAATTCGCGGCATGGCGCTGAACCTTGAGATTGATAACGTCGGTATCGTTATCTTCGGGGACGACCGTTCCATCAAGGAAGGCGACACCGTCAAGCGCACCAAGTCCATCGTGGACGTGCCTGTGGGTGACGAGCTGTTGGGCCGTGTTGTTGATGGTCTGGGTAACCCGATTGACGGCAAAGGCGCGCTGGGCACCACCAAGCGTGCGATTGCAGACGTCAAAGCCCCCGGCATCATTCCGCGCCAGTCGGTGCATGAGCCAATGGCAACCGGCCTGAAATCGGTTGACGCGATGATCCCCGTTGGCCGTGGCCAGCGCGAATTGATCATTGGTGACCGTCAGACAGGTAAAACCGCGATTGCGCTCGATACCATTCTGAACCAGGCATCCTACAACAAGGCTGCTGGCGACGATGAGTCCAAGAAGCTGTACTGCGTTTACGTAGCGATCGGCCAAAAGCGTTCTACTGTTGCGCAGTTGGTGAAGAAGCTCGAAGAAACTGGTGCGAGTGCTTATACCATTGTTGTGGCTGCGACCGCGTCTGATCCGGCACCGATGCAGTTCTTGGCACCCTATGCCGCAACTGCGATTGCCGAGCATTTCCGTGACAACGGCCGCCATGCGCTGATCATCTATGATGACCTTTCCAAGCAGGCCGTGTCTTATCGTCAGATGTCGCTGTTGCTGCGCCGTCCTCCGGGCCGCGAAGCCTATCCGGGCGACGTTTTCTATCTTCACTCCCGTTTGCTGGAACGTTCGGCTAAATTGAACGCCGATCACGGTTCGGGCTCTTTGACGGCGCTGCCGATCATTGAAACCCAAGGTGGTGACGTTTCTGCGTTTATTCCAACCAACGTGATTTCGATCACCGACGGTCAGATCTTCTTGGAAACCGAACTCTTCTATCAGGGCATCCGTCCTGCTGTGAACACCGGTCTTTCCGTGTCGCGTGTTGGCTCTTCGGCGCAAACTGATGCGATGAAATCGGTTGCGGGTCCGGTCAAACTGGAACTGGCGCAGTACCGCGAGATGGCTGCCTTTGCGCAGTTCGGCTCTGACCTTGACGCCTCCACCCAGCAGTTGCTGAACCGTGGTGCGCGCCTGACCGAGCTGATGAAGCAACCGCAGTATTCGCCGCTGACCGGCGCGGAAATTGTTTGCGTGATCTTTGCGGGCACCAAGGGCTACCTTGATAAAGTACCGGTAAAAGAAGTGGGCCGCTACGAGGCAGGCTTGCTCAAGCACCTTCGTTCCAACCATGCGGATCTGTTGGCAGATATCACCAACAACGACCGTAAGGTGAAGGGCGAGCTTGAAGACAAGATCAAAGCCGCGTTGAACGCATATGCTAAAGATTTCGCCTAAAGGGGTAGGTAAATGCCGAGCCTAAAGGACTTAAAAAACAAGATTACGAGTATCAAAAATACTCGTAAGATCACAAAGGCCATGCAGATGGTTGCCGCGGCGAAGCTTCGCCGCGCGCAGGAAGCTGCCGAAGCCGGACGGCCTTACGCCGAACGGATGAATGCAGTGATGGCGGGGCTTTCGGCCTCTGTCGGGACTTCCTCCAGCGCGCCCCGGCTTCTTGCCGGGACGGGTGAGGACAAGGTGCACCTTCTGGTCGTCATGACGGCGGAACGTGGGCTTTGCGGTGGCTTCAACTCTTCCATCGTGCGGATGGCGCGCTTGCGGGCGAACCAGTTGTTGGGCGAAGGTAAAACCGTCAAGATCCTGACTGTCGGCAAAAAGGGCCGGGAGCAGTTGAAGCGTGATTTTGCATCGCATTTCATCGGCCATGTGGACCTGTCGGAAGTGAAGCGCGTGGGCTATGCCCAAGCACAAGGGATTTCCCGCGATATTCTGGCGCGTTTCGACGCGGGGGAATTTGATGTGGCGACGCTCTTCTTCAACCGCTTCCAATCGGTCATCAGCCAGGTGCCAACAGCGCAGCAAGTCATCCCCGCGAAATATGACGCGGTGGAAGATGCCAGCGATGCTGTGGCCTTGTACGATTACGAGCCGTCAGAGGAAGGCATTCTTGCCGATCTTTTGCCGCGCGGTGTGGCGACGCAAGTCTTCACCGCTTTGCTTGAAAACGGGGCCTCTGAACAGGGTGCCCGGATGAGTGCGATGGACAACGCAACGCGCAACGCGGGCGATATGATCGACAAATATACGACGATCTACAACCGTTCGCGTCAGGCTGCGATCACCAAAGAACTCATTGAAATCATCTCGGGCGCTGAGGCGCTTTGACCCGCTAACGGAGAATTGACATGGCGAAAGCACCAAAAGCAGCCGGCAAGATCACACAGGTGATCGGCGCTGTCGTGGACGTGCAGTTCGAGGGTGACCTGCCGGCCATCCTGAACGCATTGGAAACAAGCAATAACGGCAAGAAGCTGATCCTCGAAGTGGCCCAGCACCTTGGCGAAAGCACCGTGCGGACCATCGCGATGGACGCGACCGAAGGTTTGGTTCGTGGCGAGGGCGTAACCGACACTGGCGCGCCGATCTCGGTTCCGGTGGGCATGGGCACACTTGGCCGCATCATGAACGTCACCGGCGATCCGGTTGATGAAAAAGGCCCGGTCAAGGTTACGCAAACCCGTTCGATCCACGGTGAGGCGCCAAGCTTTGCCGAGCAATCGACCGCAACCGAGATCCTGGTTACAGGCATCAAGGTTATCGACCTGCTGGCCCCCTATACCAAAGGTGGTAAAATTGGTCTGTTTGGTGGTGCGGGCGTGGGTAAAACCGTGCTTATCATGGAATTGATCAACAACATCGCCAAAGTACACTCCGGTGTGTCCGTGTTTGCGGGCGTGGGTGAGCGTACGCGGGAAGGTAACGACCTTTACCATGAGATGATCGAATCCGGCGTTATCGTTCCTGATGATCTGGAAAAATCGAAAATTGCGCTGGTATACGGCCAGATGAACGAGCCTCCAGGTGCGCGTATGCGGGTTGCCTTGTCCGGTCTGACATTGGCCGAGCAGTTCCGCGACGAAACCGGTTCGGACGTTTTGTTCTTTGTGGACAACATCTTCCGCTTTACCCAAGCTGGTTCGGAAGTGTCCGCGCTTTTGGGTCGTATCCCTTCCGCTGTGGGCTACCAGCCAACACTGGCGACCGACATGGGTGCGATGCAGGAACGCATTACATCGACCAAAAACGGTTCGATTACGTCCGTGCAGGCCGTTTACGTTCCTGCCGATGACCTTACCGACCCTGCACCGGCAACCTCCTTTGCCCACTTGGACGCGACGACCGTTCTGGACCGTTCGATCTCGGAAAAAGGGATTTACCCGGCTGTGGATCCGCTTGGTTCCACCTCGCGTCTGCTTGACCCGTTGATCATCGGCGAAGAGCATTACGGCGTGGCGACTTCCGTGCAGCAGATTTTGCAGCGCTACAAGTCGTTGCAGGACATCATTGCGATCCTCGGGATGGACGAATTGTCCGAAGACGACAAAGTTGCCGTTGCCCGTGCGCGTAAGATCGAACGCTTCCTGAGCCAGCCTTTCGATGTTGCCAAAATCTTTACTGGCGCAGACGGCAAGCAGGTTCCGCTGGAAGATACCATCGCCTCGTTCAAGGCTGTTGTGGCTGGTGAATACGATCACCTGCCAGAAGCTGCCTTCTATATGGTTGGTGGCATTGACGAAGTAATCGCCAAAGCGCAGCGTCTTGCTGCCGCAGCGGCATAAGGGGGCAACATGGCCGTGACTTTGCAATTCGACCTGGTGTCACCGGAAAAGCGGCTTGCCTCGTTTCAGGCCACTGAGGTTCAAATTCCGGGCGCTAATGGCGACATGACGGCGATGGAGGGGCATGCAGCCACCATCACCACCCTGCGCCCCGGTATCCTGAAGGCTGTTGGAACCGACAAGACCTTGGCATTTGCCGTGACTGGCGGCTTTGCCGAGATCAACGCTGCAGGCATTTCGGTTCTTGCCGAACAAGCCGTGCCGGTTGAAGATCTGTCCGGAACTGTTCTGGATGGCATGATTGACCAAGCACGGGAGCTTGCCGCAATGGCGCTGCCGGAAGACAAAGATGATGCCGAGAAACTGGTGCAAGACATGATGGCCCTGCGCCAACACGCGTCACACTAACTCGGTTAAATCATAATCAAAGGCCCCGAATATTCGGGGCCTTTTTTATTTGGGGGTGGTTCGTCGAAATCATAACCTTTCCTCAGTTAGCCCAAGGCAAAGTGATTGGCTTGCACGGGTGCATTACCACAACTGACATGCCGTTTCAGGTAGCGGATAACGGGGCACGGAAGATGAAACGATTTTCGGCGCAGACAATGGGCATTCTGCAAGGCTCTCGGTTACTGTTTTCCGACTTTTCGGATGGCGGTGTGATGTGGACAGGGCACGGCCCGCGCGAAAGCCGCCACCGCGTTCAGTTTCCCGAAGCCTTTGTTGAGGCGCCGGTGGTCTCTGTTTGCCTGTCGATGTGGGATATGGACCAAAAGCACAACTCGCGCGCTGACATCTCGGCCCAAGAGATTACAGCCAAGGGGTTTGTGCTGGTGTTCAAAACCTGGGGCGATACGCGTGTGGCCCGCGTTCGCGCGGATTGGACAGCAATTGGCCGCGCCAAGGACGATGATGATTGGGAGATAGTCTAGTCGGTGGCGATGGGCATTAACCCACCGCCACAAAGTTCACTTAGCCGCGATTGTACATGCCTTCATAGATCGGGCTAAGGGTTTCGGTTTCGAACAAAGACGATACCGAGGTGCCATTCCAGATGTTCAGAATGGCCTGAGCGAACATCGGTGCCGTTGGCAGGATGCGGATGTTGGGGCAATTGCGGACGGCCTCGGACGGCGCGATGGAATCCGTAATAACCAGCGATTTCATCACCGACTTGGTCACACGCTCCACAGCAGGCCCGGACATCACACCGTGGGTGATATAGGCGTGTACCTCGGATGCGCCATTCTCCAGCAATACCTCAGCAGCTTTGCAAAGCGTGCCAGCGGTATCGCACATGTCGTCCACAATAATGCATTTCTTGCCGGACACGTCCCCGATCACGGTCATTTCGGCGATCTCACCGGGTTTTTCGCGGCGTTTGTCGACGATGGCCAGCGGGGCCTCGATACGTTTGGCCAGCTCACGCGCGCGGGCAACACCGCCAACATCGGGAGAGACGACCATCATATCGCCCATGGAGCCTTTGAATTCCGCCATGATATCCAGCGCAAAGATCGGCGAGGCATAAAGGTTGTCCACCGGAATGTCGAAGAAGCCCTGGATCTGGGCGGCGTGAAGATCCAGTGTCAGCACGCGTTCGATCCCGGCCTCTACCATCATATTGGCGACAAGCTTGGCGGAAATCGGTGTGCGCGCTTTGGTGCGGCGATCTTGACGCGCATAGCCGAAATAAGGGATCACGGCGGTGATGCGCGATGCCGAAGACCGGCGCAACGTGTCCGTCATAATCAGCAATTCCATAAGGTTATCATTGGCAGGGTTCGAGGTCGGCTGGATAATGAACATATCCTCGCCGCGGACGTTTTCGAACACCTCGACAAAAATCTCGCCGTCATTGAACCGTTCCACCCGCGCATCCACCAGCCCGACAGACATGCCACGGTGCAAAGACATACGTCGTGCGATTGAGGTGGCAAGGGGCATATTGGCGTTGCCAGAGATCAGCTTTGGTTCATGCATGGTGGCCATGAGTGGGTCCTTTGGGCGATGTTATGAGGATTCGGGACGCGTGACTTGGCTTATCATTGGGCTAGGGTCTTGCAAACCTTGCGGATCGGAGAACCGGCGAATTGGTTAAAATAGATTATCATTTTGTGACGGTTTCCGCCCATGCCGACCTTTCGGGTACATGGCTAGCGGGCGCGCTGCCAAACATGGCGTAAAAATGGCCAATAGACTGCAGGCGACGCAGGTGGCGACGTAGACGCGGCGGGAGATAGACAGCCTGACGGGCGCGTTTCCCGGCGAGGCCCGAAACAGCTAGGGACAATGAAGCCGAAGTCAGAGAGATTTATGCCAAGATTGGCAGGCTGGCGGTTGAGTTATTTGTCATGCGGGCTGAAGTCGCTGCCCCCTTCCCGCGCATTTTGTATGCCTCGCCAGACAACGCATGTTTACCTGTGTGGGAAGGGATGAGCCCGAATGACTGCAAGGCGGTAACCAATCGCGATCTGAACCAGACCAGCCCATGCATACTGCAGAAGATCAGTCGGTCGCCGCTGTATTGCTTGCCGGTCGGCGTGAATGCCACGGTGCCGAAATTGATGAATGAGGTTGATGGGGGCTCACGCGCCCCTCCCGCACCTTCGTTGCCCGAAAAGAGGCCGTCGCTAGATTGTAGCCTAGTTGCCAAGAAATAGGTCCCACGCAGGCCGACATCGGGTACGGCGGCTGGTGGGGGCATGAGGTTGCTGGCTATCGACAAAGGCCGCAATACCATCAAGAAACACCCACAGCATGCCGGGTGTAGCGACGTTTCCTACATTTCGTTGCGGCGCGGGTTCCTTTGCTTGGCGGCAATCATGGGCTGGGCGATGCGCGAAGTGCTGGCGTGGCGGATCTCGGACACGCTGGAAGCGAGCTTCTGCGCCGATGCATTGAAAGAGGCCATCGCAAAATACGGCAAGCCTGAAATCGTGAATAAGGATCAAGGATCGCAGTTCACCGGCAACGCCTGGATTACCACCCTGACCGACGCCAATATCAAAATCTCGTTACCTCTCGGTGATTGCGCGCAAACGCCGAGAGGTAACAGACGGCCGGGGCAATATCTCGATGAGATTTCCATCGAACGGCTCTGGCGATCCCTGTAGCATTTTTAGCTGCACGAATTGAAAGGCGGCTTCCAAGTTTAACGCGTCATGGGCGGTTGGAACGGATTCTACAACGCCGGGCGACCATATCCCGCACAAGATAAACGAACGCCTGACGGCGCACACTACGACCCTATGCGGATGAACCTAGAGGCATGAAGCCCGGCCCGAGTATAGCTTGGCAGAGCCACAAAACGCGTCGAAAAGCCAGAAGACGTTAGTTGAGCAACCTCCTGAAATTCGACACTGACCTAGGCAACGATTTATAGTTTGCTGATCTTCAACACGAAGGAGCTCAGAAATGTCGAAACGGAAGCGAGGTCATCTAGAATTCAACGCCAAGGTAGCGTTGGAAGCGCTGAAAGGCGCAGAGACGGGCAGCGAGCTGGCCAGCCGGTTCGGGGTTCACCCGACGATGATCCATCAATGGAAACGGGCTTTGCTTGAGGGCGCGTCGGGTGTCTTTGAGCGCGGGAGTCGGAAAGCGCCGGTGATTGACGAAGAGCAGGTCAAAGATTTGCATGCCAAGATCGGGGAGTTGGTCGTCGCCAACGGTTTTTGGCCAAAAAGCTCAAACCTTGGACCGGCAAGTGAGGCGCAAGATGATTGAGCCAAACATCTCGGGCCTGTCTGTTGGCAAGTAATGCGCCCTGTTGTCGATTTCCCGGTTATGAGCCAAAAGGCGAGACCAGATGAACCTCGCTCTGATGCGCTTGATTGATAAGCAGTTCTTGGAAACTACGTTTTTCGACGTGCGTCAAATGACGTGGCACCTGCGCAATGAACAGCGTCTGGTGAGCGAAAAGCGTATGCGATTGATGGGTCTTATGCCGATCTATCAGAAGCCTAACACCCGTTGCCCGGCAACACATGCTTGCATGTGTGAGAGGGAGCAATGCCGCGAAAGGGCACAAAATCTATCCCTATCTGCTGCGTGGCCTACGCGTTGATCAGTCAAATCAAGTTTGGTGCGCCGACATCACATATCTACCGATGTGGCGCGGCTTTTTGTATCTGGTCGCGATCATGGATTGGCACGCGCGCAAGGTTCTGGCGTGGCGCATATCAACCACGCTGGAGGCCGAGTTCTGCGTTGATGCGCTGAACGAGGCGATTCACAAGTTCGGCCCGCCGGACATAATGAACACGGATCAAGGCAGCCAGTTCACGTCATTCGCATGGACCGACCGGCTACGGGGCTCAAACGTACGCATCTTAATGGACGGCAAAGGCCGCTTCCTCGATAATATCTTTGTAGAACGCCTATGGTGGTCGTTGAAGTATGAATGCGTCTACCTGCATGCATGGAAACCGGATCAGAGGCCAAGGCTGGCGTCAGAAAATGGATCGAGTTCTACAATCACAAGCGCCCGCATTCTTCTCTTGGCGGGAAACCACCTTCTGTGGTCTATTGGCAGAAAATTGAAACAACCAAGCCCGATCAGCAGGTGCAAAGAGTAGCTTACTTTATGCCAAATCCTGTCCAACAAATGGGGAGTGGCTCAGCTCCAGATGTTAGTGCGTGAATGGTATCAAGGAGGCCAAAACTTCGCCACGCAATGGTTCTATGGCAACGAGCGTCCGAATTCCTTCTGACGGTTTACAGGCAAGCCATTGCCGGGCAAGGGGGCACAAGCGGCTCATGCTAGCTTAAAAATTGCAGGCGGCGGCGTAAATTCTAAGGATGCCCTTCAATGAAAGGGGGACTTCCAAGTGATCGGCGTGCCCTTGGTTTGGTCGGCGAGGAGCAGCTCGGTGGCCATGACTGGCCGGAAGAAATGGCGCGTCTTTACCGCAGGCTTCATCCCCGAAAGGTTGCCAAAAGCGCATCTACATGGGCATCCGTGGTACACCACGCACAGACAAGACGGCAGGTGCCATCCCCCATTTCGTGGTATTGCGCCCCGGCAGCTTTGGCGCGGGCATGGGCGGCATCGGGCAGGCGGGCAAACAGCATGTTTGCATCGACAGGATACAGCAGTTCCGCACCCTCGATGGCGTGCAAACCTGCGGCCAGACGTGCGGCCATTGCATTGGCATGGGCCGCCATATCAAGCCAGCGCCCGCCTTCGAACCATGCCTCCATCTGTGCCGCGACATAGCGCATCTTGGAGGTCAGATGCCCCGCGCGCTTGCGCCGCAGCTCCAGCTCCCATGATTTTGCGGGGTTGAAGAGCACGACGGCCTCAGCCGCCATCAAACCGTTCTTGGTGCCACCCAAAGACAGCACATCGACACCTGCGCGCCATGTCATATCGGCAGGCGTGGCCCCCGTCGTGGCCAAGGCGTTGGCAAAGCGCGCGCCATCTAGGTGAACACCAAGTCCGTGTGATTTGGCCAGCTTTGCCAGTGCCGCAATCTCTGCGGGTGTGTAGACGGTTCCGGCCTCGGACACATTTGTCAGACTTAGGCAACTGGGTTGCACGGCATGGACAGAACGGTCCGCGCCCTCCAGCGCGGCGATCAGCCCGTCGGCCGAGATTTTACCATCTACCCCGTCAACGAGCTGCAGTTTGGCACCGGCGGTGAAAAACTCCGGCGCCCCGCATTCATCCTCGGCGATATGGGCATGGCGGTGACATAACACCGCGCCATAAGGCGGGGTATAGAGCGCAAGCGATAGCGCATTGGCGGCGGTGCCTGTGGTGACCAGATGTACCTCCGCCTCGGGGGCATCGAACAGGGTGCGGATCGTGTCACGCAGCCGCGCCATATGCGCATCGGCCCCGTAAGATTTCGCGAATCCCTCATTGGCGCGGACCAGCGCATCCATGATTGCGGGCGGGCAGGGGGCTGCATTGTCAGAGGCGAAAAACATCAGCTTTGTTCCTCAATCAAGTAATCTTCCCAATCATCCTCGTCGACCTCGTTTTCCGGTACAGTCCAGCCTCGTACCGAGATTTCGGCGTGATGCACGCTTTCGGGATCACCAGTGATCAGGGGGTGCCAATCCTCCAGCGGTTTACCCTCATGGAGGCGGCGATAGGCGCAGGTGCGCGGTAGCCAATAGGCGATCTTTTCCAGCTTTTGCGGGGTCAGCGAGACGCATTCCGGCACAAACTGATGGCGGATTTCATATTTGGCGCAGCGACAGCTATCGCCATCCAGCAAGCGGCAGGCAACGCGAGTGAACAGTAGCTCTTCGGTGTCTTCATATTCGATCTTGTTCAGGCAGCATTTCCCGCAGCCGTCACAAAGCGCCTCCCATTCGGCCGAGGACATCTTTTTCAGCGGGACGGTTTCCCAAAAGCGGGGCCGCAGGCCGGAATCAGGGGCGATGGGGGGGAGTTTTTCGGTCATTGTGCGGCCTTCAGGATATGTCGGGCTTTGGCGCAATCAGCATCCATCTGGGCGATAAGTGCGTCAAGCCCGTCGAACTTCTCTTCACCCCGCAGCCATTCAACGAAGGCGATTGAGAGGTGCTGCCCGTATAGGTCCCCTTGAAAATCAAAGAGATGGGTTTCTAGATTGGGGCGGTTGTCGCCAAACATCGGGCGGGTGCCAAGGTTGGCGGCTCCGTGATATTGGCCCTTATGCGGCCCGGTCAGAACATCCGCCAGAACCGCATAAACCCCGTTGCGCGGAAGGTGCAAGCCGGTCACCTCCATATTGGCGGTCGGATAGCCCAGCTCACGCCCGCGTTTGGCGCCGTGGATCACCTCTGCATCGATACGGTGCCAATGGCCGAGCATTTTCTTTGCGGCCTGCGTGTCGCCCTGCGTTAAGGCCTCACGGATACGGGTGGAGGAAATATCAGTGTTATCGGCTTGCACAAGATCGGCTAGATGCACAGTAATCCCGTGATCTGCACAAAGGCGTTTCAAGTCGGTCGCGGCACCTCGCCGCCCTTTGCCAAAGCAAAAATCGGCACCCACGGTGACATGCGAGACGCCCAAGCCATCGGCCAGAACATCGGCGACAAATTCCTCGGGGGAAAGCCCTGCAAGGGTGGCGTTGAAGGGCAGCTCGAACAGAGTTTGGACGTCCAACTTGGCCAGACGATTGGCGCGGGCCTCGGCATTCATCAACCGGAACGGGGCAGAGGCAGGGGCGAAAAAGCTGCGGGGGTGGGGTTCAAACGTGATAACGCCAAGGGGGCCATGGGCGGCGGCAAGGTTTATGACATGCTGGTGGCCAAGGTGGACGCCGTCAAAATTGCCCATCGCAACAGAGGCCCCGCGATGTGACGGTTCAACCCCTTGCCAATGCTGATAAACCTTCATGCACGCCCCTATGGGCCGTGGCCCGTTGTCAGTCGAATTTTCGGCTTGGCGCCAGAACCAGCGCTTCACCCTTTAAAACCACGGTATCGCCTACCGAGCAACGGGTTTCAAGGGTCACACGGCGGCGCGCATTATCGATTGCTGTCACTGTGACAATGGTGTGGACCCGATCGCCGGGGCGCACTGGTGCCATGAATTTCAGGCTTTGCCCCATATAGACAGAGCCGTGGCCGGGAAGCTGCTCACCGATCACCGCCGAGATAAGCCCCGCCGTCAGCATGCCATGTGCGATGCGGCCCTCAAAAATCGTGTCTTGGGCGTAATTATCATCAAGATGCACGGGGTTCCGGTCGGTTGAGACCTCTGCAAACAGTTCGATGTCGCGGTCGGTGACGGTTTTCCACAAATCACGGGACATACCAATTTCGATATCTTCGATACAGATCGTGCCGCGTGGTTGGTTATCCAGCATCATCCTATCCCCCACCTTGATTCAGGAGGGATATAGCTAATGCTGCGACGCAGCGCAATCGTTTTGGTAACTTATTTGCGAATTTGTGGGAATATCGGCAATATTGTTACCCTTACGATTAACGCAGCATCCCCATCACATAGGTCGGATTTCGAGCGCCATCGGCCAGCCAGCTGTGCAATTCTTCGGCATTCAAAGCATCAGCGGGGCCGAACTGGCCTGCATTCAACCCTTCGGTCAGAAACAGGCTATCGAGCCCTTCTTGCATCGCGCCAAGCACATCGGTGCTGATGCCGTCGCCGATGCACAGGATCGCATCATTGGGCAGATCGCCCGCCAGATCGGCCAGACGGCGGCGCGCAAGATCATAGATCGGCGGGTGTGGTTTACCGAAATAAAGCGCTTCCCCGCCCATTTCTTCATAGAGGGCGGCAAGCGCGCCGGCGCAGTAAATCCGCTTGTCACCGAAATCCACCACCAGATCTGGATTGGCGCAAAGCATCTTTAGTCCCTTGGTCTTGGCTAGCAAAAAGGCTGCGCGGTAGTCGGCAGGGGTGTCGTTCAGATCATCATTGGGACCGGTGCAAAGGATGCCCTCGGCCTGATCAAGGGGCACAAGCTCCACCGGGCTTTTTGCGGCCAGCGCGGCCAATGTCGGGTCAGCGAACTCATCAAAGAAGGGCTGATCCTTGGGCATCGGGCCGATGTGATGGACCTTGTGGCCCACGGCCCCCGACAAAAAGGCGTATTGCGTCGCATCGCCCGAGGTTACCACCTCATCATAGGCGTCACGCGGCACACCGATTCGGTCAAGCTGCGTAAGCACCCCGGGCTTGGGGCGCGGCGCGTTGGACACCAGCACCACAACCCCGCCTTGCGCGCGAAACGCCTGCAAGGCCGCGATTGCACCGGGAAACGGCTTTTTGCCGTCATGGACACAGCCCCAAAGATCACAAAACAGCGCGCGGTAGCGGGGCGCGATTTCAGCAAATGCGGAGATGATCTGGGTCATGGGGCTGTGCTTTCGCTTAAAGTTTGAGGGCAGGGATGATCTGCTTCTTGCGGCTCATCACGCCGGGCAGGACAACCGTGTCGCCCGTAACCGTCACTCCGAATGAGGCTTCGGCCATCTGTTTGACCAGATCATTGGGGACCAGCAAGGTGGCCTCTTCATTCAGAATGTCGATGACGAAAAGCAGCACCTGATCGGCACCGTCCTCGGTGGCGACGCCGGGCATGGCGGCCATCAGGCTGGCCTTGCGGTCCAGCACCACGGCGGGGGCAGTGGTTTCCAGCACCGAGACGCGCAAATCTTTGCCCGCGACGTTGTATTCCTTGCTGTCCATCCGCAGAAGTTCCGCGTCCGAGAACGCCGAGACATCGGATTTCGCGGCGAAAAGCTGTTCGGCGTGATCGGCAATGGTGACGCCCAGATCGGCGGCCAGCTTTTCCGCGACAAAACGGTCATGCGGCGTGGTGGTCGGGCTGCGAAATTCCAGCGTGTCGGACAGGATGCACGACAGCATCGCGCCTTTGATGGCTTTTGGTGCGCGGGCAAGATTGTCCCCCATCAGGTCATGCATGATGGTTGCGGTGCAGGCCAGCGGGCGGATGGTGATGTCGATCGGGGACTTGGTCTTGATACCGCCGACAAGCATATGGTGGTCGATGATGCCCACCACATTGGCGTCATTGATCGAGGGGGGCAGCTCGGCAGGGTTGTTGGTATCGACGATCACGCAGGTATCGGTCGCGCTGACATCGGCGATGATCTCGGGCTTGGGCAGGTCCCAATGGGTCAGCATGAAGGCCGCTTCGGTATTGGGTTCGCCCAAGAGCACAGGCTTGGCGGGGCGGCCCAAAACCTCTGTCAGATACCATGCCCAGATGATGGGGGAGCCGGTGCTGTCTGTATCGGGGGATTTGTGGCCAAAAACGAGAGTCGTCATGATAAAACCTGTGGGTTGTGCGTTTGCCGTCTTATAGGCGCGGGCTGGGGCGTTGTCACGCGGTGCAAGGCGGTTTGCCGCGCATCACAGTGGCTCCAACGTGAAGCCTTCGGCCTTGAGGAGCGCCAGAACACCCTGTTCCCCCGACAGATGGAGCGCGCCGAAAGCGGCAAAGACGGGGCCGTCTTGCAAGGCGTCGAGGATGCGGGGGATCCATGCGCGGTTGCGGTCCGACATCAGGGCGGCTTCGGCCTTGGCAAAATCGGCCTCGGTTTGCGCGGGCGTGGCATCGGGCAGGCCAAGGGCGATATGGCGCGAGAATTCCCAGATCAGGCGTCCCTCGCTATCGAAATAGCTGTCGGCGGTTGTGGTCAGGAAATCTGCGGCTTGCGGTTCTACTTGTAGGGCGTTGCGGATCATCGTGGTTTGTTCCGCGGCGCTTAGCCCGTCAAAAAGCGTCAATACGGTATCAAACGGCTCCAACGCCTTGACGGGACGGCCAGATTCTTGGGCGGCGGCGATCAGGCGTTTGTCCAGCCCGCGTCCGGTTGCGGCCAGTTGTAATGCGCAAGGGGGGATGGACAGCATCATAGACACGAACCAGGGCCGCAGGGTTTGCGCGACGGATGACGGAATACCGCGTTGCAACAGGGCGGCGGTCAGTGCCTCCCATTCCTGCGGGGGCAGGGTGGTCGAAAGGTTTGATCCGGCCATATCTATCATGGCGGTCGGGTCGCTCACAAGCTGTGCCTGCAAGGCGGCTTCCTCGTCAGGGCCGGCCTCAACCATCAGGGTTTTGGACTGTGCCAGATAGGGCGTCAGGGTGGTCATCACGGCATCATGCCGCGGATCATCAAGGTGAAATGTGCCTGCCAGATAGATGGTTTGCGCCCCTCGTGTCGCGCGCCACAGGTTGCCGGTGGCAAAGGGTTCGGCGTGGGCGGTGGCGTAAAGCGCGTCTCTTTCATCTGCGGGCAGGGCCGCGATTAGGTTTTCCCCCACGCATTGTGCATTGGCGGCGGAGAAGGTGAAAATGCAGGCGAGGGCCAACAGAAAAGGGCGAAGACACATGGGACGCGGGCCTTGGGTTTGGAATATGCGCGGATGGTGGCACGGGACAGGCGTGCAGGGCAATCTGAGGGCGATGAAAATATATGAAAAATTCCGCCATGGGGGCTTCTTGACAGGTCGATGTGCATTGCCTAGGTACAGTTCGTTAGCACTCGGCGTTGATGAGTGCTAATCGAAATTAACCTGGAACCAAAGGGAGTGTTCTCAGATGGCATTTAACCCGCTGCATGACCGTGTACTGGTCAGCCGTATCGAAGGCGAAGACAAGACCAAGGGTGGTCTTATCATCCCCGACACTGCAAAAGAAAAGCCCGCCGAAGGTGAAGTTGTCGCCATAGGCGAAGGCGCGCGCAAGGACAGCGGCGAGCTGATCCAGCCTTCCGTAAAGGTTGGCGACCGCGTGTTGTTCGGCAAATGGTCTGGCACCGAGGTCACCCTCGAAGGCAAAGACCTGCTGATCATGAAAGAAGGCGATATCATGGGGATTATCAGCTGAGGTAGCACCGGGATTTCCCACGCTACGCCTGATACCCATAAGCCTATCAATTGAAATTCAAGACAAACTGGAGCAAGCAAAATGGCTGCTAAGGACGTCAAATTTGATACCGATGCCCGTGATCGCATGTTGCGCGGCGTAAACATCCTTGCGGATGCTGTTAAGGTCACGCTGGGCCCGAAAGGCCGTAACGTTGTGATCGAAAAATCCTTCGGCGCACCACGCATCACCAAAGACGGTGTTTCGGTTGCCAAGGAAATCGAACTGTCTGACCGCTTTGAAAACATGGGCGCGCAGATGGTTAAAGAAGTCGCTTCGCGCACCAACGACGAAGCAGGCGACGGCACCACCACTGCGACCGTTCTGGCACAAGCGATCATCCGCGAAGGCCTGAAATCGGTTGCCGCTGGCATGAACCCCATGGACCTCAAGCGCGGTATCGATCTTGCAACTGCCAAGGTTGTTGAAGCGATCAAAGCTGCTGCACGTCCGGTTTCGGATTCCGCAGAAGTTGCGCAAGTCGGCACCATCTCGGCCAACGGCGAAGCAGAAATCGGTCGTCAGATCGCTGATGCGATGCAAAAAGTCGGCAATGAAGGCGTGATCACCGTCGAGGAAAACAAGGGTCTGGAAACAGAAACCGAAGTCGTCGAAGGCATGCAGTTCGACCGCGGCTACCTGTCGCCCTATTTTGTCACAAACCCTGACAAAATGGTTGCCGAGCTGGAAGACGTAATGATCCTGCTGCACGAGAAAAAACTCTCAAGCTTGCAGCCTATGGTTCCTTTGTTGGAGCAGGTTATCCAGTCGCAAAAGCCGTTGCTGATCATTTCTGAGGATGTTGAGGGTGAAGCCCTTGCAACTTTGGTTGTGAACAAGCTGCGTGGCGGTCTGAAAATCGCTGCTGTAAAAGCTCCGGGTTTTGGCGATCGTCGTAAAGCCATGCTGCAAGACATCGCGATCCTGACCGGTGGTCAAGTGATCTCTGATGATCTGGGCATGAAGCTGGAAAACGTTACCATGGACATGCTTGGCAAAGCCAAGAAAGTGACCATCACCAAAGACGCAACGACCATCGTTGACGGCGGCGGCGAGAAGGCCGAGATCGAAGCACGCGTTGCCCAGATCCGTAACCAGATCGAAGAAACCACTTCCGATTACGACAAAGAAAAACTGCAAGAGCGTGTGGCCAAACTGGCTGGCGGTGTTGCTGTGATCCGCGTTGGCGGCATGTCCGAAATCGAAGTGAAAGAGCGCAAAGACCGCGTTGACGATGCCCTGAACGCGACCCGTGCGGCCGTGCAAGAAGGTGTTGTTGTTGGCGGTGGTGTTGCACTCGTTCAGGCTGGCAAAGTGCTGGTCGGGCTGGAAGGCGACAATGCTGACCAGACCGCTGGCATCGCGATTGTCCGCAAGGCGCTTGAGGCTCCTCTGCGTCAGATCGCACAGAACGCTGGTGTTGATGGTTCTGTTGTGGCTGGCAAAGTCCGCGAGTCCACCGATCCGAAGTTCGGCTATAACGCGCAGACCGACGAATATGGCGACATGTTCAAATTCGGCGTTATCGATCCGGCCAAAGTTGTGCGTCACGCTTTGCAAGACGCGGCATCCGTTGCATCCTTGCTGATCACCACCGAAGCCATGATCGCCGACAAGCCAGAGCCAAAAGGCGCTGGTGGCGGCGGCATGCCGGATATGGGTGGCATGGGCGGTATGGGCGGCATGATGTAAATCACGCTCCATTAGCCTTGTGCTATGTGGGAAAGGGCGCTCTTTATGGGCGCCCTTTTTCTATTGGCGTCGCAACGTTTTGAAATATGCCCTGACACGCGTTGCTAAGGCAGGCGTGTAACCCGTTTTGCTACTTTGCAAAATACGATCTGATCGTGGTTAATTCTGGACAATGCTGCGGCATCTTGCGAACATGGCACTATGAAACCACGCTCCCCCCGTCTGGCCGTTCGTGCGCTTATCCTGCATCAGGATAGGTTGCTTTTGGTGAATGCATATCGCGGAAACACATCTGATTTGTGGTGCGCGCCGGGGGGCGGGGTGGATAGCGGCTCTAGCTTGCCTGATAACCTGATCCGCGAGGTCTATGAGGAAACCGGCCTGACCGTATCGGTGGGGGAGCCGGTGATGGTGAATGAATTCCACGCCCCGCAAAACCGGTTTCATCAGGTGGATATTTACTTTCGCTGCAAGATAACCGCAGGCGTTTTGGATGACAGCTGGCGCGACCCCGAAGGCGTTGTGACCAAGCGCCGCTTTTTCAGCCGCGAAGAAATGCAGCAGATCCGCGCCAAACCAGATAGCATGTCGGATGCAGCATGGGGCGGCGCGATGATCTATGATCCGTTGGAATTGCTGGTGCGCTAAGGCCTAGGCAATGCCGCGCGTGATGCGGTTAACATGGCCCATTTTGCGGCCGCGGCGTGCCTCTGGCTTGCCGTACATATGCAGCGCGGTATTGCGTTCGGCCAAAAGTGCTGGAATGCGGGCGATATCATCACCGATCAGGTTTTCCATCGTCACATCGGCAAAGCGCGACCCGTCGCCAAGCGGCAAGCCTGCCACGGCGCGGATGTGCTGTTCGAACTGATCAACCGCACAGCCGTTCTGGGTCCAATGCCCCGAATTATGCACACGCGGCGCGATCTCGTTCACGATCAGGCCCTTTGGTGTCACGAAAAGTTCCACCCCCAACACGCCGACATAATCCAGCGCGTTCAAGATGCGGGCGGCAATCAGCACGGCATCGCTGCGTTGGTTGGGCGAAAGCTTGGCGGGAACGGTGGTGCTGTGCAAAATGCCTGCGTGATGGACATTTTCGCCCGGATCATAGGCGGCAACCGACCCGTCAAGCCCGCGCGCGGCAATCACCGAAACCTCATGGCTGAAGTCGATAAAGCCTTCAAGCACAGCCTCGGCCCCGTTCATCGCCTCAAGGGCCTCGGCGGCATCGCCCGCCTCCATGATCCGCGCCTGTCCTTTGCCGTCATAGCCAAGCCGCGTGGTCTTCAGAATCGCGGGGGTGCCGATATTGGCCAAGGCCACATCCAGATCGGCACGGGTTGTGACGCGCGCATAGGGGGCCACGGACAGGCCAAGGCCGGTCAGGAAATCCTTTTCCGCGATACGGTCTTGGCTGATGGCCAGCGCGCGGCGACCGGGACGGATCGGGCGCAAAGCCTCAAGCAGGTCAAGCGCCTCGGTTGGGATATTCTCGAACTCATAGGTGATGACATCTACCGAATCCGCAAAGGCGGTCAGGGCGGCCACATCATCATAGGCGGCGGTCGTCAAGCGATGCGCCACCTCGGCGGCGGGCGGGGCCGCGCCGGGTTCAAAGATATGGGTTTTATAGCCAAGCCGCGCCGCCGCGACCGAGAGCATCCGGCCAAGCTGCCCGCCGCCCAGAATACCGATTGTTGCGCCACTTTTCAGGGGATCAGTCATCGACAGGCTCCTCGGGGATAGAGGCAGAAAGGGCCTCGCGCCATGCTTCAAGTCGCGTGGCAAGGGCGGGATCATTCAGCGCCAGAATACCGGCGGCCATCAGTCCCGCATTGGCCGCACCCGCAGCCCCGATCGCCATGGTCGCCACGGGAAACCCGCGTGGCATTTGCAAAATGGAATAAAGGCTGTCGACGCCCGAAAGCGCGCGGGTCTGAACCGGCACGCCAATCACTGGCACGCGCGTTTTTGAGGCCATCATGCCGGGCAAATGCGCAGCCCCGCCGGCGCCAGCGATAATCACCTTCAATCCGCGATCCACCGCCGTCTTGCCATAGGTCCAAAGCCGGTCCGGGGTGCGATGGGCCGAGACGATCTTGGCCTCATAGGGCACGCCAAGCGCATCAAGCATCTCTGCCGCTTCTTTCATCGTCGGCCAGTCTGACTGGCTTCCCATGATGATTCCCACCTCAACGGTCATGCTGCCCCCTGTTAAAACAAGGCGCGACTATACAAGCGACAGTCCCAAGGGCAAGCCACAACAGCCCGCTTCTCTTCGGGAAATTTCCCCAAAGGGATCATGCGATAATATCGGGGATCAGATCGTCTTCGATTTTGACAATCTGTTCTTTCAGGGTCAGCTTTTGCCGTTTGTGCCGCCGCAAAAGCAGTTGGTCGGGGTTTACGCCGGCCTCTTCTTCCTGAATGACAAGATCCAGATCGCGGTGTTCGCGTTGCAGAACGGCAAGCCGGATTTGCAGCATTTCATTATGTTCGAGTTGGGTTGAGGCGTTCATTTCAAGCTTTTCGCTGAGTCGTTATTTTATATGTATCCCACTATAACGCACAAAGCGTTCAAGTGTACGAAAACTGTGGTCAAATCCACCAAAGCACACCCCTTGCAGCAGGGGCTGAAGCATCCCATATTATAATTGTGTCAGGTGCCTGATTTTAGGGCCTGTTTTACCGAACTGTCGCTTCGTAAAGGACATGTCGATGACAAAACTGAGCTTTGGGGCCCATCCCCATTTGTTGGGGTTTGAGCAGTTGGAACGGTTGGTCGAACGGACCGCCAAAACCGCTGCTGAGGGGTATCCCCCATTTAATATCGAGGCGGTCTCGGAAAACGAGTATCGCATCACCCTTGCCGTTGCAGGGTTTCGCGACGAAGATCTGAACATCACCGTGGAAAACCGTCAGCTGGTGATCCGTGGCCGTCAGGCAGAAGAGGACGGCGAACGGATGTTCCTGCACCGCGGGATTGCGGCACGGGCGTTTCAACGCTCTTTCGTGCTGGCCGAGGGGGTAGAGGTGGCGCGCGCTGCCCTTGAACACGGGCTACTGCACATCGATCTGCGGCGTTCTGTTCCCGATGTCGTTGTGCAGACCATTCCGATTGATCGCAGGTAAGGAGCCATGCAAATGAATACAACTTTTGACAAGCTTTCCGGCGCTAAGGACCGCACCGTCTATGTGCGCGAAGTGGAGGTTTCCGACCTGCCAAGCGAGTTGCGCGAACAGGTTGAGGGGCTGACCCAGATTTTTTCGGTGCACCGTGAGGATGGGGAACGTCTGGCGCTTGTGGCCAATAAGGGCCTCGCCTTTGCGCTGGCGCGCGAACATGATTTCGCGCCCGTTAGCGTGCATTAAGCCGCTGTCAGCCAAGGCCCCGTCACACTGCGGGGCCTTGGCTGGAATATCACTCTTGCTCTGACAAGAAGCGTTCGGCATCCAGTGCGGCCATACAGCCCATGCCCGCCGAGGTGACGGCTTGGCGGTAAACATCATCCGTCAGATCGCCCGCAGCAAAGACGCCCGGAATGGATGTTTGGGTGCTGCCCGGTTTTACCTTCACATATTTGCCATTGTGCAGCTCAAGCTGATCGGCGACCAGCTCGGACGCGGGGGCGTGGCCGATCGCGACAAAGAATCCTGCGCATGGGATGTCTGTCGTTTCGCCCGTTTCAACATGTTTGGCGCGCACAGCGGTAACGCCCAGCGGGGCCTCATCGCCCAAAACCTCTTCGACCGAATGGTTCCACAGCACTTCGACCTTGGGGTGCTTGAACAAACGGTCTTGCATGATCTTTTCCGCACGAAGGCTGTCGCGGCGGTGAACCAGCGTAACCTTGGTGGCGAAGTTGGTCAGGAACAGCGCCTCTTCAACAGCCGTATTGCCGCCGCCGATCACCACCACCTCTTTGCCACGGTAAAAGAAGCCGTCGCAGGTGGCACAGGCAGAGACGCCAAACCCTTTGAATTTCTCCTCGGACGGCAAGCCCAGCCATTTGGCCTGTGCGCCGGTGGCAAGGATTACGGCATCGGCGGTAAAGGTGGTACCGCTATCGGCCTGCGCGGTGAAGGGGCGCTTGGACAGATCGAGGCTAGAGATATAGTCGGAGATCACCTCAGCGCCCATTGCCTTTGCGTGTTCTTCCATCCGGACCATCAGGTCGGGGCCTTGCACATGCGTGTCGCCGGGCCAGTTTTCAACCTCGGTGGTGATGGTCAACTGCCCGCCGGGTTGCAGGCCCTGAACCAGAATGGGCTGGGTCATGGCGCGCGCGGCGTAAACCGCAGCGGTATAGCCCGCAGGCCCGGACCCGATGATCAGGATTTTGGTGTGACGCGTTTCAGCCATGATGCCCCCAAGTGCTTTGTGTCCCGCCCATATAGGCGTTTGCCGTGCGATCGAAAACCCCCGTAAAAGCTGCGTGATAAAACCTTACGTAAATGCGAAAGAATGTTGCGCAAAGCAGGTATAAAACATAAGGTCTGGCACTAAACGCAGCAACTTAAAGTGGATCAAAGACTATGGCCGGCTCGAAACTGGATCCGATTGACCGTCAAATTCTTGCGGAATTGCAGGCGGATGGACGGATGACCAATGTTGAACTGGCAAAACGCGTGGGCATTTCTGCCCCGCCCTGCCTGCGCCGTGTGCGGACATTGGAAGAGAGCGGTTATATCAAGGGCTATCATGCCGATATTGACGCGCGCGAAATGGGGTTTGAGGTGCAGGTCTTTGCGATGCTGCGCCTGCACAGCCAAGCCGAGAGCGACCTTTCGGCCTTTGAGGCGCGTTGTCAGGCGTGGCCGCTTGTGCGCGAATGTCACATGCTCAACGGTGAGATCGACTTTATTCTGAAATGCGTCGCGCCGGATCTGTCGACCTTTCAAAGCTTTCTGACCGGAGAGTTGCTGACTTCGGTGAATGTGGCCAGTGTAAAAACCAGCCTCGTCATTCGCGGTGCCAAGGATGAGCCGGGCGTCCCGTTCGAGGTGCTCGAAGCACGTCTGAACCGCAACGCCTGACGATCAGAGCCTGATCGTCGCGATAAGGCGGCCATAGTCGGCCTCTTTCTGGTGGGTGGTCCGGCGATAGGAGAAAAAGCGGTCGGGGTCGTTATAGGTGCAATGGCGGGTCCATTCTGCATGACCGACCCCGGCAGCGCGCAAACGCCAAAGGCCAAAAGCGGGCAGGTCGAACATCGCGCGATCCCCGGTACCACCTGCAAAAAAACGGGCGTGTTCGGGGTCTTCGTCGATGAAGCTTTCCACAAATTCCGGCCCGACCTCATAGGCGGCTTGGGAAATGCAGGGGCCAATGATCGCGGTGGTATTGTCGCGACTGGCCCCCAGCGCCTCCATCGCCGTCAGCGTTGCCTCTAGCACGCCGTCCTTGCCACCACGCCATCCCGCATGGGCGGCCCCGATCACACCTGCGCTTGCATCGGCAAAAAGCACCGGCTGGCAATCGGCGGTCAAAATACCAAGGGCGATGCCGGGCGTGGCGGTTACCATAGCATCGGCGCGCGGTGGCGGGCTGACGGGCTCGATCAGGGTGACAACATCGGCGGAATGCACCTGGTTGAGGGTTTGCAGCATTTTGGGGGCCACGCCCATCGCCTCTGCCACCCGCGCACGATTGATCGCGACCACATCCGATTGGTCCGAACTGCCGGGCCCGCAGTTCAACCCGTGAAATATCCCCGAGGATGCCCCCCCCTTGCGGGTGAAAAACCCGTGCTTAACGGCGGGAAGTGCGTCGGATGTGATGATTTCCAGCATGTCAGTCAAACCCCGGTGGCGCCGGGCTGTGGGGGGGATAGAGAGCCAGCGCTTTAAACAAACTTCCCATTTCTTCGGCGCGGGTCAAGCGCTGTGTGGCGCTGAGATGATTTTTCAGCGCTTCCCCTGCCAATCCGCGTGATAGTTTTTCCGCCCGCGCCCCGATTCCCAAGCGGGCAAGCAGCGCGCCTTGATCGGTCAATCTCGTGGCGCTGGCAGGGCTTGCGGCCTGAGCAAGCGCCTCAAAATCCACATGGGCGGTTATATCCGCCAAGCCGGGCGTGGCCAAAGGGGGAACGAAGGCATGGGCCTGCATCGCCTGCAATGTGTCGCCCTTGGAGCGCCAGTTGCCATAGTCGATGATCAGCGCCGCCCCGCCTTGTGCCGCGATTTGTGTGCCGATCCGCGCCATGATCGGGGTGGCTTCGGGACGCAACTCTACCACTTCGCCGGGCTTGGTATCTTCCAGCCGATGCGTAAGAACGGGTATGTCAACGGGGGCAGCATAGCCCAACGTCAGCTTGCCCTCCACCGCGCCGATAATGGTTTCACACCAGCCCTGAATATGGCAGGTGAACTGGCGGATGGGCAGCGCGTCGAAAAACTCATTGGCGATCAGGAACAGGGGCAGATCATCGGGCAGGGTCTGGATGTCATCCGCCCATGTCATGCTATGACCGGCAAGGGCGGCTTTTTGCGCGGCCCGCAGGGGGACTGAGGCCTCTACCAGATGGATCTGCGCGGCGTCGTGGAACCCCGGCACCATACGGGTGGCGCGCAACAGATCGGCCATCAGGCTGCCGCGACCGGGGCCAAGCTCTGCCAGAATGAAAGGGGAGGGCGCGCCTTGATCAACCCAAGCCTGCGCGATGCAAAGGCCCAACAGCTCACCGAACATCTGGCTGATCTCGGGGCTGGTGATGAAATCGCCCGCCCGACCCAAGGGGTCGCGGGTGGTGTAATAGCCATGCTCGGGATGCAGCAGGCACTCGGCCATGAAACGGTCCAATGTCAGGGGGCCGGTCGCCGCGATTTGGGTCAGAAGAAGGGGCTCAAGCTTGCTCACGGCGCGCCCGTCCCAAAACCCACAAGCCCGCAAGGATCATCGGCAAGGACAGCATCTGCCCCATTGTCAGCCCGTATCCGCCGCTTTGAAAGGCAAGGCCCAAGGGGTTGCCCTCGGTGACAAACTGCGCGTCGGGCTGGCGGAAAAACTCCACCACAAACCGTGCCGCCCCGTAGCCTGCCAAAAACAGCCCGGTGATTTGCCCCGGACGCTTCAACCAGCCACGCCGGAACGCCAGCCAAAGCAGGACCGCGCCCAGCAACAGCCCCTCAAGGGCGGCCTCATAAAGCTGGCTGGGGTGGCGCGCACAGATGCCCGCAACCTCGGGGCAATATTGCGCTGCATCACCGGGAAAAGCGACGCCCCAAGGCAGATCGGTTGCGCGGCCCCAAAGTTCGGCGTTGATGAAATTGGCAATCCGGCCCAGCAGCAACCCCGTTGGTGCCGCCAAGGCCAATAGATCGGCAGCAGGCAAAAGCGGGATCTTTTCAACGCGAAAGAACAGATAGGAGGCGATTGCGACGCCAAGGAAACCGCCATGAAACGACATGCCGCCCTGCCAGACCTTCAGTATCTCCATCGGATGCGACAGGTAATATCCGGGCTGATAGAACAGCACAAAACCCAGCCGCCCGCCCAAAATCACCCCGGCGATTACCCATGTCAGCAAACGTTCCACCTGCTCGGGCGTCATGGGGGCATCCTGTGCCCAAACGGGCGCGGCAATTGCGCGCAAAACGATCCGCCAGCCAATGATCAACCCCGCGATATAGGCCAGCGCATACCAGCGCAGCGCGAATGTTATGCCGCCGATGCTGATCGAAAACAGATCGGGAGAGATATTGGGAAAGGCGATATAGCCCTGCATTGAGGTATCCTTTTGGAGCACGGTCCGGCGGCCATGCTTGTCGGGTGCGGGCCGCATGATGTCAACCAATTCACCACATCTGCTTGCCCCGAAGGCGATGCGTTGCCATATAGGAAATTCAGACACTGGCACCACGAAGGAGGCCCTGATGCAAAAGAACAACAAGTTTTTTGACGATATGTCGCAACTGATGACCAACGCGATGGGTGTGGCACAAGGTGCCAAGACCGAGGCCGAGACGGCGATGAACTCTATGGTGGACCGTTGGCTGGCCAGCCGCGATTTTGTGACGCGTGAGGAATTCGATGCCGTGCGCACGATGGCTCAGAAAGCGCGTGAGGAAAACGCCGCCCTTTTGGCGCGGATCGAGGCACTTGAGGGCAAAAAAGGCTGATTTGCCATCGCGGGATCAAATAGAGGAAGTAACGGATGAAATTGTTGCGCCATGGCCCGAGAGGGCAAGAGAAGCCGGGGATTTTGGCCGGTGACGGAACTATCCGCGATCTGTCGGCTCATGTCTCGGATATCGGCGGTGATGCGCTGACGGATGCGGCGCTTGCCAATCTGGCAAAGATCGACCCGATGTCGCTTCCGATTGTTGCCGCTGACACCCGCTTGGGCGCTTGCGTTGCCGGGACGGGCAAGTTCATCTGCATCGGGTTGAATTATGCCGATCACGCTGCCGAAAGCGGTATGGCCGTCCCACCGGAGCCGGTGATCTTCATGAAGGCTACCAGCGCGATCTGTGGCCCCAATGATCCTGTTATCATCCCCCGCGGTTCCACGAAAACCGATTGGGAGGTGGAGCTGGCGGTGATCATCGGGACCAAGTGCAAATATGTCTCCGAGGCGGATGCGATGGGCCATGTCGCGGGCTATTGCGTGGCCAATGATGTGTCCGAACGCGCGTTTCAGACGGAACGTGCGGGCCAGTGGACCAAGGGAAAGTCTTGCGATAATTTCGGACAGGTAGGCCCTTATCTGGTGACGCGGGACGAGGTACCTGATCCGCAGAACCTCAAGATGTGGCTAACCGTCAATGGTACGAAGATGCAAGACGGCTCGACCAAGACGATGGTCTATGGCGTCGCCCATGTGGTGTCTTACCTCAGCCAGTTTATGACGTTGCATCCGGGCGATATCATTTCAACCGGTACCCCGCCCGGTGTTGGTATGGGGATGAAACCGCCGCAATATTTGCGCGCGGGCGATGTGATTGAACTTTCGATCGAAGGTCTGGGCCAGCAACGCCAAGAAGTAATCGTGGATCTGGTCTGAAGTAGGGGTGGTCGCGTTTTGCATCCGGTCCGTAAGGATCGGAAGCAAAACGCCGGGCCAACCTTGAGGCGACGCGGCAGCGTCAACGAATGGCGGGAGAGGCCCCGTTAGCTGCGTTTACGGCGCATGGCCCCCGTGAAATCCGACAGCTCGAACGCGCCAAGAAATGCACCCAGCCCAAAATAACTGGTGATGCCGGTCAACATCAAGACCACCAACGCGCCATAGCGCCAGCCTGCTGTGTGCAGCGCAACCTCCAAAAGCTCTGCCGTGCCCAACAAACACAACCCCATCAAAAGGCTTGTCACAAGGATGCGCGGCGCGCGGCGGCGCAGGCGGGCATCGGTCGCCGCGGCCAGCCCCATATCACGAGACCCGCGCCACAGTTGCCATAGCATCACCCAGCCTGCTGCCGTGGCCGCGATGGCTGCGGCGGAAAAGCCGATCACAGGCGCAAGCCCGATGGCCACGCCCGCATTGACCACCATCGCCAGCAAGGCAAAGTAAAACGGACGTTTGGTATCTTCGCGCGCGAAGTAGAGAGGTTGCAGTACTTTTTGCAGCACAAAGGCTGGCAGACCCGCCCCATAAAGTGCCACGGCCAAAGCGGTGGCGGCGCTGTCTTCGGGGCCAAAGCGGCCGCGTTCAAACAAGACCGAAACCAGCGGCAGCGGCACCACCATCAGCGCCACGGCCGAGGGCAAAGTCAGCGCCAGCGCAAATTCGGTGGCGCGGTTCAGGCTGCTTTGGCCCCCCGCCTCATCCCCCGCGCGCAAACGGCGCGAGAGGTCCGGCAACAGCACCACGCCAATAGCAATCGCGACCACCCCCAGCGGCAATTGATACAACCGGTCAGCGTTATAAAGCCAGGCCACCGCATTGTCGTAATAGCTGGCGACCTGCCGCCCGACGACCAAATTGATCTGCACCACGCCGCCCGCCAACATGGCTGGAATGGCAATGGCAGCAAGACGCCTCATATCCGGCGTCAGGCGGGGCAGGCGCGGGGTGATGGCCATGCCGGCCCGCCGCGCCGCAACCCAAACCAGTGCCAATTGCGCCGCCCCTGCTACAGGCACCGTCCAGACAAGGGACGCGCCCGCATCCCATCCCAGCCTTGGCCCGATAATCAAAGTGCCCAGAAACAGGATGTTCAAAAGCACAGGTGCTGCCGCAGCCGCTGCAAAACGGCCAGCGGCATTCAGCACCCCCGAACACAGCGCCGCAAGCGAGATAAAGAGGATATAGGGAAAGGCGATACGCCCAAAACTGACGGAGAGATCAAACCGTTCATCCGCCGCAAATCCCGACGCCATCGCCAGCACCAAGGCAGGCATGGCAAGCTGTGCGACCAGCGTAAAAACGATCAGGATCGACGCCAGCCCCGCCGCCGCATCGCGCGCGAATTCAACCGGATCATCGCCCGATTCCAGCTTTTTGGAAAAAATCGGCACAAAAGCGGTGTTGAAGGCACCCTCGGCAAAGAAACGGCGAAACATATTGGGCAGGGAAAACGCGATGATAAAGGCCTGCGCCACAGGGCCGGTGCCAAGCGTGGCTGCAATCATAACATCGCGGGCAAACCCCAGAAAGCGGCTTGCCAGCGTCCACCCCCCCACGGTCAGAAAACCACTGACCAGCCGTATCGGTTTCATTCTTTTGCCCTTTCGGCACCATCCTTGATGGCTTGGCGCAGTTTACGTTCCAACGCCTCTTGCTTGACTTTCGTGTGCAGTTTCAAGCCAAACATGTCCTTGACGTAAAAGCTGTCCACCACCTGCGCGCCAAAAGTCGCAATCACCGCACTGGCGATATAGATGTTATTGGCCGCCAATGTGCGCGTCAGATCATAAAGCAGTCCGGGGCGGTCGCGAGTGTCTACCTCGACGATTGTATAAATCTCGGAGCCGATATTGTCGAAGGTGATATGGGTGGGAAAGCGGAACTCGCGTTCACGTTTCTTGATCCGGTCCCGAACCTTGAGCGCGTCACGGGGAACAACCTCACCCTTCAGGGTTTTGTGGATCATCGTGCGCAAACGGGGCAGGCGCTCTGCCTCATAGGGGTGACCCGCGCCGTCCTGAACCCAGAACACCGCAGTGGCCCAACCATCCTTTGAGGTATAGGTCCGCGCATCAACCACATTGGCCCCGACAAGCGCCAAGGCCCCCGCCAGCCGCGAGAAAATGCCCGGATGATCGGCCAGCGCAAAAACGGTGCGCGTGGCGTCACGGTCGGGATCGGGGTGCAGGTCGATGCGGATTTGGTCGGGCGTGATGTCGCGCAGCATATTGGCAAACACCGCATGCGCATCGGTGGAAAGCCCCTGCCAATAGGGCGGATAATGGCGTGCAAGCTCTGCCCTAAGCCTTTTAGGCTCCCAGCCCTGCAGGCGTTCACGCAGCTGCTTTTTGGCCGCAGCGGCGCGATTCTCACGGTTGAGAGATTCCAGCCCGCCCTCAAGCGCCGTTGTTGTATCGCGGTGCAGCTGACGCAGCAGCATCGCTTTCCAGTTGTTCCATGTACCCGGGCCCACGCCGCGAATATCGCAAACCGTCAGCACACAAAGCAGATCCAGCCGTTTGCGCGTTTTCACCAGCTTGGCAAAGTCGCGCACGGTGCGCGGCTCTGACAGGTCACGCTTTTGCGCCACATCCGACATCAGGAGATGATAGCGCACTAGCCATTCCACGGTCTCCGATTCCTCGGCATTCAGGCCCAGCCGGGGGCAAACCTTGCGGGCGATCTGCGCGCCAAGGATGGAATGATCTTCGGGGCGGCCCTTGCCGATATCATGCAGCAGCATGGCGACATAAAGCACCTTGCGATTGACCCCGGCCTTAAGGATGCCCGAGGCAACAGGCAGCTCCTCCAGCAGCTCCCCGCGCTCTATCTGTGCGAGGTTGGAGATACATTGGATCGTATGCTCATCCACCGTGTAGTGGTGGTAAAGGTTGAACTGCATCATCGCCACGATCGCGTCGAATTCGGGGATGATGGCAGAGAGAACGTTAAGCTCGTTCATCCGGCGCAGCGCGCGTTCCGGGTTTCCGTGTTTGAGCAAGAGGTCAAGAAAAATCCGCTTGGTTTCGCGGTCGGCGCGCAGATCGTCATCGATCCGATGCAGGTTGGTCGAGACGATGCGCATCGCAAGCGGATGGATCAGATAGCCGGTGCGCAAAGCTTCCTCGAACAGTCGCAGGATATTAAGCGGGTGGGTATCCAGATCGCCGCCTGTGCCAAAGACAAGTCGCCCCTGCAACAGCTCAAACCCGTGTTTAAGCTTTTTGCGCCGCCGCTGCGGGCCGATCATCATAGGCGCGGATTTGACGTGCCGCGCCTCCAGTTGGGTCAGGAAAACGCGGGTCAACTCACCAACACGGGTGGCGTGCCTGAAATAATCTTGCATGAAGCACTCTACCGCACGGCGTCCGGGTGTGTCCTTATATCCCATGCGCGCGGCGACCTCGACCTGCAGATCAAAGGTTAGCCGGTCGATGGGGCGTTGGGTGACGTAATGCAAATGGCAGCGCACATCCCACAGGAAATTCTCGGCGGTGGCAAAGACGTCGTATTCGTCTTGGCTTAACAGTCCCGCTTCGACCAGCCCGAATGCCGATTGCACCTCATGCAGGTACTTGCCGATCCAGTACAGGGTTTGCAGATCGCGCAGCCCGCCCTTGCCCTCTTTAACGTTAGGCTCCAGCACATAGCGCTGACCGCCTTGCCGTTTGTGCCGTTCAGAGCGTTCGTCCAGCTTGGCCTCGATAAATTCGGGGCCGGTGTTGCGAAACAGCTCGGACCAGAGGCGGGTGCGCAAATCGCGGGCGAGGGATTCGTCACCTGCCAGAAAGCGACGCTCCAGCAGGGCGGTGCGGATGGTGATGTCATCGCGGGCAAGGCGAATGCAATCATCCACGGTGCGGGTGGCGTGGCCGACCTTCAGTTTCAGATCCCACAGCATATAGAGCATGGATTCGATCACCGATTCCGCCCAAGCCGTGACCTTATAGGGGGTCAGGAACAACAGATCGACATCTGATTGCGGGGCCATTTCAGCGCGGCCATACCCGCCGACCGCGACAAGGGCGATACGCTCTGCCTCGGTGGGGTTGGGCAGGGGGTGCAGGGTGTTGGTCGCGATCTCCAGCGCGATAGAGACGGTGCGGTCCGTCAGCCAGGCAAGGGCACGGATCAAGCCGCGGGCATCATCGGGTTGCGCGCGAAAGGCGGCTTCCAGATTTGCCTCGGCCTTAGCGCGGGCAGTGGCGAGGTGTGTGACCACGATGGCGCGCACGTCCTGGCCTTTGGTTTGGCCGGATTGCGCGATTTCCTGCTGTATTTGGGCCAATAGGGCGGCTTCGTCCAGCAGCTCCTCGGGTGGCAGCAGCAGTTCATCAAATGTGAGGTGCGGCAAGCTTGGAAAAGGGATACCCACCTTTGGTCCGGCGGGTATCGCTTGGGCCGCTTTGGTGCGGTGCATAGGGGATCCGATCAAACGGGGGCCGGGTTAATACCCGGCTCCGCCAAAGCTGCGAGGGGCGGCGTCAATGATGACCAGCTGGTTATTGCTGATCTGCGCGACGGCAAGGCCACGCTCATTGGTGCCATCACTGCGCAGGCGGAAGATGCCGTTCACACCGACAAAGCCGGAGCTTTGGGTCAATGCTTGTGCTGTCAGCGCGTTTGTGTTGCCGCTTTTGACCAATGCGCCGATGGCCGCAATCCCGTCATAGGCAAGGCCGGAAATCGGATGCGGCGGGGTGCCATAGGCCGACATGTAGCGCGATTGATACCGTTGATAAAGCGCGGGGTCAGGCATCGCGAACCAACCGCCCTGAACGCCGGGCAAGGACATGGTGGCCGCTGGAATATCCCAACGGGTCAGGCCGATAAACTGCGCAACCGAAGGGTCCACGCGGTTATCACGCAGCATCTGCGTCAACAGTGGCAGCGCGCCTGCGGTATCGGCGGTCATAAAGACAGCCTGCGCGCCGGTACTGCGCACCTTGGCAGCAATCTCGGGGGCGGCACTGACGATGCCGTTTTGCGAAAACTCGTAACCCACACGCGCCACAACAGAACCACCTGCGCGCGAAACACCGCGTTCGATCGCGACACGGCCGATTTCACCGGCAGGTGTGCGGTCATTCACGATCAGAATATTCCGCTTGCCCTGACCAACGGAATAAGAGGCAAGCCGATTGGCGGTATTGGCAAAGGTTGGGCCAAGCACAAAGACGTTGCCGCCCGCGATATCGGTGTTGTTGGAGAAGGACAGAACGTTGACCCCGCGTCCGGCAACCGCCACGCCCGCCGCATTGGCGTTTTGCGCAAAGACCGGCCCAAGGATGATCTTCGCACCCTCGTCCACCGCCTTGATCGCAGCAGCCTGCGCGCCCGCAGGTTTGCCGCCGGTGCTGTAAACCCGCAAATCGATCTTTACGTTGCCAAGGTCGGCAATCGCCAGCCGCGCGGCATTTTGCAAAGACGTGGCCAGGACATCATCCCCGGCAGAGCCTGACCCGCTGGGAACCAGCAATGCGACAGGCACAGGTGCCGAAGTATCAATCGCGGGGCCCCCAACGCCAACAGGTTGACATGCCGCCAAGGTGATTGCAGCGACGGCAAGACCTGCGCGCGTCAGTGACTTGCGGGCAGTTTTGAAAAACGACAACATACGGGTCCCTTATTCCGGTGGTACAGCTTAAGGGATAACCCTATGCGGTTCGGGGAATGAAGTAAACTTTTGACGGGGGTAGGACAATGGATTCTGACAGCACGGACGTAAGGTCAGCGCAGCCGGGCATAGGGGCGTTCCGGCCCGATCCCCGCCCGTTGGCGCCGGGTTTGTATTTTGTGTCAACGCCCATCGGGGCCGCGCGCGATATCACCTTGCGCGGCTTGGATATTCTGGCCAAGGCGGATGTATTGGCCGCCGAGGATACGCGCACCCTCAAACACCTGATGGAGATCCACGGCGTGGCATTGGGGGATCGGCACGTCTTTGCCTATCATGACCATAATGGCGATGCGATGCGCCCGAAACTCTTGCGTGCATTGGCCGAAGGCAAGTCTGTGGCCTATGCCTCCGAGGCCGGAACCCCCTTGGTGGCCGACCCCGGATTTCAGTTGGGGCGCGCCGCGATTGCCGAGGATTTACCGGTTCTGGCTGCGCCCGGTGCTTCAGCCGTGTTGGCGGCGCTGACGGTTTCGGGGCTGCCGAGCGACCGCTTTATGTTCGTCGGATTTGCGCCCGCACAGGCCGGCGCGCGGGCGCGGATGCTGGCTGAGCTGAAGGACACACCGGCCACTTTGGTCTTTTACGAATCGCCCAAACGTATTCATCGAATTTTATCGGAATTGCGCGATGCTTGGGGGGAGGCGCGCGAGGCAGCGGTTTGCCGCGAGCTTACGAAACGATTCGAAGAGATCTCTCGCGGGACGTTGGGCAGCTTGGCAGCCGACTTTGAAGATCGTGCCGTGAAGGGAGAGATTGTGCTTTTGGTCGGGCGAGCCGTTGCAGAGGCGCCCGATGAAGCCTCGGTCGAGGACCGGCTGCGGCAGGCATTGGCGGAAAAGTCGGTCAAGGATGCGGCCGCCGAGGTCGCATTGGAAATGGGTCTGGCGCGGCGGGATTTGTATCAGATGGCGCTAAGGCTGGCGAAGGAGGATGAATGAGCGGATTGACCTCATATCACGCGGGGCTTGCGGCCGAAGATGCGGTAGAGCGTCATTATCGTGACGCGGGGCACGTCTTGGCAGCAATGCGCTGGCGCGGCAAATCCGGTGAGATTGACCTGATTATGCGCGACGGTGCGGCAGTGATCTTTGTGGAGGTAAAGAAGGCCCGTACCCATGCCGAGGCCGCTTCGCGCCTGTCGCCGCGCCAGATGGGCCGGATCTATGCCTCGGCCGCCGAGTTTTTGGCGGGGGAGCCTGCGGGGCAAGACACCGAAAGCCGCTTTGATGTGGCGCTGGTCGATAGCTACGGGCGCATTGAAATTCTGGAAAACGCATTTGCGGGGTGAAGAAAACTTGTGAAGCAGCCCTGCATGCGGCAAGTAGGGGCAACATTTAAGGGGATGCGCCATGGGCTTGAAAGTTGCTTTGCAGATGGATCCAATCGGATCCGTGAATATTGACGCCGACAGCACGTTTCGGATTGCATATGAGGCGCAGACGCGCGGGCATACTTTGTTCTTCTATACGCCGGACAAGCTGGCCTACCGCGAAGGCCGTGTCGTAGCGCGCGGATTTCCAATCGAGCTGCGCCTTGAGCAGGGCAACCATGTAAGCTATGGCGATGAGCTAGAGGTTGATCTGGCCGATTTCGATGTGGTCTGGCTGCGTCAGGACCCGCCGTTCGACATGGGCTATATTACCACGACTCATTTGCTGGATATGATCCACCCGAAAACCTTGGTGGTGAATGACCCCTTCTGGGTGCGCAACTTCCCCGAAAAGCTGCTGGTTCTGAAATTTCCTGACCTGACACCACCAACGCTGATCGCGAGGGATCTCGAAACCATCAAGGCCTTCAAGGCCGAGCATGGCGACATCATCCTCAAGCCGCTTTACGGAAATGGCGGGGCAGGGGTGTTCCGTCTTGGGCCGGACGACCGCAATCTGGCGTCCTTGCATGAGCTGTTCACAGGCATCAACCGAGAGCCTTTGATCGCCCAAAAGTTCCTGCCCGCAGTGGCTAAGGGCGACAAGCGCGTGATCTTGGTCAACGGCGATCCCGTTGGCGCGATCAACCGCGTGCCTCTGGCGGGGGAGACGCGCTCAAACATGCATGTCGGCGGGCGAGCCGAGAAGGTGGAGCTTACAGCCCGCGATCTTGAGATTTGCGCCGCCATCGGCCCGACCTTGCGTGACAATGGTCAGATTTTTGTGGGCATCGATGTGATCGGTGACTGGCTGACCGAGATCAACGTAACCTCCCCTACCGGCATTCAAGAGCTGGAACGTTTTGACGGCACCAATACAGCGGCCAAGCTTTGGGAGGTTATCGAAGCAAAGCGGGCCTGACATGTCCCGTCTTGGCCTTTTGACATGGGGGATGCGGCATTTCGTGAAGCCGCATCTGGCGCGGGCCAGCACCCCCGCGCACATACGGGCAGAGTTTACGCGGGCCGCAGGGTTGTTCCGCGCGCCCCCGTTTCTGCTGCATCTGCCGGGCAAAGGGCCGCTTCCTTTGGATCAGATTTCTGTCGGGCAGGTGTCTGGTGATCGGGTCATTCTTTATTTCCACGGTGGCGCCTATATCGCGGGAAGCCCTGCCACCCATGCAGCCCTGTTGGGGCGGTTGTCCAAATTGACCGGACTTCGGGTGATCGCCCCGGCCTACCGCTTGGCGCCTGAACACCCCGCCCCTGCAGCCTTTGAGGATGCCTGCACCGCCCATCAGATGCTGCTCGATCAGGGATATGCGCCGGATCAAATTATTCTGGGCGGGGAGAGCGCTGGCGGCGGTCTCGCCTTGGCGCTTTTGGCCGATCTTTGTGCGCGGGGCGTGCCGCCTGCTGCCGTATTTGCTCTCTCTCCGTGGACGGACCTTGCGTTGACGGGCGAAAGCCTGACGCGCAACGCGGATGCCGACCCTTTGTTTCCGGTGGCGCGCATAGAAGAAACCGCAGGCTTTGCCGCAGGCGGGTTGGACAGGTGCGATCCACGGATTTCACCGCTTTATGCCAGTTTCGTCGCGCCGCCTCCGGTGCTTATTCAAGTTGGCACATCCGAGATTATATACGACGACAGCCGCAGGATGGCTGATGTTTTGCGGCAGGCGGGCGGCGATGTCACACTGTCGGAATGGCCGGATGTGCCGCATGTTTGGCAAATGTTTGACGGCTACATTCCGCAGGCGCGCCAAGCCCTATGTGAAGTTGCGGATTTTCTGAAGCAACAGCTCACCTCTCCTTCGCGCCAACGGCCAGACGAAAGCTGACAGCCTCGGCGATATGCGGGCTGCGAACGGTGGCGGAGTGGTCAAGATCAGCGATGGTGCGCGCGACCCGCAAAACGCGGTGATAGCCGCGCGCCGTCAGACCAAAGCGTTCGGCAACACGTGTCAGCAGCGCTTTGCCATCGGCATCGGGGGTGGCGATCTCATCTAGCAGGGCTCCCTCGGCCTCGGCATTCACGCGGGTGTTTTCGGTTTTGGCAAAGCGTTTGGTCTGAACTGCACGCGCATCGGCCACACGGGCGGCAATGGTGGCAGAGCTTTCCCCCGCCGCGGGCAGATCCAGATCGGAAAAGGCAACGGGCGGCACTTCGACCCGCAGGTCAAAGCGATCCATCAGCGGGCCTGAAACCCTACCAAGGTAATCCTCGCCGCAAACAGGCACGCGGGCGCAGGCGCGCTCGGGATCGGCCAGATAGCCGCATTTGCAGGGGTTTGCCGCAGCGACCAGCAAAAAGCGGCAGGGATAGCGGATATGCGCATTGGCGCGGGCCACCACCACTTCGCCGGTTTCAATCGGTTGGCGCAGGGTTTCCAGCACTTGGCGTGAAAACTCGGGAAATTCATCCATGAACAGCACACCATTATGCGCGAGGCTGATTTGCCCCGGTTTTGCGCCGCGTCCCCCGCCAACAATAGCGGCAATTGATGCGGTGTGGTGTGGCTCACAATAGGGTCGCTGCCGCGAAATTCCGCCCTCGGACAAAAGCCCCGCAAGCGAATGGATCATCGAGGTCTCCAGCGCCTCGACGGGGGATAAGGGGGGCAAGATGCCGGACAGGCGTGCCGCCAGCATGGACTTGCCCGAGCCAGGAGAGCCGATCATCAGCAAGTGGTGCCGCCCTGCCGCCGCAATTTCCAGCGCGCGTTTGGCCCGTTCCTGTCCTTTTACATCGGCAAGGTCGCGGGGATGGGCTTGGGGTGCAACCTCGCCTGCCTCGGCCGGGGTGATGGGGGCCTGACCGGTGAAATGGCGGATGACCTCATCCAGCGTTGCCGCGCCAAGCACCTGTGTTGCCTCGACCCAAGCCGCCTCGGGCCCCGAGGCACGCGGGCAAAGCAGGCTGCGATCGGCTTCGGCGGCGGCCATGGCGGCGGGTAACGCGCCGACGACGGGGACCAACCTGCCGTCGAGTGACAATTCCCCAAGCGCAACTGTGTTCTCGATCGCGTCACGGGGGATGATCTCTAGCGCCGCTAATAAGGCCAATGCGATGGGTAGGTCGAAGTGGGAGCCTTCCTTGGGGATGTCGGCAGGAGACAGGTTTACAGTGATCCGTTTGGAGGGCAGGGCGATCGACATCGCGGACAGCGCTGCGCGCACCCTTTCGCGGGCCTCGGAGACTGCCTTGTCCGGAAGGCCGACGATACCGAAGGAAGGCAAGCCGGGAGAGAGCGCGCATTGCACCTCGACGCTGCGTGCCTCGATTCCCTCGAATGCGACTGTAAAGGCGCGTGCCACCATTGGTCCGGCTCCCGTTAACTTTGGTTAACCATTAGCTAGCGGGGCAATGGTTTACGAAGTGTAAACGTCGAGCGGAATTATGGTTGAGCCTGACATTTTGGCCGTTTTCACGTCTCGGGGTGGGTTTGATTCGTGTCTTTGGTTGTTTGTGTGTTGTTGATTTTGGTTGTGTTGGGATTAAATTTGTTAACTTTTCCCTTTGTGCGTTGGTGATTTTGGATTGT